>NZ_FPKK01000001.1:0-382585 GCF_900119645.1 Pseudomonas sp. NFACC43
GACCCACTGCCATCGCGAGCAGGCTCGCTCCCACAAGGGTTGCATCATCCGCCGGCAATCAGCGGTTCAACAGCACTTGGGCCCGGCCTTGCCGCCGTAGCGGGCTTCCTGGCGTTCGCGGAAGAACGCCTCGTAGTCCATCAGCGGCTTGTCCGGGTGCTTGGTTTGCATGTGCTCGACGTAGTTGTCGTAGTCGGGCATGCCGACCATCAGGCGGGCGGCCTGACCGAGGTATTTACCGAGGCGACTCAAGTCATTGAACATCGTTGCAATCCTCTGGTTACGCGTCCGGCAGGGCCTGGAATGGCGCTTCTTTGTCCGTGCGCTCTTTCGTGCCCCAGGCGGCGATGCCGACCTTGAGCGCGTAGAACAGGATGCTGAAGACCACGAACAGGAACAGCACCGTCAGCGTGGCGTTGGTGTAGGCGTTGAACACCACGTGCTGCATCTGCTCCACGCTCTTGGCCGGGGCCAGGACCTGGCCGGCGGCCAGGGCATCGTTGTACTTGCGCGCCAGGGCCAGGAAGCCGATCGCCGGGTTGGCGTCGAACAGCTTGATCAGGCCCGCGGTGGTGGTGCAGATCAGCAGCCACGTCGCCGGCAGCAGCGTGACCCAGACGTAGCGCTGGCGCTTCATCTTGATCAGCACCACGGTACCGAGCATCAGGGCGATCCCCGCCAGCATCTGGTTGGAGATGCCGAACAGCGGCCACAGGGTGTTGATGCCACCCAGCGGGTCGATCACGCCCTGGTACAGCAGGTAGCCCCACAGTGCCACGCAACCGGCGGTGGCGATCAGGTTGGCGGGCCAGGATTCGGTGCGCTTGAGGGCCGGCACGAACGAGCCCAGCAGGTCCTGCAGCATGAACCGCCCGGCACGGGTGCCGGCGTCCACCGCGGTGAGGATGAACAGCGCTTCGAACAGGATCGCGAAGTGGTACCAGAACGCCATGGTGTTCTCACCCGGCAGCACCGAGTGCAGGATCTGCGCGATACCCACCGCCAGGGTCGGCGCACCGCCGGCGCGGGCCAGGATGGTGGTTTCGCCGATGTCCTTGGCCACCGCCTGCAACGCGTCCGGCGTGATGGCAAAGCCCCAGTTGCTGACGGTCTGCGCCACGGCCACCACGTCGGTCCCGACGATGGCCGCCGGGCTGTTCATGGCAAAGTACACGCCCGGCTCGATCACCGAAGCGGCGACCATGGCCATGATCGCCACGAAGGACTCCATGAGCATGCCGCCGTAGCCGATGTAACGGGCATTGACTTCGTTATCCAGCAGCTTGGGCGTGGTGCCCGATGAAATCAGCGCATGGAAGCCCGACACCGCGCCACAGGCGATGGTGATGAACAGGAACGGGAACAGCCCTCCCTTCCACACCGGGCCGGTGCCGTCGGTGAACTGGGTCAGCGCCGGCATCTTCAGCTCGGGCATGGTGATCAGGATGCCGATCGCCAGGGCGACGATGGTACCGATCTTGAGGAACGTGGACAGGTAGTCCCGCGGCGCCAGGATCAGCCACACCGGCAGCACCGCCGCGACAAAGCCGTAGCCGATCAGCATCCAGGTGATCTGCACGCCGGTAAAGGTGAAGGCCTTGGCCCAGACCGGATCGGCGGCCACCTGCCCGCCCAGCCAGATCGAACCCAGCAGCAACAGCACGCCGATGAGGGAAATCTCACCGATGCGGCCCGGACGGATGTAGCGCATGTAGATGCCCATGAACATCGCGATCGGGATGGTCGCCATCACCGTGAAGATCCCCCACGGGCTCTCGGCCAGGGCCTTGACGACGATCAGCGCCAGCACCGCGAGGATGATGATCATGATCAAAAAGCAGCCGAACAGCGCGATGGTGCCGGGGATACGGCCCATTTCCTCGCGCACCATGTCGCCCAGGGAGCGACCGTTGCGGCGGGTGGACAGGAACAGGACCATGAAATCCTGCACCGCACCGGCCAGCACCACGCCGGCGATCAGCCAGAGCGTGCCGGGCAGGTAGCCCATCTGCGCCGCCAGCACCGGCCCGACCAGCGGCCCCGCGCCGGCAATCGCCGCGAAGTGGTGGCCGAAGAGGATGTGCTTGTTGGTCGGGACATAGTCCAGGCCATCGTTATTGAGCACGGCGGGAGTGGCCCGGCGCGCGTCGAGTTGCATCACGTTGTTGGCGATGAAAAGGCTGTAGTAGCGGTAGGCGACCAGGTAGATGGCCACGGCTGCGACGACGATCCAGAGGGCGTTGATGGGTTCGCCGCGGCGCAAGGCCACGACACTCAACGCACAGGCTCCCAGAACAGCCACGGCAAACCAGGCGAGGTGTTTAACCAGACGGGTTGTCATTGCGTGTCTCCTGCCGATGTCCAAGAGGACTGCGGCGATTGTTTTTATAATGTGCCCCGGCTATTCGGAGCCGGCCCAATATCGGTGCAAGCCGTCAATAAATAAATCCGTAGTACTACGTAGACGCCGTCGGTCTTGCAGGGCCGGGCTTGCTTGCACAGGTCTGCTATCGGGTAGGATGTTTGGCATATGATGCCAGTCATCACGCCTCCCCTCGCCAGGCCCGGACAGGAGTACAGATGCTGCTCAAACACAAAATCGTCGCCCTCGGGATCCTGCCCCTGGTCCTGGCGATCGCTGTCATCTGCGTGCTGGTGATTTCCCTCAACCGCCAGTTGGGTGATCAGCAGGCGCAACTGATCGAAGACAGCATCCTGGCCAGCAAGCGCGCCGAGTTGAAGAACTATGTCGAGATGGCGCAGAGCCTGATCGCCCCGCTGTACAACGATGGACAGGGGGACGAAAAGGCCCAGCAGCAAGTGCTGGAGGAGTTGCGCAAGCTCAGCTTCGGCATCAACGGTTATTTCTTCGTCTACGATCGCCAGGGCCGCAGCCTGATGCATGCACGCCAGTCGGAACTGGTGGGCCAGTACCTCTGGGACATGAAGGATCCCCACGGCCTGCCCGTCATCCAGGCGCTGATCAAAAGCGCCGAGTCAGGCGAAGGCTTCCAGCGCTATGCCTGGAACAAGCCCTCCTCCGGCCAGGTGACCGACAAACTGGCCTATGTGGTCATGCTCGATCGCTGGGGCTGGATGCTCGGCACCGGGATCTACCTGGAGGATGTCGAACTCGCCACCCAGAAGGCCCGCGATGAAGTGGCCCAGGGCATCCACACCACCATGCAGGCCATCGCCGCGGTGGCATTGGTGGCGGTGCTGCTGGTATTCGCCGGCGGCATGACCCTGAACGTCAGTGAGCACCGCCTGGCCGACAAGAAACTGCAACGGCTGAACCAGCGCATCGTCAGCTTGCAGGAGGAAGAGCGCTCACGGGTGTCTCGCGAGCTTCACGACGGCATCAGCCAGGTGCTGGTGTCGATAAAGTTCCAGTTCGAACTCGCCAGCCATGTCCTGGAGAATGGCCAGGAAAATGGCCTGGGTATCCTGAAGAACGCCACCGACCGGCTGGGCCAGGCCATCGGCGAAATCCGCAGCATTTCCCATGACCTGCGCTCTTCCCTGCTCGATACCCTGGGCCTGCCGGCCGCCATCGGCCAGCTCGCCGCCGAGTTCGAACAGCGCAGCGGGCTCGAAGTGTCCTATCGAAGCAACGAATTCGACTGCCGGCTGGAAAATGGCGCCCCCGTCTCGCTGTTCCGCATCGCCCAGGAGGCCTTGACCAATATCGAACGCCACGCCGGAGCCAAGCGGGTCGCCATCACCCTGTTCGGTTCGGGCCAGTCCTTGCGCCTGACGGTGGTGGATGACGGCATGGGCTTCAACGTGCCCCAGGTCGAACGTGGCCATGCTGGCATCGGCCTGCGTAATATCCGCGAACGGGTCGAGCATTTCGGCGGCCGCCTGGAACTGACCTCGACACCCGGACGAAGCGAACTGGACGTCCTGCTCCCCATGAACATGTCGGTCACGCAAAGCTGATGAGCCCCCATTACAACAAGAGCGCCTGCCCATGAGCCTGCCCCCTGTAATCCGTGTCGCGCTGGTGGACGATCATTCCCTGGTCCGCGACGGCATCAGGGCCTTGCTGTCCGTCATGCCGCAACTGGAGGTGGTCGGTGAAGCGGAGAACGGCGAGCAAGCGCTGGAAATGATCGGTCGTTGCCAGCCGGACCTGCTGCTGATGGACATCGGCCTCAAGGACATGAACGGACTGGAACTGACCCGGCTGCTGGGCAAGCAGTACCCCAGCCTCAAGATCCTCATGCTCAGCATGTACGACAATCATGAATACGTGAGCGAGTCCGTGCGCTCCGGCGCCAGTGGCTACGTGCTCAAGAACGCCCCATCGCGGGAAATCATCGCCGCCATCGAAGCCATCATCAGCGGCGGCACCTTCTACAGCGCCGAGATCGCCCAGCGGCTCGCCGCCGATCCGAACACCGACAACGAACTGACCCCTCGCGAGAGCCAGGTGCTGCGCAAGATGGTCCAGGGCCTGAACAACAAGGAAATGGCCCGGGAACTGGACATCAGCGTGCGCACCGTCGAGACCCACCGCCTGAGCATCCGCCGCAAGCTCAACATCGACAAACCCGCGGCACTGGCGAAGTACGCCATCGATCACGGGATCATATCCAGCTGAACAGTGGACGGCTGACGCGGATGCAGCGGGCGGAACCGTCCACGCAAGGTTGCAACGGCGCCATGGCTCCGGCAGGTGCCTCGCTTCACTTCGCGAACAGCTGGCCCATGTCCTTGAAGGCCTTGAATTCCAGCGCGTTACCACACGGATCGAATAAAAACATGGTCGCCTGTTCGCCAACCTGGCCCTGGAAGCGAATATAGGGCTCGATCACGAATTCGGTGCCGAAGGACTTCAAGCGTTCGGCCAACGCTTCCCATTCCTGCCAGCCCAGCACCACGCCAAAATGCGGGACAGGAACGTCATGACCGTCCACCGGGTTGCTATGGACGCTTTCCTGGGACGGCGTCTTCGGATGTTCATGGATCACCAGCTGATGTCCGAAAAAATTGAAATCGACCCATTGGGCGCTGGACCGCCCTTCTTCCAGGCCAAACACTTGGCCGTAGAAAGCGCGGGCGGCCGCGAGGTCATATACAGGGATAGCCAGGTGAAAAGGCGCGATACTCATCGGGACTCCAGGGGTTTGAGGTCAGGGAAACCAGCCTAGCGCCGCGCAGAAGATAAAAAAATCAATATAAATCGCTCAGGAACACAACTATTCTTTGTGAATGATCAAAGAACTCAAAACACTGGTCGCCGTCTGCCGCGAGGGCACGTTCGCCGCCGCCGGCCACCGAATCGGCCTGACCCAGGCCGCCGTCAGCGCCCAGATGCAGCGTCTGGAAGCCGAGCTGGGCTTCCCGATCTTCGATCGCAAGGGTCGTAGCGCCCAGCTCAATCGGATGGGTCATCAAATCCTGCTCCAGGCCCAGGACCTGCTGCGCCTGTACGACAACCTGGGCTCCGCCAGCATCGGTGCGCCCGCCAGTGTCTTGATCAACATCGGCGCCATCGCCTCGGTACAGCGCTCGTTCCTGCCGGACGCGCTGGCGAAGTTCCACCGACAGTATCCGCAATGCCGAACCCGCGTGATACCCGGCCTGTCGATCGAGTTGATCAACCTTGTGGACGCCGGTGAGATCGACATGGCCCTCATCATTCGCCCGCCTTTCTCACTGCAGAGCGACCTGCGCTGGGCCACTCTGGTCCGTGAGCCCTACCGATTGATCGTACCCGCCGATGTGCCCGGGGATGACTGGACCGAACTGCTCGCCAGCCAGCCCTTCATCCGTTATGACCGCTCTTCTTTCGGCGGCAGGCAGGTGGACCGATTCCTCAGCCGGATGCCTGTCAACCTGCGAGAAATATGCGAGCTGGATGAACTGGATGCGATCATCAAACTGGTGGGAAAAGGCGTGGGGGTCGCGCTGATTCCCCAGACCGCCGCCCATCAGGACTGGCCCGGCGACGTCCGGGTGGTGGAGCTGGGGGAGCACACTTTTCACCGTGATATCGGCCTCGTGCATCGTCGCCCCCAAAGCCTGAGCGAGCCTGTGGGATCGCTCGTGCAATTGATGAGCGAACATATCCGACCGGACGGCCCTTGAACACGAGCCCTGCCGCCACCGCGGGCGCAAGCATGCCCAGCCCACGCCTTCGGTGACAGCCTGCAAGCACTTTCACTACACTGGCCCGTCTTGTCCCCTTCCCTTGCGAGACGTGCGTCCCTATGAAAAACACAATAAGCACAATGACGTTCTGCGGCCTGATGGCGCTGTGCGGCAGCGTCATGGCCGAGCCGGCCCCTTCCCATCTGGATCAGGTCCTGCAACGCGGCGAGCTCAAGGTCTGCACCACCGGTGACTACAAGCCCTACACCTACAAGGCTGAAAGCGGTGAATACGAAGGCATCGACATCGACATGGCACGCTCCCTGGCCACGAGCCTGGGGGTGAAGTTGCAGTGGGTGCAGACTACCTGGAAGACCCTGATGCCGGACATGCTGGCAGGCAAGTGCGACATCGGCATGGGCGGGATTTCCGTGACCCTGGAACGCCAGAAGAAAGCGTTTTTCAGTGACACCCTGGACGTGGACGGAAAAATCCCGCTGGTGCGCTGCGAAGACCAGTCGCGCTACCAGACCATCGAGCAGCTCAACCAGCCCTCGGTGCGCCTGGTGGAGCCCGCCGGCGGCACCAACGAAGCCTTCGTACGGGCCTTCCTGCCCAAGGGCCAGCTCAGTTTCCATGACAACGTGACCATCTTCCAGGAGCTGCTGGACAAGCGGGCCGACGTGATGATCACCGATGCGTCGGAAGCCCTCTACCAACAGAAACTCAAGCCTGGCCTTTGCGCCGTCAACCCGACCCGCTACCTGCAATATGGCGAGAAGGCCTATCTGCTGCCTCGGGACGACACCACCTGGAAAATGTATGTGGACCAGTGGCTGCACCTGAGCAAGGCCAATGGCAGCTACCAGAAAGTCATCGGGCAGTGGCTGGCGGTGCCAGGGGCTCGATAACGCTCTGATAACGATGCGTCAGGCTGTGGGAACGAGCCTGCCCGCGATGGCGCCAGGTCAGCCACACTGCAAGTCGCTGACACACCGCCATCGCGAGCAGGCGCGCTCCCACAGACTTGAACGGGACCCGATTCAGCTCACTGTCCTGCCCGCACCTTGGCGATTTCGTCGTACATCATCTTCACCAGGTTGGCGTCCAGGGACTGGGCGAACTTGTCGATCACCGGCCGCACCCGCTCGCGGAAGCGATCTTTCTCGGCCGGGGTGAGTTCGTTGACGGTCATCGCGCCAGCCAGCGTCGCCTTGGCCTTGTCCATGCTCGCCGCGGTGACTTCCCGCTGGAAGTGCTGCGCTTGGGCGGCGGCCTCGCGAATCATGGTTTTTTCAGCATCGTTGAGGCGATTCCAGGTCTTCTGGCTGATAATCAACGATTGCGGGTTGAAGATATGGCCCGTGACGGACAGGTATTTCTGCACCTCGTAGAACTTGTTGCCCTCGATCACCGTGAACGGGTTCTCCTGGCCGTCGATGGTGTGTTGTTCAAGACCGGTGTAGACCTCGGGGAACGCCATCGGCACGGGGTTGGCCCCCAGCGCGGAGAAGGTTTCCAGGTAGATGGGCGACTGAATGACCCGAATCTTCAGGCCCTGCATGTCTTCGAGCCGGTTCACCGGATGCTTGCTGTTGGTCAGGTGGCGAAACCCCAGGTCCCAGTAGCCCAGGCCGACCAACCCTTTGCTGTCCAGTTGCGCTGCGAGCTTCTGGCCGACCGCTCCGTCGATCACCGCATGGGCCTCGGCGGCGTCGTTGAACAGAAACGGAAAGTCGAGCATGGCGAAGTCCGGTGCCTGGGCCGCCAGGATGCCCGAGTTGAGCACGGTGATATCCAGCGTACCGCCCTGCAGGGCAGACACCGTCTGCACGTCACCGCCCAGCGTGCCGCCGGGGAACAGGCGGACCTTGATCTTGCCGCCGCTCTTTTCGCTGAGCAGGTCGGCGAACTTCTGCGCCCCCTGGCCCTGTGGATGTTCCTTGACGTTCTGGAACGCGAATCGCAGGGTGCGCTCGCGTATCTCGTCCGCATGGCCGGCCACGCTGCCCAGCAGCAACCCCGTCGCACATGCCCCGGCCAACAGGGTCTTCATCAGTTTTCGCATGTCACTCTCCATTCATTATTGTTGTTGAGGTCGAGCTGACCAGGCTTGCACCGGGCTCATCCGGTGAAGAACTTCAACGGCCCGAGGACCAGTTGCGGGAACAGCACCAGCAGGAACAGCACCACGAATTGCGCGAGCATGAACGGCCAGACCCCGCGGACGATCTCCTCGAAATCCAGCTTCGCCACGCCGCACACCACATTCAGTACCGTGCCCACGGGCGGGGTGATCAGGCCGATGGCCGTATTGATCAGAAACAGCACGCCGAAATACACCGGATCGATCCCCGCCTGGATGACCGCGGGCATCAGCACCGGCGTGAGGATGAGGATGGTCGGCGTCATGTCCATGACCGTTCCCACCAGGATGATCAACGCCATCATCACCAGCAGCAGGAGGGTCTGGTTGTCCATGAAGGGTGCCAGCAGCTCCGCCAACTGACCCGGCAGGTCGGCAATGGTCACCAGCCAGGATGAAACCATGGCCGCCGCCACCAGCAGCATCACCACCGAAGTGGTCCTGGCCGAGGACAGGATCACTTCGTACAGTTGGCTGACTTTCATTTCCCGATAGATCACCAGGGACACGAACAGCGAGTAGACCGCCGCCACCACTGCGGCTTCGGTGGGGGTGAAGATGCCGAACTTCAGGCCCAAGATGATGATCAGGGGCAGGCCCAGCGCCCAACTGCCGTCGAGCAGGGTGCGCAGTACTTCGGCGCGGGAGCGCTTGGGGGGCGTTTCCACATGCTCGTTGCGCGAGATGTACCACCAGGCCACGGCCAGCGAAGCGCCCAGCAACAGCCCTGGCACGATGCCGGCCAGAAACAGCTTGGAAATCGACACACCGGACGCCACGCCAAACACAATGAAACCGATGCTGGGGGGAATGACCGGCGCAATGATGCTGCCGGCCGCGATCAGGCCGGCCGACCGACCCCGGGAGTGCCCGGCCAGCACCATCATCGGCACCAGCAACGCCGCCAGTGCGGCCGCGTCGGCAACGGCGGAGCCGGAGAGCGATGCCAGCAGGCAGGACGCGATGATCGCCACGTAACCGAGGCCACCGCGCTTATGCCCTACCAGGGCCATGGCAATGTTGACGATGCGCTTGGACAAGCCGCCGACATTCATGATTTCGCCGGCCAGCATGAAGAACGGCACCGCCATCAGCGGAAAGCTGTCGGCGCCATTGAGCAAGTTCTGGGCAATGATCTGCGCGTCGAACAGGTCCAGGTAGACCATCAACGCCACACTGACCACCAGCAAGGCAAACGCGATGGGTATGCCCAGCGCCATGCTGCCCATCAGGGACCCGAGGAAAATGGCCAGTGTCATGGGCGGTCACTCTTGATGGGGTTATGCGCCAGCGCTTGCGTAGCGTCGTTGTCCTTGATCATCACCAGCTCGTCGTCGCCGAGCTTGCCGAACAGGGCCAGGTAGAGTTCATGGAGCAGGATCGGCGCGGCACTGGCACCGAATACCAGGCCGGCGGCATAGAACAGCGCCATGGACAGACCGGATGCCGGTGCGACCACCTGCAGGTTGATCACCGCCTGCTGCCAGCTGCCCAGCAAGATCAACCAGCAGATGTACAGCATCAGCAGATGCCCGATGACCAGGCAGGCGCGCTTGCCGGCCGCTGGCAGACGCTTGACCAGGCTGTCCATGCCCAGGTGCGCGCGGTCCTTGAGCGCCACCAGGGCGCCGAGAAAAATCATCCAGACGAAGAACCAGCGCGACAGCTCCTCGGACACGCTGATGCCGGAGTTGAAGGCGTAACGCAGCACGACGTTACCGAATACCAGCACGATCATCGCGACCATGCACAGGACAATCAGCAACTTGAGCAACTTGAAATACAGATCGACGACTTTGGTCATCTTGAAGACCTCTCGGGTTTGTCGAGCGCCGGCCTCGGCGGCGCGATAGGACCGCAGCGGCGTGGGCCGCTACCGGGTCGAACCGGAGACGCAAATGGCTTCAGGAATGAAACGACAGAGCGAAGAGAGAGCGTGGGGTGCCCGCGGACGGCTGCGCATAGGGTGTTCCTCTATTTTTATTATGAGCCCCGCCGTATCGGACAAGACTGTTGCGCCTAAAATGTACCAACCGGTTAGTTCGGTCAATAACCCAGGCCTGCCCACCGTACAAAGCGTGCGATTATCGGCTAGGGAAAGTCCTCGGAATTGAGCACTGGCAGGCAGGTCTACAACGGATTTGTATCGGTCTGTATATGAACCCGCGACAGATACGAAACCGTCGATTTCGCCCTCTCCCGCCACACAGCGTCGATACATCCAGGCGTTTAACTGTGATCACCGGACAGCAACACCCTTCGCTGCCACGGACCCAATCCACTTGAACGCAAGGAGAACCACCATGCTCAGTTTCTCGAAGATATCCTCCCTGGCACTGGCCCTGACCCTGGTTGGCGGGGTCGGCGTGGCGAATGTCGCCTCGGCGAGCGCAACGCCCCACAGCCAGGCTGCGCAACACCTGGCTGAAGGCGGCTCCGACCGCTTGCTGGAACGTCGTGTCGCCGAGGGCGGCTCCGACCGCTTGCTGGAACGTCGTGTCGCCGAGGGCGGGTCCGACCGCTTGCTGGAACGACGTGTCGCCGAAGGCGGGTCCGACCGCTTGCTGGAACGTCGTGTCGCCGAGGGCGCGTCCGACCGCTTGCTGGAACGTCGTGTCGCCGAAGGCGGGTCCGATCGCTTGCTGGAACGTCGTGTCGCCGAGGGCGGGTCCGACCGCTTGCTGGAGAATCGTGTCGCCGAAGGCGGCGCCGATCGCTTGCAGGAGCTGCGCGAACGCAGCGCCGCGACCGTCGCCTGAAGGTCCCGTCAATGCCCTTCGAGAAGCTGCGTGGCGTGACAGAGAGTGCCGCCACGCCAGCTTCGAGACGGCTCGCAAAGCACCAGTGGCTTCAACTGAGTACCACTACCCCACCCGGTAATTCGATGCATCGGGCCCCGTAGGCGTCGCGGATCAGCAGCGCCACGCCAGCCAGTTGATCGAGACGGAAACGCGCCTGGACCTTGCGCTGGCCCAACTCACGATTGAGCAGCAACAACATGCCCGGACGGTAGCGGTTGATTTCATCGATGACGCTGGCCAACGTGGCGTCGTTGAAGACCAGCACTTGCTCGCGCCAGGCAACGGCAGCCGATACATCGGCGTTCTGTGGCTGGCCGGTACGGCCATTGCCGTAGGTCAATTGCATGCCCGGCTCCAGACGCAAGCTCTGCCCCTGTACCTGCACCTGCACGACGCCTTCCAGGCAGGTAGTGCAGACGCTCTGGTCCACGTAGCGGATGTTGAACCGTGCCCGTGCAGCGCTGATCCAGCCGGTGCCGGCCTGGACGCTGACCGTCGAGACACTGCGCCCCTGCACTTCGATCTCTCCAGCCAGCAACTCCAGTGCCTGCCCTCCCTCTGCCAGCGCACGGCGACTCAGGCGGGTCTGGGTATTGAGCTCCAGGCTGATTCCATCGCCCAGTTCCACCCGCCGCTGCTCGCCAACCTCGGTGACGTAGTCGGCTCCCAGCCCGGAAATTCCGCCGGGCACCATCGTCCTGATCAACAGGAAACCCGCCGATGCCGCGATGGCCCCGCCCAGGAATGCCCGACGGCCGAAATGCCGCGGTGCCTGCATGGCCTCGGCGGCCGGCAGCAGCCCCTGCCAAAGCGCCTTGGCCTGCTCGAATGCCTGGGCGTGCGCGGGGCTTTGCCCACACCATTGGCGCAAGGCCCGGGCATCGGCCACGGTGGCCCGTCCCGAGGTCAGCAGGATCAGCCAGTCTCGGGCTTCGTCGGCCAGTCGAGCCTCTGGCGTGGCATCAGGGGAAGCGATGCTGAAGATGTTCAAGCGCACACGTACTCACGAATTGATCCGATCCAAGGGTTGTACGTAAAGTCGCCACGCGGCGAGCAGGCCAGGCGAAAACAGGCGAGCAAGCGCAGTTGACGGGTTGCCAATGAGCTTTGCGAGCCTGTTCTCAACGGCAGCAGGGTCGTCGCGCAGGCACTTTTCGTACACAGCCTAACCTTCAAGACTGTTTTCCCGCCCCGGGACCGAACCGTTGGATGACTTTTCTTTCCAGGCGTTGGGCGCAATGCCCCAGCGCGGCCTTGATTTCCTTCTCCACCATCCGGGTGGAAATACCGAATCGCTGGGAAATTTCCAGGTGCGGTGCTTCTTCCAGGCGCGCCGCGATGAAAATCCTGCGCCGGCGCGCCGGCAATTCATACAGTGCCTTGAGCAAGGTCTGCAGTTCCTTCTGCCCGCCCACGACCCGGGCCGGGTCCAGCGCCTCATCCGAAACCTGCAGCAGTTCGTCGATCTCGCCGCCGGTCAGCAGGCGAGCATCGGCTTGCCGTCGGTCGGCGGCGATGTTCAGGGCCATGCGATACAGATAGGCGTTGGGCTGGGCGATGTCCGGTGTGTCGTCCATGCGATCGACTCGCAGGTAGGTCTCGTGCAACACATCGTTGGCCAGTTCCTCGGAACCCAGGCGTCGGCGCAGGCGAACCTTGAAATCCTCGTAGGAGGTGAGGAAAAGCCTGACCATCGGGTTGCGACCAGTGTCTTTCATTGCCCGAACACCCCTTCCCCTGCTGTGCATTCCATGCGTTTTCCTGATGAGTCGGGTAACAAGAGCAGGGTCACCGGCTGGCGCAACGACGTGGGCGCCGGGCGGTCGATCCTGAGGTTCTGCATACTGTTGACCAGGGCCTTGTCACGCATCAGATTCCCGGTGGAAGCGACCAGGCGAGTGTGCTGGACCACCCCGTCGCGGCCGATCCACACCTGCAGCAACGCGCGAAAGCTGCCCGGATGGGTCAGTGGCGACGCACACAAATTGCGTTGGATGACCGCCTGGATGGCCGCCGCATAATTGCCTTCACTCAACCCCGGCGCAGCGCCGGGAGGCAGCGCGACTTCACGGACACGCACCGGCTGCAACGTGAAGGCGTCCGCCCGGGCGTAATGCGCCGCAAGCCCTGTACCGCGCAGCAATACGTTCAAGGCTTCGGAAGGCGTGAATCGCCCCTGGACACCCAGGGTCTGGCGTCGGCTCGACAACCCGTGGTCCACCAGCACCGCCATGCCGGTCGCCCGGCTGAACTGCTCCAGCGCAGTGGTCAATGCCTGGGGCGCGATGTCCAGCTCCACCAGGCCAACAGCCCGCACCGGAGCGGCCAGCAGACACAACCACACCATCAGCCAACCCAAGGGGGGCCTGGTCAATCCACGCCTGCATCCACCCCTGGCGCTGCCTTGCTGCACGACTGACGTATCCGTTGAAAAACGTCATCCTGAGGGCTGTTTATGAATGTCGTATGACACCTGATACAAATCCCTCGGACCGCACTAGACTGATGCCCTGACAACGCACCGTCCGCGGTGACGGGCCAGGAGGTCAGCGATGAAACAGTGGATGGGCATGACGGCGGGAGTGGGATTGTTCACGGTGCTTTGCAGCGCCTGGGGCGACGAGGCGCCGGCCTGTATCGAGGTGACGGTGGGTGGCTACAAGACCCCCGACTACAACTGCCTGAGCCGTCAGATGGGCAACGATCCACAGGCCGCGGCCGCCGCTCGACAGGCCCGGGAAGCCCTGGACGTGCCCGTCGAGCGGCGGCCGCCCAACAGCGTCGGCCTGGCAACGCCGGCGGCTACCGGGGTGCGCATGGGCAATACGTTCGGCACGTCGGTCAAGCCCCAGAGGCCAGCCAGCGGCCAATGACTTCGCTGCGCCTCAACAGCCGTCCGGGTGCCGTGTCGATCAAGCGCTGGGACTCTGGCGGAAACTCACCGCCAGACGGTTCCAGGCGTTGATGGTGCTGATCGCCAGGGTCAGGTCCACCAGCTCTTCTTCGGCGAACTGACTACGGGCCAGGGCATAGACGTCATCCGGCACCTGGCTTTCGGCCAATAGCGTGACCGCTTCGGTCCAGGCCAGGGCGGCACGTTCGCGCAGGTTGAAAAAGCCGCTGTCGCGCCAGACCGCCACGGCGTAGAGGCGTCGTTCGGTCTCACCCTGGCGTCGCGCGTCCACCGAGTGCATGTCCGTGCAAAAGGCGCAGCCGTTGAGCTGCGAGGCACGAATCTTGATCAGGTGCAGCAGCGCCGGCTCGATGCTCAGGCGACTGGCCAGCGCTTCCAGGCCGATCATCGCTTTCATCGCCCCGGGGGAGGCGCTGTAGTAATCCAGACGCTGGCTCATGGCGGGCTCCGTGGCGTTCGATAGCGTCACGGTAGGGCCTGCGGGCCGCCAGGGACAGGTCCAATTCAACGAAAAAACCGGGACCACCGTCCAGAAGCCAATAGGCGGGATTTTCACCACGCAACTTCTACGCGCTTATCCAATACGGGTAATCTTGCCCCTTTGATGCTCGCCGCAACCAATTGCCCCAGGAGCCAGCGGGTATGGAACTTCATGTCGTCATCAACGGCCGCAAGGACCTGACGAGCCAGTTGTATCAACAATTACGCAGCGCCATCGAAAGCGGCCGCCTGGCCGCCGGTACCCAACTGCCCCCCAGTCGGTTGCTGGCCGAACAGCTGGGGGTGTCTCGCAAGACGGTTTCCGATACTTATGCGCAGCTCACCTATGAGAACTTCCTGACCGGCATCATAGGCAAGGGCACCTACGTCAACGCCCGTCCGGCCAGGATCGTGCACAAGCAGAGCCACCGCGAGCTGGCCGGCGCCGAGGTGGTGCAAGCCTGGCGCAACATGCCGGACCTGATGCGCCACCCCAGCGTCGAGAGTGCCCTGCGCTACGACTTCATCGGTGGCGCCACCGGCAAGGGCCAGTTTCCCCTGGACGACTGGCGCCGCTGCACCGCCCATGCCCTGCGCCAGATCGCCAGCCACAAGGGTTTCTATAGCCAGCCCGAAGGCCTGCCGGCGCTGCGCAATGCCATTGCCCGGCACGTCGCGTTTTCCCGCGGGGTCAATTGCCAGGATGACGACGTGGTGGTGTGCAACGGCGCACAACAGGCCCTGGACCTGATCTCGCGAGTACTGACCTGTCCCGGTAGCCTGGTGTCCATGGAAGACCCGGGCTACCCACCGGCGCGCCTGCTGTTCGGTTCCCATGGGGCGACGGTGGCCGGCGTGCCGGTGGACGACCAAGGCATGCGCGTGGACCTGATTCCCGACGGTACGCGGCTGATCTACGTGACCCCTTCCCACCAGTTCCCGTTGGGCATGCCCATGAGCCAGGCGCGGCGCCAGGCCTTGCTGGCAAGGGCCTACGAGCTGGGGGCGATCATCATCGAGGACGACTACGACAGCGAGTTCCGCTACGAAGGTCGCCCTGCCGACTCCCTGCAGAGCATGGACGAACGCGGCATCGTGGCGTACGTCGGGACCTTCTCCAAGACGCTGCTGCCGGAACTGCGGCTCGGTTACGCCATCCTGCCACCGGCCATTCTCGAAGCGGTGATCCTGGCCAAGCGCCTCACCGACCAGCACACCTCCACCCTGCCCCAATGGGCCTTGGCCAAGTTCATCGCCGAGGGCTGCCTGCTCAAGCACATCCGTCGATGCCACACCCTCTACGCCGGTCGGCGCGAACGCATCCTGGCCCGCATGGCCGGGGACCTGTCTCCCTGGTTCGAAGCCGTGCCCACCACCGCGGGCTTTCACCTGGCGGTACTGTGCAAGGTGCCGATCGACCTGGCGCTGGTGATCGAGCTGGCGAAGAAAGCCGAAATCGGCCTGTACAGCCTCGACGGCTTCTTCAACGAAGCGCCGGTCCGCCCGGGCCTGTTCCTGGGTTTTGGCGCGATCGAAACCCTGGACATCGACACCGCCCTGGACCGCTTGCGGGACATCCTGCAACAGCTCGCCTGAGGCGATTGGACTGGTCATTTATCCGCCCATTGGCTGTTTTAGCCTTGGCCTGGGGGGCCTATCCTGCACAGGTGCCGTTGAGTGCCGAACAACCCCGTCCGACTTGATTCAGGAGCCAGCGCAATGACTCGCCAAGTGATCAATACCGTACAGGTGCAGGCTGCCGCCGGCCGCTCGGAAGAGCTGGGCCGGCAATTGCAGCAGATCGTCGAAACCCTGCGTGCCCAGCCGGGCTGCGACGCCTATATGGTCGACCGGTGCCCGGAGGACGGCGATCGCTGGACCGTCAGCGCCCGCTGGCAATCGGAAGCGGCCATGCAGGCCCACTTCAATTGCCCCGAAGTGCAAGGCTTCATCGGCCTGATCGACAATCGCCTGGCCCGCAGCGTGGACTTCAACAGCTTCCCGATTGTCTGAAGGTCGCCGCTTTATTGCTGCCCGGCCAGATTGTGGTGAGGGGATTGATCCGCTCACCACAAAGGGGCAAGCCAGCTCATCGCACTGGCCAGCCTGCCGTGGATTCGCCCCCATCATTGGTCTACCCACCTTCCGCAAGATTGGACGTTTGCTTGCCTCACCCTGGGGCTTAGGGTGGATTCATCGCCGCAACAGCGCGAATCCACTCACAACCACACAGGTCATGTCCCCATGAAAACACTCTGCCTGATCGCCGCCCTCGGCCTGCTGCCCCTCGCCCAGGCCTACGCCCATGAAACCGCGCCTTCGGAAAAGGTCACGGTGCTGCAGGAAAAGGCGTTGAAGAACCTGCCCGGTAAAAAAACCATGATGCTCACGGTCGACTACGCGCCGGGCCAATCCTCCATTGCCCACAAACATGAAGGCACGGCCATGGCCTATGTGCTCGAAGGCGCCATCACCTCACAGGTCAAGGGCGAGCCGGCGACCACCTACAAGGCCGGGGAGTTCTGGTATGAAGCGGCGGGTTCCGAGCACCTGGTCTCGAAAAACGCCAGCGCGACCGAGCCGGCGAAACTGCTGGTGTTCATGGTGATGGGAAAGGATGAAGCGGTATTGATACCGCTGAAAAACTGACGATCACACTACAAGCTCGCTTCCACAGGGGCCACAGTCAATCCTGAAAGGCAAAAAAGCCCCGCATCTCGCGATGCGGGGCTTTTCATTCAACGCCGGATCAGTTGGCCGTCACGACCGCCTGACCGCTCAACGCCAGGTCCAGCAGTTCGCGGTTGGCCACCGCGTACATGGCGTAGTCGGTACCGTTGGCGGCACGGATGTCCACCAGCATCGCACGCCAGCGCTCGACCATGCTGTGATGCTGCTCCAGCCACAGCGCCAGGCGGGTTTCCACGTCCTGGGTGCCATCGCCCTGTTGCAGGACCGAGATGGTGATCGCCCGCTGCTGCCAGTCGACATCATCGCGGAACGCTTCGCGGGCCAGGGCCTGCCAGTTGTTTTCCACTGGCAAGGCGCTGATCTGCTGCAGGTACCAGGTGACGTCCAGGGCGCTGCCCACGGCGAAGTAGGCCTTGGCCACATCGGCGGCGTTCTGGCCCGTCACGTCGGATGCCTCGATGATCGGCAGCAAGGTGTACAGGTGCGTGGTGCCTGCCACCATGCGCGCCAGCAACTCCGGCACGCCGGCCGCCACATAGGCCTGGTAGCGGGTCTGCCAGCCTTCGCGGGTCGGACCTTCCAGCAGTTCGTCGAGCTTGAGGCCCAACGCCGCCAGGTGCGGACCGAAGTGCGCGACGTCGCGGGCGGCGTTCTGCTCGTTGCGGCGGCTGCGCAGGAACCAGCGCGTCGCGCGGCGTCCCAGGCGCATCAGCTCGTCCATCAGTTCCAGCTGGACGTCCGCCGAGACCTGGTGGTCCAGGGCTTCGATCTGGCGGAACCAGTGTGGAAGGTGAAAGATATCCCGAACGATGACATACGCACCCGCCACGTTCGCCGGGCTCATGCCAGTGGACTCTTTCAGCCGCTGGACGAAAGTGATGCCCATGTGGTTGACCAGGTCGTTGGCGATCTGGGTGCTGACGATCTCTCGCTTGAGACGATGGCGACGCATGGCTTCGGAGAACTTGCTCACCAGGGTCGGCGGGAACGCGGTTTCCATGTCCCGGGTCAGGTAGTCGTCGTCCGGCACCAGGGAGTTGAGCAGCGCCTCCTTGAGGTCGATCTTGCTGTAGGAGATCAGCACCGACAGCTCGGCACGGGTCAGGCCATGGCCCGCCGCGACGCGTTCGGCCAGTTGCTCCTCGGTCGGCAGGAACTCGATGGCGCGGTCCAGCTTGCCCCGGGCTTCCAGGTCGTTCATCAGGCGCTTGTATTCGGCGATCCGCACGAAGGCACGGCGGGCCGCCAGGGACAGGGCCTGGGTCTGCTTGTAGTTGTTGCCCAACACCAGGCCACCGACTTCGTCGGTCATGCTCGCCAGCAACTGGTTGCGTTGCTTGTCGGTCATGTCGCCGGCCTGCACCACTTCGTTGAGCAGGATCTTGATGTTCACTTCGTGGTCGGAGCAGTCCACGCCACCGGCGTTGTCGATGAAGTCGGTGTTGGTGGCGCCGCCATGCAGGCCGAACTCGACGCGACCCAGCTGGGTCATGCCTAGGTTGCCGCCCTCGCCCACCACCTTGCAGCGCAGCTCGTTGCCGTTCACCCGCAGTGCATCGTTGGCCTTGTCGCCGACGTCGGCGTGGCTCTCGCTGCTGGCCTTGACGTAGGTGCCGATACCGCCGTTCCACAACAGGTCCACCGGTGCCTTGAGCAAGGCATTGAGCAGTTCGGTCGGGGTCAGCTTGTCAGCCTTGATGTCGAATCGTTCCTGCATCTGTGGCGTGATGGCGATGCTTTTCGCGCTGCGCGAGAAGATACCGCCGCCTTCGGACATGATGCTGGTGTCGTAGTCGGTCCAGGCCGAACGCGGCAGGTCGAACAGGCGCTTGCGCTCGGCGAAGCTGCTGGCCGGATCCGGATTCGGGTCGACGAAGATGTGCAGGTGGTTGAACGCCGCCACCAGCTGCAGCTTGTCGGACATCAGCAGGCCGTTGCCGAACACGTCGCCGGCCATGTCGCCGATGCCCACCACGGTGATGCTGTCTTCCTGGACATTGATGCCACGCTCGCGGAAGTGGCGCTGCACGCCCACCCACGCGCCCTTGGCGGTGATGCCCATCTTCTTGTGGTCGTAACCGGCCGAGCCGCCCGAGGCGAACGCGTCGCCGAGCCAGAAACCGTAGTCGATGGCGATGCCGTTGGCGATGTCGGAGAAGGTCGCGGTGCCCTTGTCCGCCGCCACCACCAGGTACGGGTCGTCATGGTCATGCCGCACCACGTTGGCCGGCGGCACCAGGGCGCCGTCCTTCAGGTTGTCGGTGATGTCCAGCAGGCCCGAGATGAAGATGCGGTAGCAGGCAACGCCCTCGGCCGCGATCTCGTCCCGGCTGCCGCCCAGTGGCAGGCGACGTGGCAGGAATCCGCCCTTGGCCCCCACCGGCACGATCACCGAGTTCTTCACCTGCTGGGCTTTTACCAGGCCCAGCACTTCGGTGCGGTAATCCTCTTCACGGTCGGACCAGCGCAGGCCGCCGCGAGCCACATTGCCGAAGCGCAGGTGCACGCCCTCGACCCGTGGCGAGTACACGAAGATCTCGAACTTGGGCACCGGCTTGGGCAGTTCCGGGATCAGGTGCGGGTTGAACTTGAAGCTGAAGTACGACTTGTTCTGGCCGTGGGCGTCGGTCTGGTAGAAGTTGGTCCGCAGGGTGGCCTTGATCAGGTCCAGGTAGCGACGCAGGATGCGGTCTTCGTTGAGCACCTGGACATCGTCCAGGGCCGTGAGGATCGCCTGTTCCAGGCGCAGTTGCTTGTCTTCCAGGTCGTCGCCGCTGAGTTTGCGTGCCAGGTAGAAGCGGGTCTTGAACAACCGGGTCAGTTCGCGAGCGATATCGGTGTGGTTGTTCAGGGTGCTGGCGATGTAACCCAGGTCGAAGCCCAGGCGGATCTGCTTCAGGTAACGGGCATAGGCTCGCAGCAGCGCCACATCGCGCCATGGCAGGCCGGCGGTCAGCACCAGACGGTTGAACGCATCGTTCTCGGCATCGCCGCGCACGATGTGCACGAAAGCGTCCTGCAGGGTGTCGTTGAGCTGCTGGATGTCCAGGTCCAGGCCTTCGGCGGCGGTGAAGGCGAAATCGTGGATCCAGAACTCGCGGCCGTTGTTGTGGCGCAGGCGGTACGGGAACTCACCCAGCACGCGCAGGCCGAGGTTTTCCAGGATCGGCAACACGTCGGACAGGGCCAGCGGCGCGTCGGCGTGGTACAGCTTGCAATGCAGCTCGCGCTGGCCGGATACCTGGCCCAATGGCTGGTAGAAGCTCATCACCAGCGGATTGGTTTCGTTCAGGCTCAGCAGGTGCTGCATGTCCACCACCGCCGAATGGGCGGCAAAGCGCTCGCGGTAGCCGGCCGGGAAGCCTTTGGGGAAGTCCGCCAGCACGTTGGTGCCCTGGGCTTCGCCGAAGCTCTCGATGACCAGGCTGGCGTAGTCGTCCTTCCAGCTGCGGCAGGCCTGTACCACTTCCTTTTCCAGCAGCAGCGGGTCGATGTCGATACGGTTCTTCGGGTCCACCCGCAGGATCAACTGCACACGAGCCAGCACGGACTCGGAGAAGAAGGTCCAGAATTCGCAGTCCGTGGCCTTGAGGCGATCCATCAGCACTTGCTGGATCTTCTGGCGCACTTCGGTGGAATAGATGTCGCGCGGCACGTAGGCCAGGCAGTAGCAGAAACGGCCATACGGGTCTTTGCGCAGGAACACGCGGATCTTGTTGCGCTCCTGGATCTGCACGATGGACATCACGGTGCTGAACAGCTCGTCCACCGGCGTCTGAAACAGGTCGTCACGGGGCAGGACTTCCAGTACCTGGGCCAGTTCCTTGCCCAGGTGCGCCTTGGCCTGGAAGCCCGAGCGCCGCTCGATTTCCTCGACCTTGCGGCGGATGTACGGGATGACCCGCACGCTTTCGCCGTACACCGAGGAGGTGTACAGGCCCATGAAACGACATTCCTTGATGACCTTGCCGTCGGCGTCGATTTCACGGATCGACACATAGTCCGGGTAGGCCGGACGATGGACGCGGCTCGGGTGCGCAGCCTTGGCGAACGACAGCGGAGTCGGTTCACGCAGGTAGTTGACGGCGTAGTCCTCGATGCGCAGGTCATCGGCGGTCAGGCCGGCGCGCAGCAGCCTGGTCAGGCCGAGGAACGAATCGGGGTTGTACTCGATGTGCCCACCCTCGGCATCTTCACGGACCACGAACTCTTCATAGCCCAGGAAGGTGAAGTGGTTGCCCACCAGCCACTCCAGGAAGGTCTTGATTTCGCTCTTTTCATCGGCGTCGATGGCGTAGGCGCTGTTGTCCAGGCCCACCAGGATGTCCTGGACCTTGGCTTTCATCGGTTCGAAGTCGGCCACGGCCACGCGCACTTCACCCAGCACCTGCTCGAGTTCCTTGCTCAGGACGTTGAGTTCGGCGGCGTTGGCGCAGCGGTCGATTTCCAGGTACATCAACGACTCTTGCAGGATCCCCTCGCCCTGGGTGCCCTTGGGCAGGATTTCCAGCAACTCGCCCTTGGCGCCACGGCGCACGCTCAGCACAGTGGTTTGCAGGGTATGGATGCTGTAGCCGCGACGGTTCAGCTCGGTACGCACCGAGTCCACCAGGAACGGCAGGTCGTGGTGCAGCACTTCCACGGCGGTGTGGGTCGATTGCCAGCCGTGACGTTCGTAATCGGGGTTGTACACACGCACCTGCGGTTGCGCGTGATCGAAGCGCTCAAGCAGGCGCCAGGCAGACAGGGTGCAACCGGCGAGGTCGGACAACCGGCGCTGGGTGAGTTCATCGAGGGAAATGATGCCGAAGAATTGTTCAGCGAACAGCGCCACTTGTGGCAGTGCCTGTTCACTGATGTGCTGCGCCAGTACCGCTTGCAGTTGATGCTGGAAGTCGGCTTTGCTGGCTGCGGTGAAGAACGCCATCTGTGGTACTCCGCTTGGGCTTGTTATTGATGAAAGCGTCGTGCAACCCCTCTCGGGCTGCCGGCCATCCTGTTCCTGGTTCTCGGGCAGAGGAAACAGGACGACAGGTGGGTGAAGCTGGACAAGACCCGCAGGTCACATTCCTTTTCCATGTAACCTTCCATGTGATGAACACCTGCCAAAAACACCCCACGGTGCTCTTGGCAGGTGCGCATCCGTTGCGCAGCTTAACGAGTGCGACAACGAGCATGCTTGCAGCGCTGCGACATATTCGGTCAACGGCTAGCTAAACAGCCGGTACGCACCGGACAACCCTAGCAGGCTGGGGACCAAACGGCACCCCGAGGCGGTAAACCAGCAGAAAATCCTTCGCGCTGGCAGAATCCACTTTTTGCACCCCGCACGTGCACTCGATCCTGGAGCCATCACCTTGAAAATGACCACCGCCCTTCTGATCGCCAACCCGTGTGATGAAGAAGAAGACAACATGGCCATGCTCTGCTGCCACAGCGCCCAGGGCGAAATGTTCCTCATGAGCCGTTATCCCGACGAGGACGAGCTGGAGATCGCGCTCGATGGCGAGCCTTCGACACTGGATGGTGTAAAGGTGACCCTCAGCCCGACCCTGCTGAAGATCGAGATCGCCGCGGCGCACGTCGATGCTCTCAATGGCGACGACGTGCTGGAAATCAGCCACTGCACCGATGCGGCGGATCTGGTGGAAGTGGAGTTGACCCTGCAGAACATTCTCCGGGGTACCGGGACCTACGTAAGACAGGACTGATTCCAGCGTTTCAATGGACGCTATCGCGAGCAAGCTCGCTCCCACAGGACTGGCGTCGTTCACCAACCTGTGCAAGTCACCATCGTGCAAGCGAGCTTGTTCGCGATAGCGGCGGCTCAGCTTGCAAGAGAGTGACCGTCACCTCAAAACCGCTCGCGACGTGGCAACCGTCGGTCGCTCTCGCATCGAGACGCCCTTGACGGGCGACTGTGTTCTGAGGTTTCCTGAAACCGGTTTCAGAACCGTTGAATAATTCCAATAAGCAGGTTTCCATCCGTGAATTCTTTCTCCGCCGCCCAGCGCAGCCGCGTCACCATGCTTGATGTGGCCGAACGCGCCGGGGTTTCCAAGGCCAGCGTCTCGCGGTTCATCGGCGAGGACCGCGCCCTGCTCTCCGAAGCCATCGCCCGGCGCATCGAGCAAGCGATCAGTGAACTGGGCTATCGCCCCAACCAGATGGCCCGCGGCCTCAAGCGCGGCCGTACTCGCCTGATCGGCATGCTGGTGGCCGATATCCGCAACCCTTATTCGATTGCCGTGATGCATGGTGTGGAAACCGCCTGCCGTCGCCATGGCTACAGCCTGGTGGTATGCAACACCGACCGGGACGACGAGCAGGAACGCCAGCACCTGGCGCTGTTGCGCGCCTACAACATCGAAGGCTTGATCGTAAACACCCTCGGCCATCACCGGGACGAACTGCTCGAACTGCGCAACGAGATGCCCCTGGTACTGGTGGACCGCAAGGTCGACAGGCTCGACAGCGACCTGGTGGGATTGGACAACCCCGCCGCCGTGACGATGGCCCTCGATCACCTTGAACAGCGAGGCTACCGTGACCTGCTGCTGGTAACCGAGCCGTTCGACGGGACCAGCTCGCGAATCGAGCGGGTCGAGAGCTTCAAGGCTGGCATCGAGCAGCGCCCCGCCCTCTGCGGCACCGTGGTGGAAATCTGCGATCAGTTGACCACGCGCATCGAGACCTTCCTGGCCCAGCCGGACCGGGGCCCCAAGGCGCTGTTCTGCGCCAATGGCATTGCAGCCTTGTCCGCCACCCGGGTGTTGCGTGAACTGGGCTGCGACCTGTTCGACGACGTGGGCCTGATCGCCCTCGACGACCTGGACTGGTATCCGTTGGTGGGCAGCGGCATCACGGCCCTCGCCCAACCCACTGCCGAGATCGGCGCCAGTGCATTCGAATGCCTGCTCAAGCGCTTGCGCGGCGACAGCGGGCCGGTGCGGACCCTGGATTTTGCGGCGCGGTTGATCGAGCGTGGGTCGACGCTTGGCAATGGTCGGTGATGGTGAGGGCGCTATCGCGAGCAAGCTCGCTCCCACACTGGATCTGTAGCGCATTGAAGCCCCCTGTGGGAGCCAGCTTGCTCGCGATGAGGCCCTGAAGCTCCCCCTTTTTTTTGACCAGAACTGAAACCGGTTTCAGAGGTGTGACAACAATGAACAAGCCACCCGTTTCCATCAGCCTTTCCAGCTACGGCGCCGACCTGGTGCGGCAACATGGCCAAGGCAGTTTCATCGATCTGCTGACCGCCGCCGGCGCCTCGCGGGTCGAATGGCGCGAGGAACTGCTCACCACCGAACAGCCCGCCGAGCTGGCCACGAGCGCCCAGGCCAAAGGTTTGCAGAGCATTTTTTCGTCCCCCCTCGAGCTGTGGCTCGCGGGCCGGTCCAAACCCAATCCCGCCCTGGCGCCTACCTTGCAACGTGCCGAGGCGTTCGGCTCCACATGGCTGAAAGTCTCCCTCGGTCACTTCACCGATTCCCATGACCTGTCAGCCTTGGCGGATGTGCTCGCCGCAAGCCCGGTGCAATTGCTGGTGGAAAACGACCAGACCTTGCAGGGCGGGCGAATCGAACCGTTGCAACGGTTCTTCGCCGCAGCCGAGCAGCAAGCGTTGCCCATCGGCATGACCTTCGATATTGGCAACTGGCAATGGCAGGACCAATCGGCGGCCATGGCGGCCCGGCAGCTCGGCCACTATGTGGCGTATGTGCACTGCAAGGCGGTGGCCCGACGCGCCGACGGCAAGCTGGTGGCCGTGCCGCCGGCAGTGACGGACCTGCATGTGTGGGGACAACTGTTCAAACAGATGCCGGCCGGCGTGATGCGGGCCGCCGAATATCCACTACAAGGCGAAGACCTGTTGCAGTTGACCAGGGAGCATGTGGCCGCCCTCGCCCAACTTGGGCAATCGAGCCGGGAGCCCGCCCATGTCTGAGCTCGATGTATTGTCGTTCGGCGAAACCATGGCGATGCTGGTGGCCGACCAGAACGGTGACCTGGCCTGCGTCAACCAGTTTCATAAACGCATTGCCGGGGCCGACAGCAACGTCGCCATCGGCTTGTCCCGGCTGGGCTTGCAGGTGGCATGGCTGAGCCGGGTCGGCGCCGACTCCCTGGGCCGTTTCGTGGTGCGGACGCTGGAGAACGAAGGCCTGGACTGCAGTCACGTGGCGGTGGATCCAGCGCACCCCACCGGATTCCAGTTCAAGTCCCGTACCGATGATGGCAGCGACCCGCAAGTCGAATACTTCCGACGCGGCTCAGCGGCCAGCCATCTGTCGGTGGCGTCCATCGTGCCGGCGCTGCTGCAAGCCCGTCACCTGCACGCCACCGGTATCGTGCCGGCGCTGTCGGCCACGGCTCGGCAGATGGCCTTCGAGTTGATGACCCGCATGCGCGAAGCCGGCCGTAGCCTGTCGTTCGATCCCAATCTGCGACCAGGCCTGTGGGCCAGCGAGTCGACGATGATCGGCGAAGTCAATCGCCTCGCCGCCCTCGCCCACTGGGTCTTGCCGGGACTCGGCGAAGGGCGGCTGCTGACCGGGTACGACGAGCCCGCCGACATCGCCGCGTTCTACCTGGACCAGGGCGCCGACGCCGTGGTGATCAAGCTCGGCGCGCAGGGTGCCTATTACCGCACGCCGCTTGAACAAGGCGTTGTGCCTGGCGTGCCGGTGGCGCGCGTGGTGGACACCGTGGGCGCCGGCGATGGATTTGCCGTTGGCCTGGTCAGTGCATTGCTCGAAGGACGCGCCATCACCGAGGCCGTGCAGCGCGCCAACTGGATTGGCAGCCGCGCGGTACAGAGCCGTGGAGACATGGAGGGATTGCCGACTCGCATTGAGTTACTGGCTGAATTTGAAACCGCCTATCGCGAGCAAGCTCGCTCCCACATGGGATCGAGTTAACCCCTGTGGGAGCGAGCTTGCTCGCGATAGAGGCCACCGCAAAACACACCTGCTGCAAACAAAAACAACAAGCTCAGGAGTCAACGACATGCAAACGCTCAACCTCGCCACCCGCCGCTGGTGGTACATCATGCCCATTGTGTTCATCACCTACAGCCTGGCCTATCTGGATCGGGCCAACTACGGGTTCGCCGCCGCCTCGGGCATGGCCGAGGACCTGATGATCACACCGGGGTTGTCGTCCCTGCTGGGGGCCCTGTTTTTTCTCGGCTACTTTTTCTTCCAGGTACCGGGGGCGATCTACGCCCAGAAGCACAGCGTCAAGAAGCTGATCTTCGTCAGCCTGATACTCTGGGGCTCGCTGGCGACGCTGACCGGCGTCGTCTCCAATGCCTATTGGCTGATCGTGATCCGCTTCATGCTCGGCGTGGTCGAGGCCGCCGTGATGCCGGCCATGCTGGTTTACCTGTGCCATTGGTTCACCCGGGCCGAACGCTCGCGCGCCAACACCTTCCTGATCCTCGGCAACCCAGTGACGATGCTGTGGATGTCGGTGGTGTCCGGTTATCTGGTGCAGCAGTTCGACTGGCGCTGGATGTTCATCATCGAGGGCCTGCCGGCGGTGTTCTGGGCCTTTATCTGGTGGCGCCTGGCGGATGATCGTCCGTCCCAGGCCAAATGGCTCAACGCCCAGGAAAAACACGACCTGGAGAGCGCATTGGCAGCGGAACAGGTCGGCATCAAGGCGGTGAAGAACTACGCCGAGGCCTTCCGCTCGCCCAAGGTCATCATCCTGGCGCTGCAGTTCTTCTGCTGGAGCATCGGGGTCTATGGGTTCGTGCTGTGGCTGCCGTCGATCCTCAAGGCAGGCCAGCAAATGAGCATGGTGGAGGCCGGCTGGCTGTCGTCCTTGCCGTACCTGGCGGCGGTGGCCGGCATGCTCGTGGTGTCCTGGGCGTCGGACAAGGCCCAGAAACGCAAGCGTTTCGTCTGGCCGCCACTGCTGGTCGCCTCCATCGCGTTCTATGCCTCGTACCTGCTGGGGCCCGAGCATTTCTGGTGGTCCTATAGCCTGCTGGTGGTCGCCGGGGCCTGCATGTATGCGCCGTACGGGCCGTTTTTCGCCATCGTCCCGGAGATCCTTCCGGCCAATGTCGCAGGTGGCGCCATGGCGTTGATCAACAGCATGGGCGCCCTGGGCTCCTTCGGCGGCTCCTACCTGGTGGGTTACCTCAACGGTTCCACCGGTTCTCCAGGCATGTCGTTCCTGCTGATGAGCGGCGCACTGCTTCTGTCGGTGGTGCTGACCCTCGCCCTCAAGCCTGGCGCCAGCGACCGGGTCGAATCCAAGGCCGCCAAGCCACACCCGGCGACCGCCCACTCCTGAATCGAGACCGATCCCCATGAAAAAACACGTGGTGTTATACAAGGCCCTTTCCGAACAACTGATGGCCCGCCTGCAAGCCCAGGCCCAGGTAACCCTGGTCGAACGTCTCGATGCCCAGGGCCTGGCGCAACTGCGCGACGCCTTGCCTGGCGCCCATGGCCTGCTGGGGGCCAGCCTCCGGCTGGACGCCTTGCTGCTGGACCTGGCGCCAGACCTGCAAGCCATCGCCAGCGTCTCGGTGGGGGTCGACAACTACGACATCGACTACCTGACCGAACGCCGGATCCTGCTCACCAACACGCCCGACGTGCTGACCGAAACCACCGCAGACACGGGTTTCGCGCTGATCCTGGCCACCGCTCGCCGCGTGGTGGAGCTGGCCAACCTGGTCCGTGCCGGCGGCTGGCAACAGAGCATCGGCTCCAAGCATTTCGGCAGCGACGTCCATGGCAAGACCCTGGGTATCATCGGCATGGGTCGCATCGGTGAAGCCCTGGCCCAGCGCGGGCACTTCGGCTTCGGCATGCCGGTGATCTACCACAGCCACTCACCCAAGCCTGCGGTCGAGCAGCGTTTCAACGCGCGTTATTGCAGTCTCGACAGCCTGTTGCAGCAGGCGGACTTCATTTGCCTGACCTTGCCCTTGACCGCCGAGACCCACGGTTTGATCGACGCCCAGGCGTTTGCCCGGATGCGCCCCGAGAGTATTTTCATCAATATTTCCCGAGGCAAGGTGGTGGACGAAGCGGCGCTGATTGAAGCCCTGCGCAACAAACAGATCCGTGGCGCGGGGCTGGATGTCTTCGAGCGCGAGCCCTTGAATGCGGATTCGCCGCTGCTGCAGATGGACAACGTGGTGGCGACGCCACACATGGGCTCGGCCACCCACGAAACCCGGGAGGCGATGGCCCGCTGCGCGGTGGACAACCTGCTGGCGGCCCTGGCCGGTGAGCGGCCGGCCAACCTGGTCAACCCCGACGCCTGGAAAGGCTGAGTCGTCCTTCTTTTGTGGCGAGGGGATGGCGCTCCGCCAATCTTCCGTGAAAGCCAGCCTGATCGTGAGGGTGCGGCTCAGCTTGCTTCCATGCTGACGCTATGACCGTCATTGCGACCTGGTCCGACCTCACCTCTTGAATCCAAACCGATCACAAATCCGCACACCGGACAAAATCCCGTTAGTCGCCACCCCCCGCCATGCTTTAAAGTAACGCCCCCAGCCCCGACGTTATCCGAACGCCAGGGGCTTCCCTTTCCAGGAACAGTCATCGATGGAACATCGTGAAGCGCTGCTGGCGCTGCGAACCTTTCTTTCAACGCAGATTCTCGGCCAGGAAAAACTCATCGAGCGCCTGCTCATCGCCCTGCTCGCCGACGGCCACATGCTGGTGGAAGGCGCGCCGGGGTTGGCCAAGACCAAGGCCATCAAGGAGTTGGCCGAAGGTATCGAAGCGCAGTTCCATCGCATCCAGTTCACCCCCGACCTGCTGCCGGCCGACATCACCGGCACGGAAATCTACCGTCCGGAAACCGGCAGTTTCGTGTTCCAGCAGGGGCCGATCTTCCATAACCTGGTGCTGGCGGACGAAATCAACCGGGCCCCGGCCAAGGTCCAGTCGGCCCTGCTCGAAGCCATGGCCGAGCGGCAGGTCAGCGTCGGGCGCAGCACCTATGAGCTGTCGCCGCTGTTCCTGGTCATGGCCACGCAGAACCCGATCGAGCAGGAAGGCACCTACCCGCTGCCGGAGGCGCAGCTCGACCGGTTCCTGATGCACGTCAAGATCGGTTTCCCCGATGCCGCGGTAGAACGGCGCATTCTCCAGCAGGCCCGGGGCGAAGCCCTGCACGGCGAAACCACGCCCGAGCGCCGCGTGAGCCAGCAGGCGATTTTCTCCGCCCGCAAGGAAATCCTCGGGCTGTACATGGCCGATGCCGTGGAGGAATACCTGGTGCAACTGGTCATGGCCACCCGCAACCCGGCCAAGTTCGACCCGGAAATGGCCGAGTGGATCGCCTACGGCGCCAGCCCGCGGGGCTCCATCGCCCTGGACCGCTGCGCCCGAGCCCACGCCTGGCTGGCCGGACGCGATTTCGTCAGCCCCGAGGACATCCAGGCCGTGTTGTTCGACGTGCTGCGCCATCGCATCATTCTCTCGTTCGAAGCCGAAGCCGCGGGCATCGACCAGGACCGGGTCGTGCAGCGGATTCTCGACGTCGTCGCCGTCGCTTGAGCATGAGTCATGAATAGCCCACTGGCGCCCGCACCGGGCATCCGCGTCAGCCTGTCGGAGCTGATCGAGATGCGCCATCGCGTGCGCGAAGTGCAGTTGTTTTCCACGCCTGGCCAACGCAGCCCGCTGATCGGCCTGCACCACTCCAAGCTGCGTGGGCGCGGGGTGGATTTCGACCAGGTGCGGGTCTATCAGGCCGGCGACGACGTGCGCACCATCGACTGGCGCGTGACCGCTCGCACCCAGGAACCCCACACCAAGCTGTTCCACGAAGAGCGGGAGCGGCCGATCTTCATCATGATCGAGCAAAGCCATCGACTGTTCTTCGGCTCGGGGCTGACCTTCAAGTCGGTGCTCGCCGCCCAGGCCGCCAGCCTGTTCGGCTGGGCCGCGCTGGGGCACAACGACCGGGTCGGCGGCCTGGTGTTCGGCAACAATACCCATTACGAGGTCAAGCCCCGGCGCAGCAAACAGAGCCTGCTGCAACTGCTCAACCGCCTGGTGCGGGTCAACCAGTCGCTGCACACCGAGGGCGAGCCGGATCGCGACTCGTTCGGCATCGCCTTGCGTCGGGCCCGGGAAGTGCTGCGCCCCGGCAGCCTGGCGATCGTGATCTGCGACGAACGTGCGCTGTCCGACAGCGCCGAACAGCAACTGAGCCTGCTGTCGCGCCATTGCGATCTGCTGCTGCTGCCGCTGTCCGACCCATTGGATCATGCCCTGCCCGCGGCCGGTCTGTTGCGCTTTGCCCAGCGCGGCGCGCAGCTGGAGCTCGATACGCTCAACGTGGAGCTGCGCCAGGCCTATCGTGCCCAGGCCGAGGCACGCCTGGGGCGCTGGGAAATGCTGGCGCAGAAGCTGCGCATCCTGATGATGCCCCTCAGCACCCAGGGCGACATGGTCGAACAGTTGCGCGAATACCTGAATCCCGGACGACCGGGGAAAAAACGATGAGTAGCCTCGATCAATTGCAGCCACTGATAGCGCCACCGCCTATCGGTTTCTGGCCCCCCGCGCCAGGCTGGTGGCTGCTGCTGGTACTGTTGCCCCTGCTGGGCCTGGGCCTGTGGCAGTTGCGCCGCTTCATCCCGGCCAAGCGCAACACCGACCGCGCCGAGCAGCCCCTGGACCCGGTGCGCCTGGCCGCCCTGGCCGAACTCGCGCAACTGCCCAAGCCCTATGACGGCGCGCCGGCCGGTGCCTGGCTGCAACAGCTCAACGGGCTGCTCAAGCGCCTGTGCCGCAACCACTATCCCTACAGCCAGAGCCATACCCTCAACGGGCGCAAATGGCTGGCCTTCCTGGATAACCGCTGTCCGGCCGCCGGCCTGACCCGCTGGATGGTGCTGGTGGAAGGCGCCTACAAACCCGAATGCAAGCTGGACGACAAAGCCATCGCCGGCCTGACCCAGGCCGTCGAAATCTGGATTCGCAAGCATGTTTGAGTTCGCCTGGCCGTGGATCTTCGCCCTGTTGCCGCTGCCCTGGCTGATGCGCCTGGTGCTGCCGCCGGCCGACAGCGGCGAATCGGTGCTCAAGGTCAGCTTCCTGGAAGACCTCGAAGGCCTTGTCGGTCGTCGCGCCCGGGCCAGCCTGCCGAGCTGGCGCCAGCAGGCGCCCTTCATCCTGCTCTGGCTGCTCCTGCTGATCGCCGCCGCCCGCCCGCAGTGGCTGGGCGAGCCATTGCCGATTGCCGCCAGCGGTCGCGACCTGCTGGTGGCGGTGGATGTCTCCGGGTCCATGGATTTCCCCGACATGCGCTGGCAGGACGAGGAAGTCAGTCGCCTGGCACTGGTCCAGCACATGCTGGGGGACTTTCTCGAAAAACGCGAAGGCGACCGGGTCGGCCTGATCCTGTTCGCAAGCCAGGCCTATCTGCAGGCACCCTTGACCTTTGACCGCCACACCGTCCGGCGCTGGCTCGATGAGGCGCGCATCGGCATCGCCGGCAAGAACACCGCCATCGGCGACGCCATCGGCCTGGCCCTCAAGCGCCTGCGCCAGCGCCCGGCCCACAGCCGCGTGCTGATCCTGGTCACCGACGGTGCCAACAACGGTGGCGAAATCGACCCGTTGACCGCCGCCCGGCTGGCCGCCGACGAGGGCGTGAAAATCTACCCCATCGGCATCGGCGCCGACCCGGAGCAGAGCGGCACGGCGGGCTTTCTCGGCGTCAACCCGAGCCTGGACCTGGACGAACCGGCGCTCAAGGAGATCGCCCAGGCCACGGGTGGTCGATATTTCCGGGCCCAGGACGGTGGGCAACTGCTCGAGATCAAGACCACCCTCGACCAACTCGAACCGGTGATTCAGCAGCCGACCCAGGCCCGCCCCGCCCAGGCGTTGTACCAGTGGCCCCTGGGCATAGCCTTGCTGCTGAGCATGCTGCTGGTGGTCCGTGAGCGCTGGCCGGACAACCCCTTGCAGCGTCTGTTCACCCAGCCGCTGTTCCAGCCGGCCCAACATGCCGAATGGCGTCAACGGCTCAAGCGCCTGCGCTTGCGGAGGCGCCGATGATCAGCCTGTGGCCGCACTGGTTGCGCCCCGCTTTCGTATTGGTGCTGCCCCTGCTGGGGTGGTTGCTCTGGCAGCTGTGGCATCGGCAGAAACGGGTGGGCCGCTGGCAGATGATCCTGCCGCCGGCCTTCCACGCGGTGTTGCTCAGCGGCGGCAGCGGTCGGGAAAGCCGCTTGCCCTGGATCGCCCTGGGCCTGGGCTGGCTGCTGATGGTCCTGGCGTTGCTCGGCCCCAGCTGGGCACGGGTCGAACAGACCAGCCAGAAGCCCGCCGACCCGCTGGTGGTCGTGCTGGAGCTGACCCCGGAAATGCTCGCCACCGACGTGCCGCCCACTCGCCTGGAGCAGGCCCGGCGCAAGCTGCTGGACCTGCTGCATAACCGCAGCGACGCCCAGACCGCGATCGTCGTCTACGCCGGCAGCGCCCACACCCTGGTGCCGCTGTCGGACGATCTGGCCACCAGCGCCAACCTGCTCGAAGCCCTGGCCCCTTCGATCATGCCGCAAGGGGGGCATCGAGCCGATCTGGCCATCAACAAGGCCATGGCCCTGCTGGACCAGGGCGGGCTCGGCCATGGGCGGATCCTGCTGATCGGTTCGTCCCTGAACGAGCAGGAACGCCAGGGTATCCGCCAGGTCCTGGACGGCTCCGCCACCCGCTTGCTGATGCTGGGCATCGGGACACGCGAAGGCGCGCCGGTGGCCCAGGGCGATGGCAGCTACCTCAAGGATGCACAAGGCGCGATCCTGGTGCCGCGCCTGGACAGCCCCAGCCTCAAGGCCTTCATCAACGAGCTGGACGGCCGTTACCGTCCCGCGCGCCTGGACGACAGCGACCTGCGAGGCCTTGGTTTGCTGGAAGGTCCACGGCATCTGCGCCAGGACGGCCAGACCCTGCGCCTGGACACCTGGGCCGACCAGGGTTACTGGCTGCTCCTGCCGCTGTTGCTGCTGGCCGCCTGTGCCGGACGCCGGGGCTGGCTGTTCTGCCTGCCGCTGCTGTTCGTGCTGCCGCAGACCGGGCATGCCTTCGAATTCGAGGACCTGTGGCTGCGTCCCGACCAGCAGGGCCAGCATCTGCTCAAGCAAAAGCGTCCGGCAGAGGCCGCCGCTCATTTCGAAGACAGCCAGTGGCAAGGCGTCGCCCTCTACGAGGCCGGGCAATACAGCGAAGCCGCCCGGCGCTTTGCCGAGGGCTCCGACGCCCGCGCCCATTACAATCGCGGCAATGCGCTGGCCAGGAGCGGCGAACTGGAAGCCGCGCTGGATGCTTATGAACAAGCCCTGGAACTGCAACCGGACCTGCGCCCCGCCCAGACCAACAAGGCTCTGGTGCAGAGCCTGTTGAAAGAACAGACAGTGCCCCCGGACGAACCCGAGCCTGCCGAGAGCGAGGCATCGAACCCCGCCGAACAATCGCCCGGCGCCGATACGCCGCCCCAGTCTTCACAGGCCCAATCGTCCTCCGCCGAGGCAACGACACCGCCGGAAGAAGCCCAGCCATCGCCGACGGCACCGGACGGCGCCCAGGACGTACCGGGAAGCGAGCTGCCCGACGAACAGACCACCACTCCGCCACTGCGCCCCGCCGCCGGACGCAACGAAGAAGAACAGCGCCAGGCACTGGAGCAATGGCTGCGCCAGATTCCGGACAATCCGGGCGAACTGCTGCGACGCAAATTCTGGTATGAACAACAAAGCCACCAGGCCCAGGGAAAAACCCCATGATCCGCTTCACCGCCCAGTTCCTTGTCTTGCTGCTCTGGATCGGCGCGGCCCAGGCCGCGCAGTTGACCGCCAGCGTCGACCGCAGCCGCCTGAACTCCGGGGAAACGGTGGAGCTGACCCTGGAGTCCAACGACGCCACGCTGTTCGGCAAGCCTGACCTGGGGCCGCTCCAGGCGCTGTTCGACGTGCGCGGCACCCGCCAGGTCAACCAACTGACGACCTTGGACGGCGAAAACCGCGCGACCACCCGCTGGATCGTGACGCTACTGCCGCGCCAGAGTGGCACGGTGGTCATTCCTTCCCTGCAACTGGGGGAAGTGAGCAGCCAGCCGATCACCCTGCAAGTGATCGAAAGCGAAACCCGCAACGCCTCCGGCACCCTGGCACCGGTGTTCATCGAAGCCAGCCTCGACCAGAACCGCGTGTACGTGCAGGCCCAGGCGATCCTGACCTTGCGTATCTACCATTCGGTGTCGCTGTACGACGACAGCAGCCTGACGCCCCTGCACATCCCCGATGCCCGCACCGAGCAACTGGGCGAATCGCGCACCTATGAGAAAGTCATCAACGACGTGCGCCATGGCGTGATCGAGCTGCGTTACGGCATCTACCCCCAGCGCAGCGGCGAGCTGACGATACCGGCCCAGACATTCAGCGCGACCCTGGTCGAACCGGTGGCCCAGGGGGCCGCGCCATCGGGCCCCAAGCCCGGCCAGTTGATGCGGGTCAGCTCGACCCAACTGTCGTTGACCGTCGACCCCAAGCCCGCCAGCTACCCCCCCGACGTACCGTGGCTACCGGCCCGCAGCCTTTCCCTGAGCGAGAGCTGGAGTCCGGAACCGACCCACAGCCAGGTAGGCGATTCCCTGACCCGCAGCCTGACCCTCGAAGCCGAGGGCCTGGCCAGTTCCCAGTTGCCACCGCTGCCCGCCACGGAAATCAATGGCCTGCGCCGCTATCCCGACCAGCCGGTGCTCAGCAGCCGCAGCAGCGAACGGGGGCTGGTGGGCAGCCGCGAAGACCGCGAGGCGCTGGTGCCCAACCGCAGCGGCACCATCGAACTGCCGCCGGTGGAAGTGGTCTGGTGGAACACCCTGGAAAACCACCTGGATCGCACCAGCCTTCCGGCGCGGACCCTGCAGGTGGCGAACAACCCCAGCCTGATGGTGGATACGCCGGCGGGCACGCCACAGGTGGTGACCACCGTCGACAGCGAAACCCTGTGGTACTGGCAGTTGAGCACTTTGCTCCTGGCCTGCACCACCCTGCTCGGCTTCGGCCTGTGGTGGCGGGCCCGTTCGCAGCCGGCGGTGCTTCGCGCCACCCAGGCCGGGCCGAGCCCTCGCACCCTGCTGGACGACCTCAAGCGCACCTGCCTGGCCAACGACCCCCACGCCACCCGCCAGGCCCTGGACGCCTGGGCCCGGCAGCAGCCGGAAACCCTGGCCGACATGGCGGCGCGCTTCGTGCCGCTGTCCGATGCCCTCGACGGCCTCAATGGTGCGCTCTACAGCGAAACCGGCCAGCACTGGCAAGGCGAAGACCTGTGGCGCGCCATCCGCGCCATCCCGCCCACCGAAAACGCGCAAGATTCGGCTGGCGATACAGGGTTGCCGCCGTTGTACCCTAAATAGCTCACGCATCCATACAGAGCAATCAAGCCAGGCACAGCACCTGTGGCGAGGGGATAAATCCCCTCGCCACGCAATTGGCTCCCGATTCGATCGGTACATCCAACGAAGTTGAGCAGGTCCTGCTTCCCATTTCCCAGTAAACTCTGCTTCTTTTAGCCGCCCTTCTCTTCACCGCGGCCATCACCTGTTTTCTGGAGTTTGCCTTGCGTCTGTTCCACACCTCCGATTGGCACCTGGGGCAAAACCTGCACGGCCAGGAACGCGATTTCGAACACGCGTGTTTCCTTGAATGGCTGCTGCGCCAGCTGGCCTGCGACAAACCCGACGTGCTGCTGATCGCCGGCGACATCTTCGACACCGTGAATCCGCCGGTCAAAGCCCAGGAACGGCTGTACGACTTCATCGTCAGTGCCCATGAGCAAAATGCCAACCTGACCATCGTGATGATCGCCGGCAACCATGATTCCGGCTCGCGGATCGAGTTGCCCGCGCCCTTGATGCGGCGGCTGCGTACCCATGCCCTGGGCCGGGTGCTGTGGCTGGACGATGGACAGCTGGACGTCGAGCGCCTGCTGCTGCCCCTGCCCGACGCCAAGGGCAAGATCAAGGCGTGGTGCCTGGCCCTGCCCTTCCTGCGGCCTGCGGAAGTGACCGGCGCGCAGCTGGGGGACGACTACCTGCGGGGCATTGGCCAGGTCCATGAATGGCTGATCGCGGCCGCCAACGCCAAGCGCAAGAAAGGCCAGGCGCTGATTGCCGTCAGCCATGCGCACATGGCCGGCGGTTCGGTGTCCGAAGACTCGGAACGCAGCCTGATCATCGGCAACGCTGAAGCCCTGCCCGCCAGCCTGTTCGGTCCCAGCATCAGCTACGTCGCCCTCGGCCATCTGCACAAGCCCCAGAAGGTCAATGGCGAAGAGCGCATCCGCTACAGCGGCTCGCCGATCCCGCTGTCGTTTTCCGAGATCGGCTACTCGCATCAGATCCTCGACATCACCCTGGATGGCGAAACCCTGGTCAAGGTCGAGCCGAGGCTGATCCCCCGCGCCGTCAGCCTGCAACGCCTGGGCCCGGCTCCCCTGGCCGAGATCCTGGTACAGCTCAAGGACCTGCCTGACATCGACCTGTTGGCCGACATCCAGCGCCAGCCCTGGCTGGAGGTGCGGGTACGTCTCGACGAACCGCAGCCGGACCTGCGCCAGCAGGTGGAAACCGCGCTGCAAGGCAAGGCCGTGCGACTGGTGCGGATCGCCGCCGAGTACGCCGGCAGCGCAGGAGCCGGGCGTATCGACGACACGGCGCTGATCGAGCTGGATCAACTCAGCCCCCAGGAACTGTTCAGCCGCGCCTGGCAGGACACCTACGGCAACGAAGTGGATGAACAGACCCTCGAGGATTTTGCCCTGCTGTTGCAAGACGTGCAGACGCAGGAGGAGCAAGCATGAAGATCCTCGCGATCCGCCTGAAGAACCTCGCCTCCCTGGCCGGGCCCTTCGACATCGACTTCACCGCCGAACCCCTGGCCAGCGCCGGCCTGTTCGCCATCACCGGTCCCACGGGCGCCGGCAAGAGTACCCTGCTCGACGCCCTGTGCCTGGCGCTGTTCGGTACCGTGCCGCGCCTCAGCCACACCGGCCGCGATGCCAAGGTGCCGGACGCCGACGGTGAAGTCGCCACCGGCGATCCGCGCACGCTGTTGCGTCGCGGCACCGGCGACGGCTATGCCGAAGTGGATTTTCGCGGCATCGACGGGCGTCGCTACCGCGCCCGCTGGGAAGCCAACCGCGCCCGGGAAAAAGCCGGCGGCAAACTGCAAGCCAGTCGCCAGAGCCTGCGGGACCTGGACAACGATCAACTGCTGGCGAGCCAGAAAGGCGAATACAAGACCCAGCTCGAAGCGGCCCTGGGCCTGAACTTCGAACAGTTTACCCGCGCCGTGTTGCTGGCCCAGAGCGAGTTCAGCGCATTCCTCAAAGCCGATGACAACGAACGCAGCGAGCTGCTGGAAAAGCTCACCGACACCGCGCTCTATACCCGCCTCGGCCGTCGTGCCTTCGACAAGGCCAAGCAGGCCAAGGAATCCCACAGGCAGCTGCAGGACCAGGCCAGCGGCGTCACCCCCCTGGCGCCGCAGGCCCGGGCCGAGCTGGATGAGCGTTTCAACCTGGCCCAGCAGAAGCTCAGGCTCCAGCAGGCGCAACTCAAGCAACTGGAGCAGCAGCACACCTGGCTCAAGGACCTGCACCAGTTGCAGGACGAACACGCCAGCGCCGCCGAACAGCTGCAACAGGCCCAGGCCGAATGGACCGCCCTGGCCGACGAACGCCTGAGGCTGACCCGCCTGGAACACCTGGCGCCCCAGCGGCATCAGTTTGTCCGTCAGGCCGAACTGACTCGACAACTGGCGCCCCTGGCGACACAGATCCAGCGACTCAGCGAGCGACAGATCGAGCTGAACGAACAACGGGCGGAACTGGAAAAAGGCCTGGAGGCGGCGCAACTGGCGCTGGTCGCGGCTCGACAGCAGAGCACCGACAACACACTGTCGTTGCGCCAGGCGTTCGATGAACAGAGCACCCTTGCCCGTCTCGCCACCGAGGTCAATCAGGCTGCCGAACGCCAGCAACACGCCCAGCAGGCCTGCATCGAAGGCCAGCGCACCATCGAGACCCTGCAACAACAGCAACGGCAGGTAGCCGAACGCCTGCAGCGCATCGCCATCGAGCTGGAGCAGAGCGGCCACCTTGCGCCTCTCAGCGACGCCTGGAATGCCTATCGCGATCGCCTTCAGCAACTGATGCTGATCGGCAATCGCCTGAACCAGGGCCAGGCCGAACTCGCCACCCTGGAACACAGCGCCGCCCGTGCCGCCGAGGACCTGGCGGCACGTCGGCAGGATCTGGAAGTGCTCTACAAGGAAGCCGGCGCCGAGCCCGAAGCGGTGGCCGAACAGATCCAGTTGCTCGGCACCCTGCTGCAGGACAATCGCAAGCAACAGCGTGCCTTCGAGGAGCTGACGCGCCTGTGGGCGCTCCAGCAAGACCTGGACAAACGCGCAGCCGAACTGGAACAACGCCAGCAGCAGGCGTTGCAGGAGCGTGACCGGTTGGTGCGCGAAGGCAGCGAAGCCAAGGCCGAGCTGGGGGTGGCCGAGCAGACCCTGACTGTCACCCGCCAACTGCTGGAGCGCCAGCGCCTGGCCCGAAGCGAGAGCGTCGAGCAATTGCGCGCGCAACTCCAGGACGACCAGCCCTGCCCGGTATGTGGCAGCGTCGAGCATCCTTATCATCAGCCCGAAGCCCTGCTGCAAAGCCTCGGGCGCCACGACGAAAGCGAAGAAGCCAACGCCCGCCAGGCCGTCGAGCGACTCAATGAGAAAGTCATCGACCTGCGGGCCCGCTACAGCGGCGTCATCGCCCAGCTCAAGGAACTCAGGCAGCAGCAGGAACAGCTGGCCGACCAGCAACAGGCGCTGAACCCCACCCTGCAAGCCCATCCACTGGCCACGCAACTGTCGGCCCAGGACGCCCCCCGGCGCGACGCCTGGCTCGCCCAGCAGAACAGCCAGCTGAACCTGCGCATCACCCAGGACGAAGAACGCCAGGCCGCCCTGCTGACCCTGCAACAGGACGCCGCGCGCCTGGCTCAACACCTGCGAGCCGCCGAAACCGCCAGCCAGCAGGCCACGCAGCACCTGGAGCACCAGCGACAGGAGCTGACCCGTGATCGCCAGCGCCTGGATGAGGAACTGAGCCACTTCAGCGCGTTGTTGCCCGCCGACACCCTGCAAGCCCTGCGCACCGAGCCCGCCGCGACGTTCATGCAGCTCGACCAGCAGATCGCCCGGCGCCTGGAGCAGTTGGAACAGCAGCGCGACGAACTGGGCGAACAGCTCCAGCGCCAGCAGGCCCTGGAGAAGGAACAGGACCGTCAGCAGACCCGGGCCCAGCAGCTGGAAGCGGCACAGCAACAACTCCAGGCCCTGACCGAACAGCAGCAGGCCTGCCAGCAGGCACTCAAGCAATTGCTGGGGGAACACGCCAGCGCCGAGCAGTGGCAACAAAGGCTCGAGCAGGCCCTGGAGCAGGCTCGTAGCGCCGAGGCGGCGGCCAGTCAGCAGCTGCATGAACGGCGCAACGAACTGGTGCAACTGGCCGCCGAGCTCAAGGCCCGGCAGGAACAGACCCAGGCCCTGGACGCAGAACTTCAGTCGCTGGCCGCTGGCATCGGCCAATGGCGCGCCTCCCATCCGGAACTGGACGACGCAGCCCTGCAGGCCCTGCTCGAACTGGACGAACAACATGTCGGCCCGTTACGCCAGCGATTGCTCCATGGCGAGAAGGCCGTCGAACAGGCCCGGGTACGGCTGGCCGAACGCGAGCAGCGCCTGCACAACCATCAGGCCCAGCACAACGGCAATCCATCGCCCGAGGCCCTGAGCGACGCCCTCGCCGAGCTGCAGACGCAGTTGGCCGCCAGCGAGCAGCAATGCGCCGAGCTACGCGCCGAACAGGCGCAGGACCAGCGCCGGCAGGACGCCAACCAGGCCCTCGCCCTGCAGATCGACCAGGCCTATGCCGAATATCAGCGCTGGGCACGCCTGGATGCCCTGATCGGCTCGGCCACCGGCGACCGCTTCCGCAAACTGGCCCAGGCCTACAACCTGGACCTGCTGGTGCACCACGCCAATGTCCAACTGCGGCAACTGGCACGCCGCTACCGGCTCAAACGCGGCGGCAGCATGCTCGGGCTGCTGGTGCTGGATACGGAAATGGGCGATGAACTGCGCTCGGTGCATTCCTTGTCCGGTGGTGAAACTTTCCTGGTCTCACTGGCGTTGGCACTGGGGCTGGCCTCCATGGCCTCCAGCACGCTGAGAATCGAGTCACTGTTCATCGATGAAGGGTTTGGCAGCCTCGATCCTGAATCCCTGCAGTTGGCGATGGATGCGCTGGACGGCCTGCAAGCCCAGGGCCGCAAGGTCGCGGTGATCTCCCATGTGCAGGAAATGCATGAGCGGATCCCGGTGCAGATCCAGGTTCGCCGCCAGGGCAACGGCTTAAGCACCGTGGAGGTAAAATGAGCCGCCCCACGCTCTATTCGTTTCGACGCTGCCCTTATGCGATGCGAGCGCGCATGGCCTTGCGCTACAGCGCTGTCGAACTGGACATCGTCGAGGTCAGCCTGAAGGCCAAGCCCGCCGAGATGCTCGCCCTTTCCAGCAAAGGCACGGTGCCGGTGCTGCAGGTCGATGGCCGGGTGATCGATGAAAGCCTTGAGATCGTGAACTGGGCCCTGGCCCGGCACGACCCGCAAGATTGGAGGCTACGGGACGATGCCGACGGCCAGGGGTTGACCGCGGCGTTGATCGAGGAAAACGACCAGGTGTTCAAGCTGCACTTGAATCGCTACAAATACCCCGAACGCTACCCCGAATACCCGAAGGAGTATTACCGCAGCGAAGGTGAAGACTTTCTGCGCCGCCTGGAGGCACTGCTTGCAACCCGGCCATTCCTGGCGGCGCAGCACCAGAGCCTGGCGGACGTGGCAGTGTTGCCCTTCGTGCGCCAGTTCGCCCATGTGGATCGCCAATGGTTCGCCCAGGCGCCCTACCCGAACCTGCAGCGCTGGTTGCAGCGGCTGCTCGATTCCGAGCTGTTCGTGGCCATCATGGCCAAATAGCCAACTGCCCTGTCAGTCGTGCAGGAAACTCAGTAGTCGCTCCCGAGCGGCTTCCAGCTCGCCGGGGACCGGTTGGGCCGCGGAAACAATCGGGGTGGAATAGAGGAAAAGCAGCATTACTGCCAGACGCATTGCCATGGTGTCGATCCTTGTCCGCTAAGGAGTCAATTTGTCAGCGTCAAATTTAAACACATGGCCATATGATATTACAGCGGGAATTTCGCAAACGAATGAAGCCTGCGATCTTTTCTCTTCCTCAAAGATGAAAAGATCGCAGGCGTCAGGGGTGATGCGGTATTTCAGTGTTGGCTCTTGTGGTCCAGTGCGGCGTAGAAATTGGCGCTCTGTTGCAGGTATTCTCGGTGTAGGTCTGGGTGCGATTCGTCTTGTTGCTGATCTCGACGCTGGCGCTGGCAGGCAGTGCCACGGTGGCAGAGATGGCGGAAGCGGCGATCACGGAGAAAAGATTCAGGTTCATGGCGGTATCCTCGGATTCAGTTGGCTGACTTGCCCGGTTGGGCCGTGAAGCAAACTTACGCGCCGAGGCGTCTGGTCTTGAAATGCTTTGCAACACTAACCGATATCAATCGTCTTGATACAACGGCGCAGCCCCCGGAACACGGGGGCTTCGGTCTATTGACGCAGCATGAATTTCAAATCGCTCGGTGCATCCATCGCCACCTTCTGCACGGTTTTACCCAGCAGGCCGGTCTTTGGATCACGCTCCAGCACCACGATCTGGTTGCTCTTCTGATTGGCGACCAGCAGGAATCTACCGCTCGGGTCGAGGCTGAACTCCCGTGGATGGTCGCCTTCCACGGAGCGCCGCTGCAGCTCCTTGAGCGTGCCGGCCGCCGGGTCGATGGCGAACACCAGCAACTCGTTGGTGGTGCCGCGATTGCTGACGTACAGGAACTTGCCGTCCCTGGATGCATGCAGCGCCGCGGCGGCCTTCGCTGGCTGAGGCTTGCCGGCGGCCAGGTCCACCAGTTGACGCTGGGTCAGGCGCCCGTCCTGGTAGTCGAACACGGCCACTTGCGCGGACATTTCCATCGTCAGCCAGGCGTGCTTGCCATCACCGCTGAACAGCAGATGACGCGGCCCGCTGCCGGGCGGCAGCTGCACGAACGCCGGGTCGGCGGCAGTCAGGGGCAACTTGGGGTTGGCCTTGGGGTCGTAGCGGTAGACGAACACCTTGTCCGCCCCCAAGTCATTGGCGAACACATACTTGCCGTCAGGCGAAGACACCGCCGCGTGCACATGGGCCGACATCTGCCGCTCGGGGTTGACCCGGCTCGGCTGATGGCTGCTCAACTGCACGACGGGCGACAGCTTGCCGTCCGCCCCCACCGGCAATACCGCCAGGCTGCCGCCCGGATCTTCCACCACCGAATAATTGCTGACCAGCAGGTGCCGGCCATCGCCGCTGAGGCTGGAATGGGTCGGCTCGTTGCCCAGGGACTGCACCTGGTTGATCAGGCTCAGCGCATGGCTGTCCGGGTCGATGGCGTAGCTGCTGACCTTGCCCACCGGATCCTTCTGGCCCGGCCCGTTTTCGTTGACCACGAACAGGCGGGTCATGTCGGCCGAAAGGGTCAGCCAGGAAGGGTTGTCTGTCTTGACCACCTGCAGGGGCTTGGCATCGAGCTGGCCGGTGCGGCTGTCGAACTGCAACCGATAGATGCCCTGGCTCTGGCCCGCGGTGTAGGAACCCACCAGCAACGAGTGGCGCTCATCGGTACTCGCCTGGACGCCCATGGCGCCAACACTGCTAGCCATCAGCAATGGCCAGAGACTACGCATCTTCATATTCGTCATCCTCGTCGTCGTGGCCGCTGGTGGCTTGCACGCACTCCAGATGGTGATCGCCCGAGTCGCTGCTGATGATCCAGTGCTTCGAGGCGTGATCGAAGGTCGCGGCCCGCATTTGCGTCGCGGTGAAACGCCAATGCTCGAGCGTGCGACCGTTCATGCACTCGACGTGCAGCTGGTCCTGCTCATCGAGGAAAAAATCGAACGCGTGCAGCCCATCGATGATCAGCATGTCGCATTTATCGAGGGCTTGCAGCAGGGGGGCGGTTACGGCAGTCATGGTGATCAGTCGGTCGTTGGGAAAGCAGCCATGATAACCCAATGTGTCAGTGGACCTTGGGCCATCACTTCAAAAGCAATGTCGACCGGACAATGGCCCGCGCGAGCAAGCTCGCTCCCACACCGGATCTTTTGTGAACACAGGATGTGTATTCACTGGAATCCTGATGGTGGGAGCGAGCTAGCTCGCGATGGCAGCAGTCCATCAAACCTCAATGCAACTGCTCCACCACATTCCTCAGAGCGCCTCGCGCCCCGGCACGCCATCCACCAGCCGCAGGATCCCCAGCGGGTTGGCATTCTTCAGCGGCTCCGGCAACAGGCTGTCAGGGTAGTTCTGGAAGCACACCGGGCGCAGGAAACGATCGATCGCCAAGGTGCCCACCGAGGTACCCCGGGCATCGGACGTCGCCGGGTAAGGCCCGCCGTGGACCATCGAATCACACACCTCGACACCGGTCGGATAACCATTGAGCAAGATGCGACCGACCTTCTGTTCCAGCAACGGCGTCAATTCGCTGAACCGTTCGAAATCCGCCGGCTCGCCGATCATCGTGGCGGTCAGTTGACCGTGCAGGCCGTTCAGCGCAGCGCTGAGCTGCCCCTGGTCGGCCACTTCGACGAACACGGTGGTGGGCCCGAACACTTCTTCCTGCAACGCCTCGTCACCGTCGATCAACAGGCGGGCATCCGCCTTGAACAACTGCGGCTGGGCCTGGTTGCCCTGCTGTTCGCGTCCGGCCAGGTGTTCGATGCCCGGATGAGCCAGCAACTTCTGCAAGCCCTTGCCATAGCTCTGCAAGGTGCCGGCATTGAGCATGGTTTGCGGCGCCTGGTCGCCGATCAAGGCGGCCACCTGCTGGGTGAACGCCGTGAATTGCGGCGAGCGGATACCGATCACCAGGCCGGGATTGGTGCAGAACTGACCGCAGCCCATCACCACCGAGGCGGTCAGGTCGCGGGCGATGCTCTCGGCGCGGCTTTCCAGGGCCTGTGGCAGGACGATCACCGGGTTGATGCTCGACATCTCGGCGAACACCGGTATCGGCTGGGGCCGCGCGGCCGCCATGTCGCACAGGGCACGCCCGCCCCTGAGGGAACCGGTGAAGCCCACGGCCTGGATCGCCGGGTGCTTGACCAACCACTCACCGACACCACCACCGTAGATCATGTTGAACACACCGGCCGGCATCGCGGTTTTTTCCGCCGCGCGGATGATTGCATCGGCCACGTGCTCAGCCGTCGCCATGTGACCACTGTGGGCCTTGAACACCACCGGGCAACCCGCGGCCAGGGCCGACGCGGTATCACCACCGGCCGTGGAAAATGCCAGGGGAAAGTTGCTGGCGCCGAACACCGCCACCGGCCCCAGGCCGATGCGGTACTGACGCAGGTCCGGACGTGGCAACGGCGTGCGTTCAGGCAAGGCGCGGTCGATACGCGCACCGTAGAAATCGCCGCGGCGCAGGACCTTGGCGAACAGGCGCATCTGGCCGCTGGTGCGACCGCGCTCGCCCTGGATCCGCGCCGCCGGCAACGCGGTTTCACGGCAGACCACGGCCACGAACTCATCGCCCAGGGCATCCAGTTCATCGGCGATGGCTTCCAGGAACTCGGCCCGGCGCACCGCGCTCAGGCTGCGATAGGCCGGATAAGCCGCAGCCGCGGCCTTGGCGGCGGCGTCGACTTCTTCTGCCGTGGCCTGGATGAAGTCATGGGGCAACGCCTCGCCGGTGCTGGCGTCGACGCTTTGCAGGCGAGTCTGGCCGGCCGCGCTACGCGCACCGCCGATGTAGTTGTGGCCAAGGATCTGGTTCATCGCAAGTCTCCTTTCAAAGTGTGCCGATAGTACCCGGGTTGAACACCGCGTCCACCGGGGCGATCCCGTTGACCAGCGGCGCGCCGAACTCAGCCTGGCTGATTTCGAACACATCCCCCGGCTGGGTGCGGATACCGTCGGCGAACGACAGGGTCGCGGTGCCGAAGAAATGTACGTGCACGTCCCCCGGGCGAAGGAACTGACTGTACTTGAAGTGATGGAACTCCAGGTTTTCGAGGCTGTGGCACATGTTGGCCTCGCCGCTGAGGAATTCGTTCTGCCACAGCACTTCGCCGTTGCGCAGGATACGACTGGTCCCGGACAGATGTTGAGGCAGTTCTCCCAGACGAAGTTCCGGGCCAAAACTGCAACTGCGCAATTTCGAGTGGGCCAGGTACAGGTAATTCTTGCGCTCCATGACGTGGTCGGAGAACTCGTTGCCCACGGCGAAGCCCAGGCGATAAGGCTTGCCGTCGTGGCCGATGACATACAGCCCGCTGATTTCCGGCTCTTCGCCGGCGTCTTCAGCGAACGGTGGCAGCGGGAACGGGTGGCCCGGACGGACCACGATGCTGCCGTCGCCCTTGTAGAACCATTCCGGTTGCACGCCGGCCTGGCCCGCGGCGGGCTTGCCCCCCTCCACGCCCCACTTGAAGATGCGCATGGTGTCGGTCATGGCTGATTCGTCGCCGGCCTGCTGATGCATCTTGTCCCGCGCCGAGGCGCTGCCCAGGTGGGTCAGGCCGGTCCCGCTGACCAGCAGGTGCGCCGGATCCGGATGATCCAGCGGCGGCAGGATGCGCAGCTCAGCGAGCAATTGCGCGTAGTCATGGCTGGCGCCCAGGCCCAGGCTGTCCACCTGCCGCTCGAGCTTCACACCCGCCTCGATGGCCGCCAAGGCCAGGTCGCGCACCGTGCTGGCGCCCTGCACTTCCCGCACCCGGTCGCCCTCGACCACACCGACACGGCGTTCGCCATTACTCAATTCGAACTGAACTAAACGCATATCTTTTCTCCTTGTAAGCAAAACTTGAATTCGGTGCAGTCCCCCTGTGGGAGCGAGCGGGCTCGCTCCCACAGTCAAGTGCAGTGGTCTAGGTACGCGTCGCCCCCCGGGCGCTGGCCGCGAACTGATCGGCCGGCAGTACATGCTTGCGCTCCAGCAACCGATACACCACGCCGGTCAACACCAGGCCGAACACCATCCCGCAGGACAGGAAGTACAGCCCCGATGCCAGGTTGCCGGTGTATTGCTTCAGCGCGCCGATCACGAACGGCCCGATATAGCCTCCCAGGTTGCCCACCGAGTTGATCAGCGCGATGCCCGCTGCCGCACTGGCGCCGGCAAAGAAACGCCCCGGCAGGGTCCAGAACACCGCCGTGCAGGAGAACAGCGCGAACGCCACCAGGCACAGCGCCGCCAGTTGCAGCACCGGCACCGACAGCCAGGCACTGAGGAACAGGCCGAGGGCCCCCAGCACATAAAGCACGGCCAGATGACCGTAACGATCGTTCAGGCGATCAGAACTGCGGGGGATGATCAGCAAGCCGACGATGCCGAAGATGTATGGCACCGATGACACGAAACCGGTCACCAGGTCGCTGCCGCCAAACTGCTTGATCAGGGTCGGCAGCCACAGGCCCAGGCCGTAGATGCTCAGGGTCACCGGCAGGTAGAACAATGCCAGCAGCAGGACACGCTTATCCTTCAAGGCGTGCAGCGGGTTGCCGTGACGGGTCTGGCCATACTCCTGCAAGTCCTTCTTCAGCTCGCCGGTCAGCCAGTCCTTTTCGGCCTGGTCCATCCATTTCACTTGTTGCGGGCCATCAGGCAGGTAGCGCAGCACCGGCCAGGTCAGCAGCACCGCCGGCAGGCCGATGACGATGAACAACCACTGCCAGCCGTGCAGGCCGAGGATGCCATCCATGCCCAGCAAACCACCGGATACAGGACCGGTGATCATCATCGCGATGGGCTGGGAAAGAATGAACAGGCCCAGGATCTTGCCGCGATGGCGCACCGGGAACCACTGGGTGATGTAGTACAGCACGCCGGGGAAGAAACCGGCTTCGGCCGCTCCCAGCAGGAAGCGCATCACATAGAAGCTGTAGGGGCCCTGCACGAAGGCCATGCCGATGGTGATGGCGCCCCAGGTGATCATGATCCGGGCGAACCAGCGCCGGGCACCGAAGCGTTCCAGCATCAGGTTGCTGGGGATTTCCAGCAGGAAATAGCCGATGAAGAACAACCCCGCCCCCAGACCATAGGCCGCGTCGCCGATGCCGATGTCGGCGCCCATGTGCAGCTTGGCGAAGCCCACCGCAGAGCGGTCCACGTAGGCGATCAGGTACAGCAGGATCAGGAAGGGAATCAGTTTCAGCGTGATGCGGCGGATAAGCCGCAGTTCCTGGCTCATGGGTCCGGTCTCCGATTGTTGTTGTTATGGAACCTCGGGGGATTTCTCTGGCGCATGGCGCCAGGACGATCCCTCCGTTGAATTGGACTATATAGTAATACTATTTACCCAACAACACTTCCAAACCTGGCAAATTGAGCCTATGTTACGCTCAAGCTGGAACAATATAGTCATACAATAAGAGAATCGATCATGTCTGATAAGAAACCCTCCCTGCGCTCGGCCCAATGGTTTGGCACCGCCGACAAGAACGGCTTCATGTACCGCAGCTGGATGAAAAATCAGGGCATCGCCGACCATCAGTTCCACGGCAAGCCGATCATCGGCATCTGCAATACCTGGTCGGAGCTGACGCCGTGCAACGCGCACTTCCGGCAGATCGCCGACCACGTCAAGCGCGGCGTGATCGAGGCCGGGGGCTTCCCGGTGGAATTCCCGGTGTTCTCCAACGGTGAATCGAACCTGCGCCCCACCGCCATGCTGACCCGCAACCTGGCGAGCATGGACGTGGAAGAGGCGATTCGCGGCAACCCGATCGACGGCGTGGTGCTGCTCACCGGTTGCGACAAGACCACCCCGGCCTTGCTGATGGGGGCCGCCAGCTGTGACGTACCGGCCATCGTCGTCACCGGCGGGCCGATGCTCAATGGCAAGCACAAGGGCCAGGACATCGGTTCGGGCACCGTGGTCTGGCAATTGAGCGAGCAGGTCAAGGCCGGCACCATCACCCTCGACGACTTCCTTGCGGCCGAGGGCGGCATGTCCCGCTCGGCCGGCACCTGCAACACCATGGGCACCGCCTCGACCATGGCCTGCATGGCCGAGGCCCTCGGCACCTCCCTGCCCCACAACGCCGCGATTCCGGCCGTAGATGCACGGCGCTATGTGCTGGCCCATATGTCCGGCATGCGTGCCGTGGAAATGGTCCGCGAAGACCTCAGGCTCTCGAAGATCCTGACCAAGGAAGCGTTCGAGAACGCCATCCGGGTCAACGCCGCCATTGGCGGTTCCACCAACGCGGTGATCCACCTCAAGGCCATCGCCGGGCGCATCGGCGTGCAACTGGACCTGGACGACTGGACTCGCATCGGTCGCGGCATGCCCACCATCGTCGACCTGCAACCCTCCGGACGCTTCCTGATGGAAGAGTTCTACTACGCCGGCGGCCTGCCGGCGGTGCTGCGCCGTCTCGGCGAGGCCAACCTGATTCCCAACCCGGACGCCCTGACAGTCAATGGCAAGAGCATCGGCGAGAACACCAAGGACGCGCCGATCTACGGCCAGGATGAAGTCATCCGCACCCTGGACAACCCGATCCGCGCCGACGGCGGCATCTGCGTGCTGCGCGGCAACCTGGCGCCACTGGGCGCGGTGCTCAAGCCTTCCGCGGCGACCCCCGAACTGATGCAGCATCGCGGCCGCGCGGTGGTGTTCGAGAACTTCGATGAATACAAGGCCCGGATCAATGACCCGGAACTGGACGTGGATGCCGATTCGATCCTGGTGATGAAGAACTGCGGGCCCAAGGGTTATCCGGGCATGGCCGAAGTGGGCAACATGGGCTTGCCGGCCAAACTGCTGGCCCAGGGCGTGACCGACATGGTGCGCATTTCCGACGCGCGCATGAGCGGCACCGCCTACGGCACCGTGGTGCTGCACGTGGCACCGGAAGCCGCGGCCGGCGGGCCATTGGCGGCGGTGAAGGAAGGTGACTGGATCGAACTCGATTGCGCCAGCGGCCGTCTGCACCTGGACATCCCGGACGCCGAACTCGCCGCCCGCCTGGCCGACATCGCCCCACCGCAGCAATTGCTGGTAGGCGGCTACCGCCAGCTGTACATCGACCACGTGTTGCAGGCCGACCAGGGTTGTGACTTCGACTTCCTGGTGGGTTGCCGCGGCGCCGAAGTACCACGCCACTCCCACTGACCCCTGCCATACCCCTGTGGGAGCGAGCAAGCTCGCTCCCACAGTAGGCCGGCGTCAGCATTGAAGGCACTAGCGACCCGCCATCGCCGCGCCTGCTATCATGCGCAGCATCTCTTCGTACAGGAACGCATCGCGTCCCATGGATTACCGTAAACCCTCCGACCGCAAAAGCATGCACGCCCGCATCGTCCAGGAACTGGGGATGCAGATCGTCTCCGGGCGCTTCAAGCCCGACGACAAATTGCCCGCCGAAGCGCTGCTCTGCGAAGAATATGCCGTCAGCCGTCCGGTCCTGCGCGAAGCCACTCGTGTGCTGGTCGCCAAGGGCCTGGTGTATTCGCGTCCCCGTGTCGGCACGGTGGTCAAGCCGCGCCGGGAATGGCACATGCTTGACCCCGATGTGCTGCATTGGCTGATGAAGAGCAGTCCGCAGAATGAATTCTTCAACGTGCTGACCAGCGTGCGCAGCATCATCGAACCGGCCGCTGCGGCCCTGGCCGCGCAGTTCGCCACGCAGGCCGATATTGCCGCGATCCGCGAGGCCTACCAGCGCATGGAAGCGGCGCCGACGCCCGAAGCCATGCTGCAACCGGACCTGGACTTTCACAGCCTGATCGCCGACGCCACCCACAACGACCTGCTGGCCAACCTGTGCAACATGTTGTCGGTGGCCATCGCCGAAGCGCTCAAGCACTCCAATCAACGGCCCAACCTGCATGAACTGGCGATGCCACGGCACAAGGCGATCCTCACCGCCATCGAGAACCGCGACGCCCTCGGCGCACGCCATGCCACCCTGGTGCAGCTTGACGATGCCCGCAGCGCACTGAATGTGGTGCTGGGCACCGATCCGGCCTGATATCTCCCGTCAGGCCCATCGGGGCCTGACATAAACGTCATCCTTCCCGGTGGTATCTATATACCGCCCGCACGGGCACCAGAGGTCGATACTTTTCCAGGCGTCATTCCAACGACCCCATGAAAAGGACTTCCCATGACCCTGCCCTCACCGGCCACCACCCCTTCTGCGCTTGCGCAAAGCGTCAGCCTGCAATTTGCCAGTCGCCCCACCTTCGAGCAGTTCGCACAACGCATGCTCAAGCAAGCCATCCAGGAAAAATACCCCACGCTGGCCTTCGATCTTTCCAAGACCCGGTTGGCAACACCCGATACGGCCTCCCGCGGCTACCTGCTTGAACCCTTCATGCCCCGCGTCCTCGATTACCTGGCGCTTGGCACCCCCATTGAGTTCAAGGATCTCAAGGGGCGTCGCAGTTTCCTGTCCGACGCACCACCGCGGCTCCTTGCGCCAGACGATGGCAAGCTGGACATGAAGGTCATCGAAAAGCTGCTGCTCGAACTGCCCTGGCGTGTGCCGATCGGGCTGCAGGATGCGTTGACGCGTTACTGGAACGCCAACATCGACAGCAGCCCGCAGGTTGACAGGCAGGACGGCACCAGCCGCTGGCAGTGGCTCAGTGATGTGCTCAGGAACCTGCTGCACATCCGCAGCCTGCAGCAGCAAGACCTTGGCGGGCAAGCTCGGCAAGCCCTCGACCAGGTTGTCCGATGGCCGGACCGTGAACAACGCCTGCGGCACCATGCAAAGGCTGCCGTCCATGCCTACAGCCTGGAGACCCGGCTCACTCGGGACGGCTCCCACAGCGTATTGACCGGCAGCGAGGTCCTGCTGATCCACTGCGTGAAGAACGCGACGGTCTTGCTGCTTTGCAGTGCTGGAGGCGCTGTCCAGGCCTTCGACTCCCTGGAGGCTTTTACGCGTCATTGGGGCACCGTGATTGCCAGCCGCTACGTCGTGGACACCGTGACCTGCCAGCGCAACGAGATCGGTGGCAATGTTTTCGAAACCCAGTCGGCCATGATCCTGGAACAACAGCTGGCCGACCTGGACGCCGTGCAACTGCCCTCGCGCATTGGCCTGCCCGACCTCAAGACGCTCTATAACGAGCTGAGCGACCCCGCCCGCTACCTGCTCGACGCCCCGCGCCCGATGCCCGAAACGTCGGCATGGATCGCCCCCCTGATTCCGGATTGGCTGAAACAGGCGTCGGTCCTCGACAGGACGAAAATCCAGCAATACAGCCTGGCATTGGCCAGTGCCAAGAAACGCAACCAGGGGCGCACCTTTCTCAGCGACATCCAGGACATCAAGGCCTTCGCCGCCGATGCCCTGCTCGGCGCCTTGCAAAAGGCCAACGACCGCAGCCCGGCCAAGGCCCAGGCCAGCCAATACCAGCCCGACGATGTGCGACTGACTTTCAGCGCAGCGGCGGGTTACCCGGGAACCATCGGCATCGTCGAAAAACGAACCATCAGCCTGACCGAACTGGCGATCGCCAATCTCGTCGCCCGGCCCGGCGTGGACCCGGTCCTCAGCCATCGTAAGGGCCTGGCATTGCCGGTATGGCTGACAGCCGATTTCATCACCCGCAAGGGCGGGCTGATCGAACAGGTGGACATCGGCACGACCTACCCGCGCTACCTGCAGCAAAAGCTGCTGGACGATGTGTCACAAGCCCACGAGCGTCAGCGGATATTCGCCGAACAGATCCCCGCCCAACTGCCCCTGGATGCCCTCAAGCAGATCCTCAACCACGAAAACGGCATGACCCGCCAAGGCCTGGCCCTGCTCGAAGCCCTGCTCAACCCCGAGGCCGATGAGCAACGAGTCAGCGGCGCTCCCGTGGTCATCCGCCACCTGGCCTTCCTGCGCAAGCCTGAAGCCCATCCCGATACCGTAGCGAACATGTTCATCATCGAGCCGGAGGACATCGCCACTGGCCCGCATGTGCTGTATCGCCCGCTCTATACGCCGGCGCTGCAGCAATACCCGACGCGCCAGGCATTGCTGCAGGCCATCGTCGAGCCCGGTGACCTGCAACAGAGCGTACTGACCTGGATGTCCGACGCCGCTCGCGTGATCTATGCCAACGGCGGTTTCCAGGAACCCCATATCGTGCGTTTCTACCAGGGCGATGAGTTCAGCCTTCCCCAGAAGCCGGCGCCGGCGACCCTGGCGGTCGACAGCGTCAACGACGAGCTGCGGCAGTTCCTGCGCAACGGCGAACTGATGCAGTATCTCTACGGCAGCAATGCGCGGGCCCTGGTCACCCAGGCGGACCGGGACTCGGTTTCCAACAGCGAAAGCCGCTGGGCCGTTCTGCTGCACGGTGGCAGCCTGCTGTTCAACACCCTGCTGTTGCCCCTGTTGCGCGGCCCGGCCATGGCCACCGCCTGGCTATGGAACCTGATGGCCAGCGCCAACCAGGACATCCCGGCCCTGGCCAGCGAAGACGCGGTGACGCGGGAGCTCGCCGCCGTCGACCTGCTGCTCAACCTCGGCATGTTGCTCGTCCAGTTCCCCTCCATCAGTGCGTCCCCTCGCCCCCCCTTGCCCGAGGCGCTCAAGGAACAGGCGATGCGTCCTCCGGCGCCGCGCATCGTCCCGGAGCAATGGCCCGCCCCCGCGCCGCCGAGCATCCATGAGGGCCCCGTGGCCTTGCCAGGGGAACGCTTGGGAGACAGCGGCGCGAACCTTGACCTGAGTTTTGCCAGCGCAAGCCGTCGCCTGACGACCGGGCAGCTCGCCCGCCTGCAACGTTTCCAGGTAAGCCAACCGGCGTCCATGCCAGAGCCGACAAAATATGGCCCCTACACGGGCCTGTACGTCATCCGCAACACCTGGCACGCCCTGGTGGATGGAAAAATGTATCAGGTGACCCCTGAATCGGACGGCAGCGCGATCATCGTCAACCCCCTGGCCCCACGGGATCCGGCCCAGAATGGCCCAGTGTTGCAATCCGATACCCGCGGCAACTGGTCCATCGACCTGCGCCTGCGCCTGCGTGGGGGCATGCCGCCCAAGCGCCTGGCCAAACTGCGGGACATCAAGGCCCAACGCGCGGCCGAGCTGAGTGAGCTGCTGAAGAGTTATTACAAGGACGAGGCCGATCGGCAACGCGCCCTGGACACCGCCCAGGAAGTCATGACGAGGGCCCAGGAAGGCAACTTTACCGAGGCGCAACGCGCGGACAAGCGGGCGCGGTTCTACAAGCTCCTTGAGGAGCAGACTGACACCTATCTGAAGCTGCTGGACAACGTCACCGAATATGCCAGCCACGATATGCAATTGCCCTCCGGCATCATTCGGGCGTTGATGGAGAACGTGGTCAACAACGCCCGCAAGGGCTTCCTGATCAACGAGTTCGAGCTGACGGCGCTGGATGCCGCCTATGGCCAATTCACGCACGATTATTCGACCCTGCAAGCGAATGTCGCTGGCAACCTTCTCGACTATTTCAACTACCTTGACGCCTTGAGTGACATTAATGATCGCTCGATCTATTGGCTGGAACTCAGGGATCGCTATCTGGAAGCGCTGTTGAACCAGGGTGCCGCCGGCGCGCAAGTGTTCGAACGCTTGACCCGGGACCGTCCATTGGGTGAACGAACGGCATTGGCCACCAAGGCCCTGCAACTGCCTACGCTGGCGGCACTGATATTCAAGGATCCCGACTCCAATCTTCCCGAGAACCTGCACAGCGTCACCCAGCTGTTGATGGAACAGGCGCGCTCCCAGTCCGACCTGAGCACCTACGAGCTGACCCCATCGGAACAGATCGAGGTCCTGGAAAGCCTGGTCGAACACTATGGCGCGGCACTCGATGCCATGCAGGGTATGAAAGCCCTCAATGTCGCTGACATGGACACGTCCTATTTCGGCAGGCTGTTCAGGCTGGTCGAGGGCCTTTATGAAGAGGCGTCCACGAAGCTGGCCGCCGAAATCAAGCCCGAGCCGCAGCCCCGCAGGCGCCCGCCGAAACGCAGCAGGACAGCTGCCGGACGTCCGCAGAAAAAGGTGATCAAGACGCGCAAGAGCGGCGTGTTGATCGGTGACTTGAAGCCGGCCGGCACATCACTGCCGATCGAGGTCGTCGAGCTGCGCTCTGAAGTCGACAACAGGTTGCTCGCCACCTACTCGCGACACGACGACATCTGGGACATCGTCGAAGTCCAACGACCGACCCCGGCACCCCGCACACGCTCGGTCAAAGCGATCAAGGCCGATGCACGAAAACTGCTCGGGCAACTGGACAACAGTCTGGCGAACGCCGAGCGCTATAAAACCCAGTGCCGCTTCCCTCAGGAAATCGAAGAAATCCTGAGCAATGAGGCAAGTCGCTACCGCAAGCTGGCCGAAGAACTCGAACGAGCCTTCACCGCCTCGAAAACCCCGCGCACCGCAGCCGATCAGACACTGACCGGGCAACTGTCAGACGCCGTTTCGCGCCTGACCACCCGGGGCAGCGATCTGCGCACCGAATTGAGCCTGAAACTGCCGCCCACCGACAGCAACCTTCGCTACCTGTTCGAGAAAGACCTGGTGCAAGTCGCAAGGCTCGGCGAACGCAAAGCCTTGAAAGGCGAGCGCAAGGATTTTCTCCAGGAATACGCCATCAATGACCGGGACGGCTGGCCCCTCTGGTATGCGCACTTTCATTACGAAACGGCGGAAACGCCAAAAGCTGACTTCAGCGTGGCGCATCTGAAAACCAAGGAGCAGCGCAAGGAGCATTACCATTCAATGCTGGCCAAGGCGAAAAGCCCTTACGCGGTGGTGAATGTGCATCGAGGACAGATCGGCAGGCCGCTGGCGCAGAGCAGGTTCTTGCCGTTGGCGCCTTGATTACCTGAGACGGCGGTGACCGCGGCGAGGGGATTTATCCCCTCGCCACGGATTCACTCCAGGGCCTTTGAGTGGATCAAGGTTGCACCTTTGCCGTTTCAACTTTCGGTCAGTGGGCAAACAGCGAGTTGCCCTTCTGCCCCGCCAGCTTCTCCGGCTTGATCAGGAAACGCGCCAGCGCCGGCAGCAGCCACAGCGCACCGAACATGTTCCACAGCAGCATGAACGTCAGCATCAACCCCATGTCGGCCTGGAACTTGATGGCCGAGAAGATCCAGGTGCAGACACCGATGGCCAGGCACAGGCCGGTGAACAGCACCGCCTTGCCTGTGGATTTCAGCGTCTGGTAGTAGGCCTCCTGCAGCGGCAGACCGGCCCGCAAGAAACTCTCCAGGCGGCTGTAGATGTAGATGCCGTAGTCGACGCCGATCCCCACGCCCAACGCCACCACCGGCAGGGTCGCGACTTTCACGCCGATGCCCATGAACGCCATCAGGGCGTTGCCCAGCACCGACGTCAGCACCAGCGGCAGCACGATGCACAGCGTCGCCGCCCAGGAGCGGAAGGTGATCATGCACATGGTCGCCACGCAGATGTACACCAGGATCAGGATGGTCAGTTCCGATTCCTTGATCACTTCGTTGGTGGCCGCCTCGATGCCGGCGTTACCGGCGGCCAGGATGAATTCCAGGCCCTCGCGGTTGTTTTCCTTGGCAAAGTCCTGCACCGCCTTCACCGCACGGTCCAGGGTCTCGGCCTTGTGGTCATTGAGGAATACCAGCACCGGCGCCAGGGAACAGCTGTTGTTGTACAAGCCATCGGCCCGGGCGATGGAGTTGTTCAGCACGTCAGGGTTGCGCGACAGGGTTTCCCATTTCAGGTTGCCCTCGTTCATGCCCTTGATCATCTGCTTGGACACGGTCACCAAAGAAATGGCCGACTGCACGCCCTCGGTGTTCTGCATCTTCCACATCAGTTCATCGATGGGGGCCATGGCCTCGTAGCGCGAGCAGCCTTCGGTCTTGGTCTTGACCATCACCACCAGCACATCGGAGCTGGTGGAATAGTTGCTGATGATGAAGTTGTTGTCCTGGTTGTAACGCGAGTCCGGGCGCAATTCCGGCGCCCCCTGGTCCAGGTCGCCGATCTTCAGGTTCTGGCTGTACCAGAGGCCACCGCCGAAGGCGAGCACGGCCAGGGCAATGGACACCGGCGCGACCTTGGCGCTGGCGAAGCTCGACAGCAACCGCCAGAACGGATGTTCGCGAGTCGCATCTTTCTTGCTGCGCTCGATGGCACGCTTGCTGATTCCCACGTAGGAAATCGCCACCGGCAACAGGATCAGGTTGGTGAACACGATCACCGCCACACCGATGGACGCACCGATGGCCAGTTCGCGGATCACACCGATGTCGATGATCAACAGGGTGATGAAGCCCACGGCGTCCGCCAGGATCGCGATCATTCCCGGCAGGAACAATTGCCGGAAGGTCCGCCGCGCCGCGGTCAGGGCGTTGTCCGCCTCACTGGACTGCAAGGCGATGCCGTTGATTTTCTGCACGCCATGGGAAATACCGATGGCGAAGATCAGGAACGGCACCAGCATCGAGTAGGGGTCCAGACCGAAACCGGCCGCATGCATCAGGCCCAGCTGCCAGACCACCGCCACCAGGGTCGTGCTCAGTACAGCGATGGTGCTGCGCATGCAATGGGTGAACCAGTACAGCAGGACCAGCGTGATGACGAACGCCACGCCGAAGAACATCACCACCATGATCAGGCCATCGATCAGGTCGCCGACTTTCTTGGCGAAGCCCACGATATGGATCTGTACGTTGGGATTCTGGGCTTCGAACTTGTTGCGGATCTTGTCTTCAAGCTCGTGGGAAAACTTCTGGTAGTCCAGGGACAGCAGCTTGCCCTGGTCCTGAGGGTCCGGGTAGGACTCCAGCAGCGGGATATCGATGATGCTCGACTTGAAGTCGTTGGCCACCAGGCGCCCTACCTGGCCGGACTTGAGCACGTTGTTGCGCAGCAGCTCCAGGCTGTCGGCCGAGCCGTCGTAGCTCTGGGGAATCACCTCGCCACCAGCAAAGCCCTCCTCCGTCACTTCGGTCCAGCGCACGCTCGGGCTCCACAACGACTTGAGCCCGGAACGGTCGACGCCGGAAATGTAGAAGACTTCGTCGTGGATCTGGCGCAGGGTCTCCATGTATTCCTTGGAGAAGATGTCGCCATTGGTGGCTTCCACGGAAATCCGTACCGTGTTGCCCAGGTTCGCCAGGTCGTTGCGATGTTCGAGCATCTTCTCGATGAAGGGATGCTCCAGGGGAATCATCTTCTCGAAGCTGGTGGACGGCCGGATCAGCGTGGCCTGCCAGAACAGGAAGAGGCTGACCAGCAGGCAAATGACGATCACTGCCGGGCGGTTGTTGAAAATCAGGCGCTCGAGGAAGGTCGCCTTGTCTTGGTGATGACTGCTCATGGGGTCCGCCTTGTTGTTATTGTGCCCGACTCATGCCCGCGGTTCATTTGCCCGGTTCGGCGCCGGTGGGGGTGGTGGCGCGTACGCCCCCTTGCCCTGCCAGGATCAGGTTGCCATTGCCCGCCGCCGCGACGGCCGCCACGGAAATCCGATCGGGCCGATTGAAGACGCTGAAGGTCACGCCGTCATCGGTGCTGCGTATCACGCTGCCGCCGTTGCCGACGATCACGATGGAGCCGTCCGGCAGCAAGGTCGCCCCAGACAGGCCGAACTCCAGCTCGCCGCGAGCGGCCTTGAGCTCCACCTGCTCCCAGCTGCCGCCGAAATCGGTGGAACGATAGAGGTTGCCGCGCAGGCCATAGGCCAGCAATGTCGAAGGCTGGGCAGTGCCGATGACACCGAACAACGAACCTTCGTACGGGCCTTCGAGCTTCTCCCAGGTCTGGCCCCAGTCGGCGGAGCGGAACATGGCGCCGGCCTCGCCGACGATGAACAGGCCGGCGTCTTTCACGGCGGCGATGGCATTGAGGTGAAACTGGTCTTCGTTGTCGAGGCGGTCGCTGGCATCTTCCCAGTGCTTGCCGCCGTCGGTGGTCTCCAACAGCGCGCCGTAAGCCCCCACGGCAAAGCCGTTGGTGGCGTCCTTGAACCAGACATCCAGCAGTGGCGCCTCGCGGTTGAGGTCCTCGAATTGCTTGGTCCAGGTGGTGCCGCCGTCTTCGCTGGCAAGGATCTGCGCGTCGTGCCCCACGGCCCAGCCGCGCTTGTCGTCGACGAAAAACACGGCAGTGAGCAATTGGCGGGTCGGAACCTTGGCCTGGGTCCAGGATTTGCCCTGGTCGTCGGAGTAGACGATGTGCCCACGGTCACCGACCGCCACCAGGCGCTGGCCGGCGTGGACCACATCGAGCATCAGGGTTTTGCTGGCCTTGGCCGATTCGACGGAATAGATGACATCGGTTGTCGAGGCCGCAACGGCCAACGCCGGTGCCGACAACACCGCAGAGCCCAGCAGCGAGAGCGCCGAGGCCAGCAACGCAACACTGCGCAGCACCGTCGGACGTGCACGGCTCACTGCCATGACAGGCTCACTCATAGACCTTTCCCCCATTATTATTGTTAGGTCATTCAACCTTTCAGGGCGCCGTAAGCGGGCTCTGTGCTGTTGCAGTCCTGGAGCATAGTCCTGAAACCTGCAATCTAGAGCCACTTCGGAAGCTGACCTATCCTATCGGGCTTTCGAAAGGTCTGACAATCGACGCCGCGTTATCTTTTGTTAACCAGAAGGCTGGGCGTGGGGACTGAATGGTGGGGTATTCGGTGGGGTGATAGCGAGGGGGCCAGGTGGTGACGGCTGACGTTATCGCGAGCAAGCTCGCTCCCACAGAGGGTCCATACTGACCACGGAATAAGTGTCCGCTGGAGCGCTACTGTGGGAGCGGGCCTGCTCGCGATGGGAGCACCGCGGTCCGCCAGGCAGACCGCGGCATCAACGTCACGCCAGGCTCTTGCTCACCACTTCGAAGACATCGGCCGACAGCCCGCCGGACGCCAGAATGCGCTCAAGTTCGCCCTTCATCAGTGCCTGGCGGGCACTGTCGTATTTGCGCCAGCGGGTCAACGGCGCCAGTTGCCGCGAGGCGATCTGCGGGTTGAAGCCGTTGAGCTGGATCACCAGGTCCGCCAGGAAGCGGTAGCCCGAGCCATCGGCGGCGTGGAAGTTGATCAGGTTCTGCCCGGCGAACGCACCGACCAGGGCCCGCACCTTGTTCGGGTTCTTGATGTTGAACGCCGGATGCGCCATCAACGCCTTGACCCGCGCCAGGCCGCCCGGCAAGGGGCTGCCGGCCTGGACGCTGAACCACTGGTCCATCACCAGCGGGTTGCCCTTGAAGTTTTCCGCGAACACTTCAAGGGCCTTGGCCTTCTCGGTCTCGTACGGCGAGTTGACCAGCACCGCCAGCGCCGTGAGGCGTTCGGTCATGTTGTCCGCTGTGTCGAACTGGTCCAGGGTGGCGCTGAGCACTTCGGGCTTGTCGGTGAGCATCAGGTACGACAGCGCGATGTTCTGCAACGCGCGGCGGGCGAAATGCTCGGCCTCGGCCACGTATGGCGTGCGCTTCGACAGGTCGCGGTTGGCCTCATAGCGCAGCCACAGGGCTTCGAACAGGTTCTCGGCCAGTTGCTGGCGGGCGAATTCGCGCGCGGCATGGATGGCTTCCACGTCGGCCACTTCGCTGATTTCCGTCAGATAGGCCTCGCTTGGCAGCGAGAGCATTTCCGCGACCATGGCCTGATCCAGGGATTCGTCCGACAGCACCGTGCGCAGGGCACTGACCAGACGTGGGTCCAGCGCCAGGCGCTCGCCCTTCTGGTGTTGGGCGATCAGCTCCTGCAATACCTGCACCGACAGTTGCTGGCCGGCATCCCAGCGATTGAAGCCGTCGCTGTCGTGCTGCATCAGGAACATCAACTGGTCGCGATCGTAGGGGAAGCTCAGCTTCACCGGCGCCGAGAAGCCCCGCAGCAGCGATGGCAGGGGTTTTTCCGCGATGTCGACGAAGGTGAAGGTCTGTTCGGCCTCGGTCACCGAGATCACCCGGGACGTACCGCTCGCGGCGGCTTCCCCGGCCAGGCGCAGAGGCATCTCGGCGCCCTTGCTGTCCAGCAGGCCGAGCTCTACGGGAATCACGAATGGCCGTTTTTCCTGCTTGTCCGGGGTGGGTGGGCAGCTCTGGCTGAAGGTCAGGCTGTAGGTCCTGGCCGTGGCGTCGTAGGACTCACTCACCGCCAGGCGTGGGGTACCGGCCTGGCTGTACCAGCGCTTGAACTGGGTCAGGTCGACGCCGTTGGCATCTTCCATGGCCTTGATGAAGTCATCGCAGGTCACGGCCTGGCCGTCGTGGCGTTCGAAGTACAGGTCGCTGCCCTTGCGAAAGCCCTCCGGCCCCAGCAGGGTGTGGATCATGCCGACCACTTCCGAGCCCTTTTCATACACGGTCAGGGTGTAGAAGTTGGAAATCTCGATGAAGCTGTCCGGGCGCACCGGGTGGGCCATGGGGCCGGCGTCTTCGGCGAACTGGTGGGTACGCAGGTAAGCCACGTCCTGGATACGCTTGACGGTGGCCGAGTTCATGTCGGCGGAGAACCCGGCATCGCGGAACACCGTGAAACCTTCCTTGAGCGACAGCTGGAACCAGTCGCGGCAGGTCACGCGGTTGCCCGACCAGTTGTGGAAGTATTCGTGGGCCACGATGGCTTCCACCCGCTGGTGCGCAGCGTCGGTGGCGGTTTCGGCGCGGGCCAGCACGGCGCTGGAGTTGAAGATGTTGAGGCCCTTGTTCTCCATGGCGCCCATGTTGAAGTCGTTGACCGCGACAATCATGAAGATGTCCAGGTCGTATTCACGCCCGTACACCTCTTCGTCCCAGCGCATGGATTTCTTCAGACTGGTCATGGCGTGCTGGCATTTGTCGATGTTTTCCGGCTCGACATAGATGCGCAAGGCCACCGTGCGCTCGGTCATGGTGGTGAAGGTGTCTTCAACGCACCACAGGTCCCCGGCCACCAGGGCGAACAGGTAGGCGGGTTTCTTGAACGGATCTTCCCAGGTCGCCCAGTGCCGGCCGTCCTCCCCCGGACCGCTGGCAATCGGGTTGCCGTTGGACAACAGCACCGGATAGCTGTGCTGCTCGGCCACTACGGTGGTGGTGAACTTGCTCATCACGTCGGGGCGGTCGAGGTAATAGGTGATCTTGCGGAAACCCTCGGCCTCGCACTGGGTGCAGAACATGCTGCCGGACTTGTACAGGCCTTCCAGGGCGGTGTTGGTTTCCGGATGGATGCGCACGCTGGTGTCCACCGTGAACGCCTGGGCCTTGGGCTGCAGGGTCAGGTGGCTGTCGTCCAGGTGATAGTCGCCCGGGCCCAGGTCGCTGTCGTCGAGCTTGACCGACAGCAGTTCGAGCTGTTGGCCGTCCAGCACCAGCGGCGGCAAGCCGGCGCCCCGCTCGGGGTTGCGGCGCATGACCAGTTGCGCATGGACCAGGCTGTGGTCCTCGAACAACTCGAAGGTCAGGTGTGTCTCGTCGATCAGGTACTCGGGCGCCTGATAGTCCTTGAGGTAGATCATCTTCGGTTGTTCGGTGCGCATGGGTCGAATCCTTCTACTGATGCACGGCGAGCTGATAGGCCGTGTATTTACGAATATTGATCACGCCGGTATCGAAAATCAGATACTGGCCCTTGATTCCCAGCAACGTGCCTTCGGCAATCGGGTCCTTGTCCAGGTTGAAACTGACGATCTTGGCCGGGTATCGCTCCACCGGATAGCGAATCTCCACAGGTTCGACGTCCGCTATGGTCTGGATCGCTTGCAGGCCGAAACGTTCCTGCAGCCCCTGAAGCCCCTGGCCGCAGCTTTCGAACAGCGAATCGCGGATCCGGGGCAGGTCCACCGCCACCGCGTCGCCCTTGAGCAAGGCGCGCCAGTTGGTCTTGTCCGCCACCTGGCTGCGGAACAGGTCTTCGACGAACCCCGACTGCTGGCGGGTGGCGACCCGCAGGATCGGCAGCGCCTGGCTGGCGCCCTGGTCGAGCCAGCGGGTCGGCAGTTGCGTGGCCCGGGTGATCCCGACCTTCACGCCCGAGGAGTTCGCCAGGTACACCACATGATCGGTCATGCAGAACTGTTCGCCCCATGCCGGCTCGCGGCACGTCCCTGCCTCGAAATGGCAGCGCTCGGGGCTCATGATGCAGATATCGCATTGCGCCAGCCTGGTCATGCAGGGGTAGCAGTAGCCCTGGCTGAAGCTGGTCTTGGTCCTGCGCCCGCAGTGGGTGCAATGGATCGCACCGAGAAACTCCAGGCGCACCGTGCTGCCGATCAGCGGGTTGACCGGCACCTCGACATCGCCCAGGCGAAAGGCATATTGAACGGTCGGCCCGTCCAGGCGCGCCGACATCTTGCTGATTGCACCGCGGCCAATCTCGATCAATGGATGGCATCCGACTTGAACAGGATGTTCGGCACTTCGTGCGCCTTCGACTGGCACTCCTGCGGGCCCATGTAGCCGGTGCGCTCTTCCTCGGGCAGGTTCTGGATTTCCCAGGCGATCATGGCCTGCAACGACAGCTCGCGCTGTTCGGCGGTGAGCTTGTTGCCGTCGGCCCATTTACCGATCTCCACCGCCAGTTTCAGGCTGCGATAGATGTCGGGGGTGATGTTTTTGATCATTTCGTTGAACGAAGACATAGGTTCTCCGCGCTATCGCGCATATTCAAGAGGCACAGGCGCCGGTCAGGGGGCCATTTTACGGCGAGCGAACAGCCCACCCAACAGCCCTGTGAAGCAACCGACGAGCAGCCCGCCGACGTGGGCCGCGTTGGCGATGTCGCCGAAGCCGATCAGCGAAACCAGCCCGGACAGGCACAGCAGCAGCCACACCAGCATCATCACCAGCACCCCACGGGGCAAGTGATAGGTGGGGTTTGGCGCCAGCAGTTGATAGATCCAGCAATGCCCCAGCAAGCCGTACAGCACCCCGGACAACCCACCGAACAGGGTCGGCCCGCTGAACAAATACTGGGCGAAATTGGATACGAGGCTGAACAGCAGCGTCAGCCCCAGCAGGTTGATGCCGCCCTGGCGCGCTTCGATCCGGCGGCCCAGTTCCCAGTACCACATGCCATTCATGGCAATGTGCAGGAAACCGAAGTGGATCAGCATCGGCGTCACCAGGCGCCACCACTGCCCCGCCGCCAGGCTGTCGGCCAGGGGGGTGAAATGGATGTAGTCGCCGACGACGCGAAACTCCAGGAAGGTCAGCCAGCGCAGCGTCTCGAGATTTTCCCCCAGCAGGGTCACCGCCGCGACGATCAGGCTCAGCAGCAACACCAGGGCCGTGATCGGACTGCGGGTCAATTGCTCGACGAAACCCGTCCGCCGTGGGGTGGTGCCGCTGGCAGGCAGCGCCAGCTGGTGCTCGGGGTCGCCCGCCGGAAAGCGTTCGTACAGGGAGCGCACGTCTTCGCTGATTTCGTCCGGCACCCAGAGCACCTGCTCGCCCGCCTCTTCGCTGACGCGGTGAGGCACCTGCATGCGTTGCAGCAACTTGACGAAACCGCTCAGGTCCTGGGCCAGGGGTAAACGCAACACAGCGACAGCGGTCACTTCACCACCTCCGGTCGTTCCACATCGACCCAGACGAATTTGTGCGGGTCCAGTCGGGTTTCCTGGTCCAGGCGATAGGCGGCCAGCTTGCCGTAGAGCACGGCGCTGTAGTCCAGGCACGCCAGGTTCGGGCGGATCGGCGCGGGTTTGCCGCTGCGCCAGTAATGGCCGACGAACAGCAGCGGTTGATCGATGCCGTAACGCAGCAGGTTGTTCTTTTCATCGGGAGACAGGGGCCTGCGCGCCACCGGTTCGGGCAAGGCGTCGGGCTGGAAGACGATATCGCCGTAGGTCTGCGGGTCGTCCTCCCAGAACTTGGTACGAAAGAACGAACGGGTCAGGCCATCGCCACCGGTCAGGGTCATGCCATGGGGCAGGCGCATGTCGGTGCCCCGCAACAGGCGGTCGAACACCGTGCAGGCGAAACTGCCGGACTGCGCCGAGGCCTGGAGGAAATGCTCGTCGATGCAACCGTCCGGGAACAGGCCCCGCAGCGGCTCGATCAGGCTGGCGTCCCAACAGGCATGCACCACCCGGAAACGACCGGCATCGACAAACAACGGCAGCTCATAGAACCAGGCCAGGAAATCGTGCCAGTCGCCGGGGTGATGTTCGAACTGGGTCAGGGTCTCGTTGAGCAGCCGGGCATGGCGCGGCGTGTGTTCGCGAACATAGCGCTGGCCACTGCCGGGCAATGCCGGAGTGCTCCAGCCCAGGGCATTGAACTCGTGGTTGCCCATGATGCACAGCGCCTGGCCGGCCTCCACCATGTCGTGGACGATGTGCAGCGCCTCGCGGATCCGCGGGCCACGGTCGATGATGTCGCCCAGGAACACGGCCATGCGCGACGGATGCCGCCAGACCCCGCCCTGCTTGTGGTAACCGAGCCGGTCAAGCAGGTGTTCCAGGGTCAGGGCGCATCCGTGCACGTCACCGATCAGGTCGTAACTTCGCGCAGGATCGAGCATCAGTCGCCCCTTCCTCCCAGCCGGCTGCCCCAGCCGAGCTTGGTCCGGCAGACTTCGTAGTAATTGTGATCCAGCGGATGGATCAGGCGCAGCTTCTGCGCTTTCTTGCTGACGGTGATGGTGTCACCCGGCGCGCAGGTGAAGTGGTTCTGACCGTCACAGGACACTTGTGGGTAGATCTGCATATCCTTGGACACGACGATTTTCAGTTCACTGTTGCCATCGACCACGATGGGTCGCCCAGACAAGGTATGGGGGTACATGGGCACAATCACAATAGCGTCGAGCTTGGGATGCATGATCGGGCCACCGGCGGACAGCGCGTAGGCCGTGGAGCCCGTGGGCGTGGCGACGATCAGGCCGTCGGCCTTCTGGCTGCAGACGAACTGGCCGTCGATGTACAGTTCGAACTCGATCATGCGCGTGGATTTGCCCGGGTGCAGCACCACGTCGTTGAGGGCGTCGCCCTGGCCGATGGCCTCGGCGTGACGGCGCACCTCGGCCTGCAGCAGGAAGCGGTTTTCCACCAGGTAGTGGCCGTCCAGTACTTCGGCGACCTTGGTTTCCAGCTCGTCCGGGCGGATGTCGGTGAGAAACCCCAGGCTGCCCCGGTTGATCCCCAGCACCGGGATATTGTGCCGCGCCAGGGCCCGCGCGGCCCCCAGCAGGCTGCCGTCGCCGCCCACCACGATCACCATGTCGCAGACTTCGCCCAGCATCTTGCGCGACGACGTCTGCAGGCCATGGCCCGGCAGGACTTCGGCGATGGTATCTTCGAGAATCACATGCAGGTGCCGCTCCAGGAGGAAACGCTTGAGGCGGCGGACGGTGTCCAGCACCTGCGAACTGCCCAGGCGACCGATGATGCCGATATTGCGAAATTGCTCCATGGGGCTCCTGCGAGGGTCTGCGACGGGCGAAAAACCCGATTATGGGCGAAAGCGGCCCATAGACAAAATTCTTTAAGCCTTCACCATCGCGCAAGGCCGTTCATTCGAGGCTTGCCCTCGCCATGGGCCCTGGGTTTTCCCGAAACGAACAGTCTTGGCCATATAGCGGCTATGCTCGCAAAATGATCCTGTTTCCCGAACTGCTGGACCTGCCCCGCCGCTTGCGCCATCCCGAAGTGCGGGACCTGGCGTGGGCGATACTCGCCCCGCCGATGCTCATCGACACCCCCTGGCCCCAGCGCCATCCCCTGTCGGGCAGCGACTGGGTGCAGCAGCCCCACCGGCTGGAACACTGGTTGCAGCAACTGGACCGCGACAGCTATCCCCTGCTGCATTGCCTGTCCCAGGGCCGGACCCGGCGCCTGGGCCTGTACTACGAAAGGCTGTGGCAGTTTGCCGTGCAACACGCGCCGGGCATCGAGCTGGTCGCCGCGAACCTGCCGATCCGCCACCAGGGCCATACCCTGGGCGAGCTGGACCTGCTGCTGCGCGACGGCGAAGGCATCCATCACCTGGAACTGGCGATCAAGCTCTACCTCGGCCCCCAGGACGGCAACGGGCAAGACACCGCTCGGTGGCTGGGCCCGGGCAGCCATGACCGGCTCGACCGCAAACTGGCCCACCTGCGCGAACACCAGTTACCCATCTCGGCGCGCCCGGAAAGCCGCGAAGCCCTGGCGACACTGGGCATCGACGCCGCGGGCATCGAGTCGTTCCGCTCCGAACTCTGGCTGGGGGGCTACCTGCTTTATCCCTGGCCCGGCCACGCCGAACCGCCCGCCGGAGCGCACCCCAGGCATTTGCGCGGCAGTTGGTTGCATCAGCGCGACTGGCCGGCGTTCGTCGCCCAGCGCCCACCGGGCCGCTGGCAACCCCTGCCCCGGGCCGCCTGGCTGGCCCCGGCCCATTACCCGGCGGACCAGACCTGGACCACCGGGCAGCTTGAAGCTTGGCGACTGGCCCTGGACCCCATGGCGCCGGCGCAACTGATGGTGCGCCTGACGGAAAATGCCAAGGGTGAGTGGGAAGAAGCCGAACGGCTGTTCCTGGTGGCGGATCGCTGGCCGGATGTGCCGGGCAATGGCTGAGCCTTGTGCTGCCTGTCAGGACCTCATCGCGAGCAAGCTCGCTCCCACATGGTGTCTCTGTTCTCCCTTGAAATGGCAGGCGCGGCGGTCAGTGTGGGAGCGAGCTTGCTCGCGATAAAGCCAGCTCGGTCTAAATGGACAACCGCACCGCCAGCGCCGCCAACGTCACCAGCAACACCGGCACGGTCAGCACGATCCCGACCTTGAAGTAATAGCCCCAGCCGATGCGGATGTCCTTGCGCGCCAGCACATGCAACCAGAGCAAAGTGGCCAGGCTGCCGATCGGCGTGATTTTCGGCCCCAGGTCGCTGCCGATGACGTTGGCATAGACCATCGCCTCCTTCACCACCCCGCTGGCCTGGCTGGCGTCGATGGACAAGGCGCCGACCAGTACCGTCGGCAGGTTGTTCATCACCGACGAGAGCAAGGCCGTCAGCAACCCGGTGCCCATGGCCGCACCCCACACCCCATAGCCGGCGAAAACGTCGAGCCAGCGAGCCAGGTAATCGGTCAGGCCGGCATTGCGCAGCCCATAGACCACCAGGTACATGCCCAGGGAAAAGATCACGATCTGCCAGGGCGCTTCTTTCATGGCCTTGCGGGTGGAAATCTTGTGACCCCGGGCCGCCACGGCCAGCAGCAACGCGGCGCAGACGGCCGAGATCGCGCTGATGGGAATGCCCAGCGGCTCCAGGGCGAAGCAGCCCAGCAACAGGATCGCCAGCACCACCCAGCCGGCGTAGAAGGTGGCCGTGTCGTGGATGGCGCTGGCCGGATCCGCCAGTTGCTGCGGATCGTAGTCGCGAGGAATATCGCGACGGAAGAACCACAGCAGGATCGCCAGACTGGCCGCCACGGCCACCAGGTTCACCGGCACCATCACCGACGCGTAGCGATTGAAGCCAATGCCGAAGAAGTCCGCCGACACGATGTTCACCAGGTTCGACACCACCAGCGGCAGGCTCGCCGTGTCGGCAATGAAACCCGCGCCCATCACGAAGGCCAGGGTCGCCGCCGGGGAAAAGCGCAAGGCCAGCAGCATGGAAATCACGATCGGCGTGAGGATCAGCGCCGCGCCGTCATTGGCGAACAACGCCGACACCAGTGCCCCCAGCAGCACCATGAAGGCAAACAGCTTGCGCCCACTGCCCCGCCCCCACCGGGCCACGTGCAGCGCCGCCCAAGCGAAGAAACCCGCTTCGTCCAGCAACAGACTGATGATGATCAGCGCGACGAATGTGCCGGTGGCATTCCAGATGATCTGCCACACCAGGGCAATGTCACCGACCTGCACCACCCCGCTCAACAGGGCCAGAACGGCACCGAGGGTGGCACTCCAACCGACGCCCAGGCCCTTGGGTTGCCAGATCACCAGCGTAATGGTCAGCAGGAAAATCAACGACGCAACGAGCATGCACAATCGCCTTGAGAAAAAAATGGAGGAATGATCAGCAGCAGCGCACGGGACGGTCGACCATCGCGGTCAAGCGTTGCACATCCGCCGCCAGCCACTGGGCGTTGGCCGCCAATGCCTGTTCCAGCAGCGTACCCACCCAGGATGGCAATTGCGGGTGCAGCCGGTAATAGACCCACTGCCCTTGCCGCCGGTCGCTGAGCAGGCCGGCGTGACGCAACTGCGCCAGGTGTCGAGAGATCTTCGGCTGGCTCTGGTCCAGGGCGGCGGTGAGTTCACAGACACACAACTCGCCTTCACGGGCCACCAACAGCGCGATGCGAGTGCGGGTGTCGTCGGCCAATGCCTTGAAGACATCGACGGGATTATGGGAATCGGGCATGGCAAGAAGAAATCTGGATGAGCGAAGGGGGAATATATGGAAAGACGAATATCTGGTAAAGCCCGGCACCACGATGCAGACACCGTGGTGCCGGGTTCGGGGCTGCTTCACAGCCCAGCGGGGATGAATCCCCTCGCCACAGAAACACAACTCACCCCAGCAAGGGAATGCACACTAAAGGATCGAACCGCACTTGTGGCGAAGGCCGGTCAGCGCGGATCGCCGTTGTCCAGGGCCCGATTCGCCAGCAACCCACCCAGCTCGATCAACTGCTGGATGCCCAACGCCACATGCCGGCGCGAACCTTCCAGTTCGAAGGCCAGGTCGCTGATCATGGCATCGGCCGAGGCCAGGGTTTCGCTGAGGTTGGCGAGCAGGCATTCGGTGTCGATGCCGTTCACCACGGTGAAGAGTTGGCCTGGGGGTGGGTCGGTTTCAGGGTCGGGCTTGAGGTAGAAATCGAGGGCGCGTTTGGCGGCTTTGTCGAAGGCGGTTGGGTCGGGATCGGTGTCTGGCGGATTGGGGGTTGGTTTGAACATGGTGAAGCTCCAAATCGAAATATTGAAGCCATCACTCTCGCTACCAAACGAGGGTGGCGGCCATACGCGGGTTGGTAGACCGGTGACTTGGAGAACCGGCGCGCCCGAAGGCGCCCTGCGCATGACCGCCATAACAATACAGGCGGAAAAAGCCTATATCAGAGGGGGCTATGCGCCAAAGTCTAACCGGGCTACCAAACCCGATCGCTGAGTCTCAGCGACCTGGAAACGATAAAGCCCGGCCCACAGGCGCACAAGCCGGCGAATTCTGGCGCAGTTGTAGGCAATGGCGCAAGGCGGTGGAGTCGAAGGCTGAAGGATGGCGTGGGGCGCAGGTTCGGTAAGCTCGGGCCTGTACAGGAAGATAGATCACCGCACTCGTGACGAAGGGGGCGCAGGCCGCTGTTATACAGGGTCCGGGTAATCAACAATGTCTTGCTGATAAATATTTGCGCCCCTTTTACATCGTCCTCTTTACCTCAATGACTTTTTGGGAACCTGAGCAGCATTACGTCTATACACTTAAAGGGCGCACACACCAAGCCGCCCGCCAAAGAGTAGGCACGGAATCTGTTCTGCTCTTTATTTGTATCGGGGTACCTAGATCGACGAGGAAACTTGCCCAGGCTACGGGTGGTAAGGGTCTGGGAGTACACGTCCACCGGGTTCTGCTCAAGATACTGTCCTCTACAAAGGGAAGCCATGTGTCCTCATCGGTATATCGCCTTCTCAGGTCGGTGAGATGAGCTGAGGTAAATTCGATGCCTCTTTGTGATTCGCGCCACACATCGGCGCTAATGGCTGACATGAGCGAATCATTCAGCAGTAACTCCACCACATTTGAAACGCGCACGCTGAACCGTACCGTCGCCCCGTCCTGATCGGTGACCTCAATCACAGTTTCTCCATTCCCCTCGCCCGTCACAATGCCTTGTTGGGTGACCGATGCAACTCTCGTATTCATTGACCGGTAGAGATAAGGGGGAACGCCGTTGGAGGCCGTTCGTTGTTGAGTATTTCCTGGCGAGTCGGATGGATTCGGCTTTCGGGTCCAGTTGACGTTGGCTCGCACTGATAAACCATCCAATATCATCAGTGAGGGATCCACAGTAAGAGGAGGGCTGATAAGCAGGCGGTAGGTTCGCAGCGGAAAACTAACCGCATTAGCTTGGTTCGAAGTGCGATCGAAAGTGACCTCAAGCACTACCTTGAGCTCAGAACCATCGCGCAGCTTCTCCAACTCACTCCGTGATAGCGATGTGGAAAGCCCAGCAGTCACTTGGCCCGAGCTGACCTCTGAGTCGGTATACAACGCAATCGTGTAATGCGAACCATCCTTGGCAATCCCCTCGCAACTCATCCAGACCCGCTGACCTGCCGCAATCAACGGCCATGGCGCGACAGTGACGCGTGCATTCCCGGTAAACTTACTCAAATCCAATTCAGTCCCCAGCCCTCCCTGCGCCGCCTCCGGAATCAACGGTATCGTCAGGCTCGCCACAGGCATCGCCTGCACATTCAGCACAAACGCATCCGACGGCGGCGACTCCACGCCGTTCTGGATCACCGTGTAGGTCACCGTCACCGACTTGCCCAGGTTGAACGCCACCACGCTGTTGGTCATCGGAACGTCCCAGCCATCCCTGACCGGCCATTCCTCCGAGGTGTACGACCCCCCGGCCGGCGTGCCCGGTGCGCCGGTCCAGGTGACTTTCAGTTTGTCCTCGGGCAGCAGCGCGGCATTGGCTGGCACCACGACGGTCAGCTTGTCCTTGGCATTGACCGGGTTCAGGATGGCGCCGTTGGCTTCTTCCACCGAAGGTGCCTTCAGGTCCAGGACCGAACCCACCGTCAGGTGCCTGACAATGGAATTGCCCAGCAAGCTCGTGCCACGGGTGATGGAGTAGCTCACGTCTACCGTGCCATTGAGGTTTTCGGTCACGTACCGGAACGGCACGGTAAACGGCACCAGCTTGCCCGCTGTGTTGCCAGTCAAGGTTCTGGACTGGTCCGGGGCATTGCTCGACGAACCGCGCCAGCGCAGCACGACGACATCTTCGGGAATCGTCGCGGTATGGGTCGCGTGAACGTTCACGCCAATCAGCGGATTGACGTCGTCCGGGTTCAACACGTCGTTGGGCGCTTCCACCACCGTCGGGATAGGCAGCGACGGCGCGGCGACCCCTACGCTCAACACCAGATGCTCCGATTCGGGTTGGCCGTTCACGCTGTAGTACACGGTGAGCGAGCCGCCATCGAGCCGCTTGACCTGCTCTTTGGCGAGGTTCGCCAGCACCGGCGCACCGACCGGCTCTCCACCGACGATGGCGGTCACTTCATGGTAGGTCGGCAGCGTGGTGGAGGTGCGACCGTCACAGATGATAATGATCTCGTCGCCGGCGGTTCGGCCTGGGTAGTAAGGAACGGACAGGGTGTAGAAGCTGAGGTCCGGATCCAGCGTTCCGCCCACCGCTTCCACGATCTCCGGGGCCAGGTATTGACGGGCATCGCCGATCACGGTCACGGAGGTGCTTTTCGATGGGAGATCCTTCTCGCCACTGCGGATCCTTACGTAACTTACCGAGGCCCGCCCCCTGGCGATCGCCGCGACATCATCATGGGGGATGGTGAAGTCGTAGTAGTAGGGAATGGTTTGAACCGTGTGCTCCAGCGGGCCGACGATCACCGGGGAGCTATCAGCAGCCGTGCCACGCCAGGTCAGGCGCAAAAGATCACCCACGGCGTGTTCGTAGCGGTTGGCGGTGACACGCACGGTGACCGGATTGCCGGCCAGTTCGGCGAGGTCGATCTCCTCCACCGGAAAGCCATCGACCAGCACCAGCGGCGGATCGAGGCGGTTGTTGTTCACATCAACCAGCACATGGGTCACCGCGGACCAGCGCCAATACCCCCCCGGGTAATTGCCGCACTCATCCACCACCTGATAGGCCACGGCCAGGGCATCGCTGTCCTCGGCTCGCTCGATGACCTCCAGGGGGATGGTGATAGTGATCTCTTGGTTTTCCTCATCCTCGGCCACCGTGTGATAGACATTCTCGGTGCCCCAGGCCACGTTGATCTCGTCTCTGCGACGCATGTTCTTGTAAGGCTTGATGGTGATCGGCACACCGACTGCGGCCTCGTCGGGGCCAACCCCGTTGTCGAGAATGTCCTGGGGAATCGAATACTTCAGGCCCGAATGGCCTGGGGTGCCTTGGTCCGGATCGAAGCCACCGGGTGGGTCGAGCTTGACCAGCAACTTCCACTGCGGCTGCGACACGACCGGTTGCGTCGAGCTTGACCGCAGCACACTGTAGAACACCGGAAAAGCGTCGCCCTCGACGATATGCCCTTCATCGATCCGGAAAGCCAGTCGTTGGTTTTTCTGGTTCTGGTCGACGACGGTGCTCCAGACAGGGGCGGAGCCATCGCTCCAGTAGAGTTTGAAGTCGTCACCGACCTCCATGTTGGTCCAGGGTTCGACGATACAGAGCAGCCCCCCTTCCACCAGCCTGGCCGGAATACCGGCATCGTAGTCCTGCACCAAAAGCGTCCAGCCTGGAAACCAGGGCGGGTCGAGTGTGTCGGCCGAAGGCGTGCTGCTGGGCGAATAACGCCGGGGGAATCGCTTTTCCATGGGAAACACCTCGATCTTTGAGGGGCTGCCAATAAAACAGTAGAGGCGAAGGGAAGGAGCGATCATTAAGACGCGCCGGGGTGGGAGCGTCTACTGTCAGGATTGACAGGTGGAGGGATGACCTTCGTGGCGAGGGGGCGGGTTTCCTCGCCACGGATAAGATGGACCGATTAACGCAGGTCGCCGTTATCCAACGCCCGGTTCGCCAGCAACCCACCCAGCTCGATCAACTGCTGGATGCCCAACGCCACATGCCGACGCGAACCTTCCAGTTCGAAGGCCAGGTCGCTGATCATGGCATCGGCCGAAGCCAGGGTTTCGCTGAGGTTGGCGAGCAGGCATTCGGTGTCGATGCCGTTTACCACGGTGAAGAGTTGGCCTGGGGGTGGGTCGGTTTCATTAGACCACTACAGGCGCGCCCGAAGACGCCCTGCGCATGGCCACCATCAGAGAAGCCAAAAGGCATGCACGAGGTAATGCTATACGCCATGTGGAAGACGGGCTACCAAACCCGGTCGCTGATTCGTCAGCAACCCGCAAACGATAGAACCCGCCCCTCAGGCGCACAAGCCGGCAGATTCTGGCGCAGTTGTAGGCAATGGCGCAAGGCGGCGTAGCCGGAGGATGAAGGATGACGTGGGGCACAATTTCGGTAAGCTCGGGCCTGTGAAAGCGAGTTTCCTAGCTTTCAGAGGGTGTATTTTTGCCCTAAATAAATGTGTCCCCTTTTTCCGATGGGGAAAAGACGAGCTTGGCGGCGGCAATGTTGATGCAGACGCTGCCCACCGGAGCCGGCAGATGCGCCGGGCCGCCATCGGGAATGACCAGCGCCTCGTAATCCAGGGGGGTTGTCGGCAGTGTCCATGGCGGGTCCCAGTCGGATGAGGTCTGGGTTTATTCAATGCCTGAACGGGGGATGTGCCCACTGTCAGAGTTTACAGTAGGCACATCCTCGGGATTCCTTCCAACTGGCAATTCTCAGACTTCTATCAGGGGCTCGCCGCTATCCACTTCGATACCGCTCGCCAAATGGATAATAAATGCGTCCCCTTTTCTCGCCAATATTATAGGCGACAGGAATCCAGAGCGAACGACTCAAACGCAAGCTAAGAGTTTATTGGGACGATGTACACCTGATCTCCAGCTGCCATGGACGCATAGAGATAAGGGCCTGTTGAGCTATGGGTGATGTGATACACCCCCTTTCCTGTGAGGTCGTCAGGTATTGGGATGCTCGGCATTGGCGTTAACGTGGCTGTGCTGATGACTCCTATTTGGCGATATTTGTCCCCATACAAATAGACACGCGTGCCATCCACACTGGCTACAATCTTGAGCGTAGTGTCCGGAACTGCGGTCAAAGGCATACTTATTGTGGTAATAATGCGTTCTGTCGCCATGTCCAGAACAGATACAGACCAACCCTCGCTACCACCCGTGCGGGGTTGATGTCCTATATATGCCCGGCTACCGTCAGGGCTAATAGTGAGGGAAGTGGCATATTCATTTGGAATATTAATGCTGCCTGATTTGGAGTGGGTCGCTGTATCGATAACTTCGACCGTACTTGGCCCGTGACCCAGGGCAACGATAGAGTAGCCGCGAGCGCCACTTGGACTAAATGTTATAAAATTATCGTCGGGCCGACCGTTAAGAAGAATTTCTCCAATTATTGAAAAATCCATCAGATTATATACAGATATGAAGCCGTAGCTCATGGCATAAAGTTGCGCGCCATTTTTTGTCAGCGCTATAGCGTTGGTCGTGTTGTATGGGATAGTCCCTGCGCCAGTGAATGAATGGGTCGTCAGGTCAAGGACGCGAATGGAGTGCGGCCCCCCTATAAGGTATGTGGATAGAAGGACGTAGGCACATCTACCGTCCGGGGAAATGCTGATATCGGCCGGACCACGCGTTGGTTCTGGGGAGTCGACTGTTCTTATTACTGCATGCGTCACGGTGTTCACCACAACGATTTTTCTTGCGTCAAAAACACATACATAGAGATAGGCGCCATCAGGACTTAGCGCGTGCCGGGTTGGGCTGATCCCGACGTCAATGCTGACCGGCGCTCTGACTATTACGTTATAGATACGTACAGGAAAAACAGTCGCGCCCTCCTCCACGCTGGAGCCATTGAATGTCACCTTGAGCTCCACGGTTAACTCGGTATTGTTCCCCAATAATTCCAGCTGAGCGCGCGCGAGGCTTTTCGAGAGTCCGTCCCTTACTTCTAAAGTGGTAACTGCCGATGCCGCATACAGAGGGATGTGGTGATCCTCGCCATTGGCTTTTTTGCCCAGACAGCGCAGCCAGACTTTCTGCCCGACCGCGATACCCGGCCATGGATTTGCCTTGACGGTGGCATCGCCGCCGAATGCCGCAAGGTCGAGGGTTGCACCAGTTCCATTGTTCTCGGCTTGTTGGATGTAAGGCTTATGCGCCTCGCTCAGGGTAATGACGGTAAAGGTCGACGCAGCTGACTCAGGTTCGCTGCCATATAAGCCTCTGGCCTTCAGACTGTAAGCCTTGACGGTCAGGCCCGTGAGTGGGGTACTCCACGTTGTCCCACCAGCAGAAATGGGAACGGGATTGCCGATATTTACCGTACCGTCCATCAACTGGATCCGTTCACCACTGTGTCCGGTACCCGTGACGGTGACGCTGGTCTCCACGGTACTACCGCCGACGACAGAACCTTTAGAGTCACGGATATCGGTGAGGGTCGGTGTAAGCCATTCCATGGCCTTGACGGTATAAGTACGCAACGGAAAAGTATCGGCTTGGCTTTCCTCAATGCTCTGATTCAAAGTGACCTTGAACTCCACCGTGAGCGCACTGCCGTTACGCAGCCCTCGCAGTTCAGTGAGTGGCACGGTGTTGGTCGCGAAGCCACTTGAGACCCAGCTTGCCGAAACTCGGCTGCCCAGGGCGCTGCTCCAAAGCACGCGCTCATAATCCGTGCCATCGTTGTTTTTGCCCTTCAGGCGTAACCACACGTACTGCCCTTGGGCAATAAGGGGCCAGGCGTCGATACGCACGGTGGCGTTGCCTGTCAAGGTTGCTACATCCAGTTCCGCCCCTTCGCCATTGTTGGCGGCTTGCAGGATCCTTGGTCTGGCGACCAGCAGATCGTCTTGGCTGAGCGCCTGCACATTCAGCACAAACGGATCCGACGGAGGCGACTCCACGCCGTTCTGGATCACCGTGTAAGTCACCGTCACCGACTTGCCCAGGTTGAACGCCACCACGCTGTTGGGAATCGGTACTTCCCAACCATCCCTGATCGGCCATTCCCCCGAGGTGTGTGAACCACCTGCCGGCGTGCCCGCTGCGCCGGTCCAAGTGACTTTCAGTTTGTCGTCGGGCAGCAGCGCGGCGTTGGCCGGCACAACGATGTGGAGCGCGTCCTTGGCCTGGACCGGGTTCAGGATGGGGCCATTGGCCTCTTTCACCGAAGGAGGCAACAGGTTCTGCGCCGCTCCGATCACGGTCGCATGGGCCGTTTTTGAGGTACCGACCAGCGTCGTGCCCCTGAACAGTTTGTAAGACGCCTGCACCGTGCTGCCCGAAATAACCTTGTCGTTGGGAATCTCCAGCACACAGGCCTGTTTCTGCCCAAAACCATCGGTCTCGACCGTTCCCGTCTCGCTGTGGGTGACCTCCGGCTGGCCCACCACTTTCGCAACGTAGGTCGCCTCGATCGTATCTCCCGGCAGAAAACGAGGGTCGCTGGTCAAAACGATCAACAGCAGCGGGTTCGTACCCAGTTTTTCGAGATCGATGATCCCGGGGTCGTCAGCCGTGTCGCTGGCGATTTCCCGCGGGATCGGTACCGGCAGTCGAAGACCGGCCTGGTCTACGTCAACCGTCTGCACAGCGGACCAGGGCGAGTTGAGATCCGGCGAATTGCCCAACTGGTCGGTGACCGTGAAGGAGAACATGAACTGGGCATGGTCATCGCCCAGGTCGGCGCTGGTGACATCGAAGCAGATCGTGGTGGGTGTCGGCGAGCCGGGGTCCGGCGGCGATGGGGCCTCGGTATCAGGCACCGTATGGTATTTGGGCTTGCCGTTGCAGTTGAGCCAGATACGGTCATGTGCCCGGCAATAGGGATAACTCACGCACACCGTCGCCCGGGTGAACCCCGGCCCTACCCCGTTCTTGATTTCATCCGGCAGGATCAACTCCAGCTCGGAATGCGCGCCATCGCCAGGCGTGCGATCGAAAAGGCCTGGCCGGAACTCGTTGTAGAGGATCTCTGCAGGAGGATCGGAGGTTTCAACGACACCGCTGAGACGCCTTATGGTGTAGGTCAGTCGATTGACTGCGTTGGCCAATAGTTTTCCATGGCGAATGTACAACTCCACCGTGTCGTCGGTGCCCAGCGTGTCCCGGTTGTCGATGTTCGTCTCGCCATTGAGGTTGATCGAGACGTTCTCCCCGCCTGTCTGATTTGTATAAGGCAACACCACAACCTTGCAGCCCGCGGGCTCCTGGTCATAGATATGCTTGGGCACCCCGAAATCGCCCCCCACCACAGGGCGAGTGGCGCGCGGCAGGTCGGGTTTCTCCAGAAGGACGGTCTGGTCGGCGGGTGTCGATGAAGGGGGCATGATCGGGGTCCTCATAAGTGACGCGTCAGGGCGTGTAGATATGAGAGCGCCGATGCATGAGGGCTGGCTACTGTCAAAGTTGACAGTTCGGGAAGCGATCAGGGGTGTCGAGCGGGGTAGCTCACTGAACAGGGAGTGCTACCCCGCTCCCAGAGCAAAGGGATGCGTAGGGCGGGATCAGCGCTTTTTATGCTGCTCCACCCACTTGCCATAGGCATCGATGAACTTCTGCAGGAACGGCCTTACAGACTCCGACAGGTTGCCCGCCTCGTCGAACGCCGTGCCGGCGCCGCTCAGGTAGGCTTCCGGCTGCTGCATGCACGGCACGTCGAGGAACACCAGTGACTGGCGCAGGTGGTGGTTGGCGCCAAAGCCTCCGATGGCCCCCGGCGATGCGCTGATGACCGCACCCGGCTTGCCGCTCAGGCAGCTCTGGCCGTAGGGGCGGGAGCCGACGTCGATGGCGTTCTTCAGCGGTGCCGGCACCGAGCGGTTGTATTCCGGGGTGACGAACAGCAAGGCGTCGGCCGCGCCCACCTGCTGGCGGAAAGTGCGGTAAGCCTCGGGCGGCGTTACGTCCAGGTCTTCGTTATAGAGCGCCAGCTCGCCGATCTCGACGATCTGCAATTTCAGGTTGGCCGGCGCCAGATCCGCCAGGGCCAACGCCACTTTGCGGTTGATCGACGCCTTGCGCAGGCTTCCTACCAGAACGGCCACGCTATACACATTACTCATAAGGGAGCTTCTCGATTTCGGATCAAGGGAGCCTGTAGTTATAGATGATCGGGCTGACAATTGGACCAGTGGAGCGACGAAAACCGGCGGCCTGGACTATTTTTTCCTTGTAGGAAAACTTACCGCGCGTGGGCAAGGTCTACAGAACCGCAAATCGAGTCATCTATTTCCAGAGGTTCTAAGCAATGGCAGCAGTACAAGTCGGACATTTTCATGCGCGGGACGCCGAAGGTCGCGTCTATTCGGTGTATGAATTCCAGGAGTCGACCCCGTCGCCGGAAGGTAATGGCAAGGAGCCTGTCACTACTTACAAGTTGGCCATCGGGGACCGGGTCAACAAAGTGGACAATGACCGGTTTGTACTGGTGCAGTCAGGGATCGAACTGACACGCGAACCCGAAACCTCCATCGCCTCGTAAGTTGAGCAGAAGTCGTACCTGGACTTGGGTTAGGATTCAGCCACTCAATGGCTTTCCCGCCCAACATGGACTTGCTGCATGCGTTTACGCCACATCGAAGTGATCCAGGCGCTGTTGCAGACCGGCCACCTCGGCACGGCGGCCGAATGGCTGCAGCTGCCGGCGGCTGACGTCGAAGCGATCCTGCGCGACGCCGAGGCCCAGTTGGGTTTCATGCTGTTCGCCAGCGTGCGCGGTCGCCTGCAAGCCACCCGGGAAGCATTGGCGCTGCGCGAAGGCATCACGGGCGTGTATGACGCTCTCGACCCGGTGCAGCGCCTGGCCAGTAGCCTCAAGCATCACCAGGCCCCCGCGCTGCGGATCATCTGCACGCCGCCACTGGCCCAACAGCTATTGCCCCGAAGCCTGGCAGCCCTGCGTCGCCGTTACCCGGACGCCCCCTGCACCCTGCTCAGCCAGCCCACCCGCGAGATCGTCCGTAGCCTGCTGCTGCGCGACAGCGATCTGGGCCTGAGCCTGCACGATCCCGAGCACCCCGATATCCATTGCCAGATGATCGCCCAGGGCAAACTGCAATTACTGGCCCCCCACGGCTGGCTGCAACCCCGGCAAAAGTACGTTTCGCTCCAGGATCTGGCGGGCCAGCCGCTGGTGGGACTGGATGGGCACGACCCGCTGAGCCCGGCATTCGAGAATAAACTGGGAGGGCTGCGTCCGGCGCCGCTGGTCCAGATCCGCGTGCAGACCCACCAGATGATGCGCGCCATGGTCGAGGCCGGCGAAGGCCTTGCCATCGTCGACCCGTTTACGGCCTCAGGTGCCAAGGGCAGCGGGCTGGATGTGTGCCCTGTGTCGCCGGCGGTGCCCATCTGCCTCTACGCGCTGCACCTGAACGGCACGGCCCCCTCGCCCACCCTCCTGTCACTGCTGGAGCTGGTCAGGGAACAAGCCGAGGCGTTGCTGAGCCATTGACCGACATGCCCACCGGATCATCGAACAACCGGTACCAGAACAACGCCACTTCGGCGGTATGCCGGTCGATGCCGCGATAACGCAGTTGGTCGATGCCGCCCAGCACATAGCCGCAACGCTCATAGAGCCGGCAGGCGCCGAGGTTGTTGTTCTGGGTTTCCAGCATGATGCCTGGCAGTTTTTTCTTGCGGCTCCAGAACTGGGCGACATCGAGCAAGGCCTTGGCCACGCCATGGCGACGGGCCGGGGCATGCACCGCCAGTTCGTCGATATGGGCAAAGCCGTTCCAGTTGGTGCTGATCACCAGGTGCCCCACCGGCTGGTCGTCCAGGTACGCCATGAAGATTTCGCTGTCTGGGGCATCGTGGAAGCCGCTGAACTCTTCGGGGTCGATGCCATAGCACTTGCGGTAGGGAACGATGGGGGTCACAGGCCACTGGCTCACGGGACAGCCGATCTGCGCCGCCCCGTAGGCACTGACTTCGAAGCTGAAATCGCTGCCCCAGATATAGGTCGCGAAGCCGTCATCGACGACCCGCACTGACAAGCCGGGGTGTTTCGGATTCATCACCGGTTGCATACTGGGGAAGCCCTCATTCCTTGAGACAATCAACGGCCCATTGCCATCCATTGCCCTTGCCTTTGGAATCTTCATACATCAAGCGGGTATCCATGGCCTGCTCGTCACCTCAGGTTAGAAGGTCGTTGCGATTGTGGCGAATGAATGATGCCCGATCCTGTGGCAGCGAACCGGCTCGCCGAGGGTGACACCCCGGGCACCGGTGCGATGCCCGGGCACTGCTGTCGCGAACGAGCTCGCGCCCATGGGTCGAACGATCAGTTTGCCGAGGCTTGTGATTCCACCAGTTGCGTCCACAGTGCCGGAGCGCCAGCGGATTTGGCGATGGCTTCCAGACGCGCGGCATGTTCGGCCAGGTCGCTTTCGCTGGCGCGGATGATCCGGCTTGGCGTGCGATCGGCGGGCAAGCGGCGGATTTCCGAAGCCTTGTTGCCCGAGCCTTCGCCGGTACCGTTGCCGTCCGAGGCGTTGCCGGCCAGGGACAGGCTGGTCTGGCCGCCGGTCATGGTCAGGTAGACGTCGGCCAGGATCTCGGAGTCGAGCAATGCGCCGTGCAGTTCACGCCCGGAGTTGTCGACGCCATAGCGCTTGCACAAGGCATCGAGGCTGTTGCGCTGCCCCGGGTGCCGTTCTCGGGCCATGACCAGGGTGTCGAGGATGGTGCAGTGCTGGCTGATGTCGGCCCGGTCGTGCTGGCCCATCAAGGCGAATTCGTTGTTGATGAAGCCAACGTCGAACGCTGCGTTGTGGATGATCAGCTGTGCGCCCTGGATGAACTCGAAGAACTCGTCGGCCACTTCGGCGAAACGCGGCTTGCCCACCAGGAATTCGTTGGTGATGCCGTGGACGCCGATGGCCCCCTCGTCACTTTCCCGGTCCGGTTGCAGATAGACGTGAAAATGACGACCGGTCAGGCGCCGGCCGATCAACTCGACACAACCGATTTCGATAATCCGGTGACCATCGGTCACCGGCATGCCGGTGGTTTCGGTATCCAGTACAACAGATCTGTTGGCCATCAGTGTTCAGCTCTCAACGGGCAGTCTTGCAAAAGCGCGGATGTTAACACGCTCCGAGGGAGTTGCTGGCCGCAGCTTTTGTGGGCAGGGTTGCATCAGGCCTGCTTGTAGCCACGCACCTCGTCCACCCCGCGATTGGCCAACTGGTCGGCCCGTTCGTTACCGTGGTGGCCGATGTGGCCGCGCACCCACTTCCAGGTGACGTTGTGGCGGTTGACCTGTTCGTCCAGCAGTTTCCACAGGTCGGCGTTCTTGACCGGCTCCTTCGCAGCGGTCTTCCAGCCGCGCTTCTTCCAGTTCGCCATCCACTCGTTGATGCCTTTCATCACGTATTGCGAGTCGGTCACCAACAATACGTCGCAGGGCCGCTTGAGTTCCTCCAGGCCACGAATGGCGCCCATCAGCTCCATGCGATTGTTGGTGGTGTTGGCTTCGCCGCCCCAGAGCTCTTTTTCCACGCCCTTGAACACCAGCAACGCGCCCCAGCCGCCCGGGCCGGGATTGCCCTTGCAGGCGCCGTCAGTGAAGAGTTCTACGCTATCGCTCATGCCAATCTATCCAGAAAAATGCAAAGGCCTGCCGGCCGGGACCGGCAGCGCCCCAGGCCGGAAGCCGGCCCGACGGTATCAGAAAAGGGTCAGGGCTCGATGTGGCGGCGATTGACCTTGGCCATCGGCAAGGGAATCAGCTTGCCCATCGGCTCGCGACGCACCTGGCGCACCGGGCGCAGCCCGACCGCGATCTTGCGCGCCACCAGTAGATAGAAGCCGCCACCGGACAGTTGCCAGTCACCGGCCCTGCGCTCCCAGCCAGCCAGGCGAGCCTGCCACTTGGGTGACGCAAGCGGCGGACGATAGCACCCGAAGCGGCGTTTCTCCAGCGCGAAACCCAGCAGGTTGAGCCAGTCGCCCACCCTCGACGCCGAGATGCAACGGGCCTGGCGCAAGGCGTCGTGGGCGAACACATGCCGCAAGCCCCAAGTGCTCCAGGGGTTGATGCCGATGATCACCAGGTGCCCGCCGGGCCGCACGCTGCTGGCGGCTTCACGCAGCAGGCCGTGGGGCGACAGGCAGAAATCCAGGCCGTGCTGCATCACCACCACGTCGGCGGCGTGCTCGCTCAACGGCCACGCCTGTTCCTCGCAGACGATCTCGACCCCCGGCAAGGGCGCTCCCAGGCGCACGTTGCGCTGGACCTGCGGCGCCGACGGCGGCGTCTGCGCCGACGGACCGTAATGCACCAGGTAGCCGCCGAAGAAACGCCCTAGCTCGTCTTCGAGCATGCGCCGTTCTTCTTCCAACAGGAATTGCCCGACAGGGCCGGACAGCCATTCACGGGCCGCGCTGATCAGCGCCAGCCATTCAGGATCAGCCTGAGCGAACGCTTCATCGGTCATTTGCATTCTCCAACGCGCCAGGAAGTTCTAAGATGCGCCTTTGTTTTCCGCTTGGCGAATTCCGCGATGATACAGATCAGTGCCCTGCCCGCGTTCACCGATAACTACATCTGGTTGTTACAGGATCACGCCAGCCGCCGCTGCGCGGTGGTAGACCCGGGTGACGCCACGCCGGTGCAGGCCTGGCTCGAAGCACATCCGGGCTGGGTCCTGAGCGAGATCATGGTCACCCACCATCACCATGACCATGTCGGCGGCGTCCAGGCGCTGAAAAGCGCCACCGGCGCCAGGGTCTATGGCCCGGCCAGCGAAAACATCCCGGCGCGGGACGTGCCCCTCGAAGACAACGACCGCATCAGCGTGCTCGACCTGGACTTCGATGTCTACGCCGTGCCTGGCCATACCCTGGGCCATATCGCCTACTACCACCGTGGCCTGCTGTTCTGTGGCGACACCTTGTTCGCCGCCGGTTGCGGGCGCCTGTTCGAGGGCACGCCGCAGCAGATGCATCGCTCCCTCGGCCGGCTCGCCGCCTTGCCTGAGGATACGCTGGTCTATTGCACCCATGAATACACCTTGAGCAACCTGAAGTTCGCCGCCGCGGTGGAGCCCGACAACCCGGACATTGCCGCCCGTCTGGAAAAAGTCACCCGCCAGCGCCACGATGGCGTGATCACCCTGCCCTCGACCCTGGCCCTGGAAAAACTCACCAATCCATTCCTTCGCACGACTGAAACATCCGTTAAACAAAAAGCAGACGAACGGAACGGCCAGCGAAACGGGACGCCGAGCGAGGTTTTTGCGGCCTTGAGGGCCTGGAAAGATAAGTTCTAAGCCCCCCGTATGTTGATACAAAAATTCTGAACGGTTGACCTGTTGGGGTGCGCTTCCTAGAATCGGCCGACATTTTTGCCCGGAACTTACTTCCAGCCAATGTCGTCATCCATACGTAAGTCCGTTCAGTCCGACACATTGACCCGCTTGGCTCAAGCCATCGCGGTGGCCGTGTCCGCCACCCTGGCGGGCTGCCAGAGTTCGGGCCAGCTACCCCAGGCCGATACGGCCCAGGCGCCGAAGAACATGGCCGCCCGGGCCAAGCAGAAACCCGTCTGGCTCAGCGAGAAGCCCAGCCCCCAGGTTCCCCAGGATATCTGGGAGCGCATGCGCCAGGGCTTCCAGCTGCAGGAAACCGCCGGCGTGAACCCGCGCATCGAGCAACAGCGCCTGTGGTTCGCCAGCAACCCGTCCTTCCTCGAAGGCGCCGGCGAACGCGGCAGCCTGTACATGCACTACATCGTCGAACGTCTCGAAGAGCGCAACATGCCGCTGGAGCTGGCCCTGCTGCCGGTGATCGAAAGCGCCTACAACCCCATGGCCTATTCCCGGGCCAACGCCGTAGGGCTGTGGCAGTTCATCCCGTCCACCGGGCGCTACTTCAACCTGCGCCAGACCCGCTTCTATGATGGGCGTCGCGACATCACCGCCTCGACCACGGCCGCCATGGACTACCTGACGCGCCTGCACGACATGTTCAACGGCGACTGGCTGCTGGCCCTCGCCGCCTACAACGCCGGCGAAGGTACCGTCAGCCGCGCCATCGAACGCAACGAAAAACTCGGCCTGCCCACCGACTACTGGAACCTGCCGCTGCCGGCGGAAACCCAGGCCTACGTGCCCAAGCTGCTGGCACTGTCGCAGGTGGTGCTGTCTCCCGATGCCTACGGCGTGAACCTCAACCCGATCGCCAACGAACCTTATTTCCAGGTCGTCGAGATCAACCAGCGCATGGACCTGTCCAAGGTCGCGGCGGTGGCGAACATCGACGAAGACGAGCTGTTCCAGCTCAACCCGGCCTTCAAGCAGCGCACCACCATCGACGGTCCGCAGCACCTGCTGGTTCCTACCTCCAAGGCACAACTGCTGACCGCCAGCCTGTCGACCATGCGTCCGGAAGAACTGATCAGCCAGCGCTCGCTCAAGCCGGTCTTCGAAAACGTCGACGACAGCGAATTGGAAGGTGCCAGGCGCACCTACCGCGTCAAGCGCGGCGACAACCTGGCCCAGATCGCCAAGGCCAACAATGTCCAGACCAAGGACCTGCAACGCTGGAACAAGCTCAGCGGCAACAAGCTCAAGGTCGGCCAGACCCTGGTGATGCAAGACACCAGGGCCACGAAGGGCACCGGCAAGCGCATCAACACCGTGGTGGCCGCCAACAGTGGCAAGAACAGCAAGGAAAAGACCAAGCAGACCCAGTACAAGGTCAAGCAGGGTGATTCGCTGTATGTGGTTGCCAAACGGTTCAACGTCGAAATGCAGCACCTCAAGCGCTGGAATCCGCGAATGGGCAAGGCCCTCAAGCCTGGGCAGATGCTGACGGTCTACTCCCCTCACTGACCGAGGGACTCCCTGTGGCGAGGGGATTTATCCCCGCTGGGCTGCGCAGCAGCCCCAATGGACGGCGTCTCAGACAAGACGCGGGGGGCGGCTCGCGCCCCAGCGGGGATAAATCCCCCTCGCCACAGGTTCGGCGTTCGCCGGCCAATGGCGTAGCAGACTGGGCCCACCCGCTGCCCCCGCCTTTTTCCTGCCGATACAAGCTGTTACTGTACAGGCCATAAAAGCCCAAGCCGCCTGGATCGGATCTCAGACTTGATACGTCCCCTCCTCCTGTTCCTGATCAGCCTGGCCTTGAGCTCCCCTGCCGGTGCGGCCATCAGCGAAAGCCATGGCTATGCGCAATTCGGCACGCTCAAGTACCCGGCCAGATTCACCCACTTCGACTGGGTCAATCCGCAAGCCCCCAAGGGCGGCACCTTGCGGGTCATGGCGTTTGGCACCTTCGATACGCTCAATCCCTACACCTTCAAGGGCAGCAGCCCGGTGTCCACGCCGAATTTCCTGCAATACGGCATCAACGAGCTGAACGAGCCCCTGATGGTCGGCACCGGCCAGTACGCGCCTTCCGGCGATGAGCCGACCTCCAGCTACGGCCTGATCGCTCAATCGGTGGAGTACAGCGATGACCGAAGCTGGGTGGTCTTCAACCTGCGACCCGAAGCACGTTTCCACGACGGGGTGCCCATCACCGCCTACGACGTAGCGTTTTCCTACCGAACGCTGCTCAAGGAAGGCCATCCGCTGTACCGCACCAATCTGCAGGAAGTGCTGCGGGTGGATATTCTCAACCCGTTGAAAATCCGCTTTGTCTTCAAGCGCGCGGGCAACCCGCTGTTGATCCTGCGCCTGGGAGAACTGCCGGTACTGCCCCAGCATTACTGGAAGGACCGCGACTTCAAGGCCACCACTTTCGAACCACCCCTGGGCAGTGGGCCTTATCGCATCACCCAGGTGCAGCCGGGCCGCCAACTGGTGTTCGAACGGGTGAAGGACTATTGGGGCAAGGACCTGCCGGTCAATCGCGGCAAGTACAACTACGACCGGATGGAAGTGGAGTTCTATCGTGACAGCGACGTGGCCTTCGAAGCCTTCAAGGCTGGCGAGTTCGATATCTACATCGAGCACCAGGCCAAGAACTGGGCCAACGGCTATGACTTCCCGGCGGTCAAGCGTGGCGACGTGATCAAGGCGCAGATTCCCCACCGGATCCCGACCCAGACCCAGGGCCTGTTCATGAATACCCGACGGGGCACCTTTGCCGACGCCAGGGTGCGTGAAGCACTGGGGTTGATGTTCGATTTCGAGTGGACCAACCGCACGCTGTTCAGCGGCGCCTACAAGCGCACCCTCAGTTACTACCCCAACAGCGAGTTCTCCGCCAGCGGCCTTCCGGTGGGGCACGAATGGCTGTTGCTCAAGCCCTACCGCGAACAACTGCCCCCCCGGCTGTTCACCGAACCGTTCAGCCTGCCTCAGACCGACGGTCGCGGCATCCCCCGGGACACCCTGCGCAGGGCCCTGGCGCTGCTCAAGGAAGCCGGCTGGACACTCAACGGCCAACGCCTGCTCAATGCCGACAGCCAGCCCCTGCGCTTTGAAATCCTGTTGGTCAATCCGAACCTGGAGCGCATCCTGCAGCCTTACGTGGGGAACCTTGCCAGCATCGGCATCCAGGCTCGCCTGCGCACAGTGGACCGTGCCCAGTACAAGCAGCGCCTGGACCAGTTCGACTTCGACATGATCCTCCTGACCCTGGGCCAGACCCTCAGCCCCGGCCTGGAGCAATGGCAGTATTTCCATTCCAGCCAGGCTTCGGTCAAAGGCAGTAAGAACTATGCCGGGATCGCCAACCCGGTGGTGGACCATCTGCTGGAAAAACTGCTGGCGGCCCGGACCCGGGACGAGCAGGTCGCCGCCGGCAAGGCCCTCGACCGGGTGCTGCTGTGGCAGCACTATTGCATTCCCAACTGGTATCTCAACTACCATCGCCTGGCCTACCATGACCGGTTCGCCTTCGTCACCACGCCGCCCTACACCCTGGGCCTGAGCGCGTGGTGGCTGAAATCTTCGGAGAAAGATCAATGAAGCCTTTGCGCGCCCTGCTCCTGCAGGCCGGTGGCCTGATGTTCGCCGGGCTGGCCTGCGCCGCCCCGCAGCACGCCTTGACCCTGTACAACGAACCGCCGAAATACCCGGCCGATTTCAAGCATTTCGACTACGTCAACCCCGACGCCCCCAAGGGCGGGATCTTCCGCCAGGGCGGATTTGGCGGCTTCGACAGCCTCAACCCGTTCATCAGCAAAGGCGTGCCGGCCGATGACATCGGCCTGATCTACGACACCCTGGCCAAGCAAGGCCTGGACGAACCCTTCACTGAGTACGGCCTGATCGCCGGGAAGATCGAGAAAGCCCCGGACAACGCCTGGGTACGCTTCTACCTGCGCCCCGAGGCCCGCTTCAATGACGGCCACCCGGTGCGTGCCGAAGACGTGGTCTTCAGCTTCCAGACCCTGACCAAAGACGGCGCGCCGATGTTCCGGGGCTACTACAACGACGTGGCCGAAGTGATCGCCGAAGACCCGCTCAAGGTGCTGTTCAAGTTCAAGCACACCAATAATCGCGAACTGCCGCTGATCCTCGGGCAATTGCCGGTATTGCCCAAGCATTGGTGGGCCGAACGCGACTTCAACAAGGGCAACCTGGAAATTCCCCTGGGCAGTGGCCCTTATCGGGTCGCCGAAGTGAAGGCCGGCCGTTCGATCCGCTATGAGCGGGTGAAGGACTACTGGGGCAAGGACCTGCCGGTCAACCGGGGCTTCTACAATTTCGATGTGCTGAGCACCGACTACTACCGCGACAACACCGTCGCGGTGGAGGCCCTGAAAGCCGGGCAGTTCGACTTCTGGCTGGAAATGACCGCCAAGAACTGGGCCAATGCCTACAACATCCCGGCCGTGACCGAAGGCCGGCTGATCAAGGAACAGATCCCCAACGGCAATCCCACCGGTATGCAAGGCTTTGTCTACAACCTGCGCCGCCCAGTGTTCCAGGATGTGCGAGTGCGCAAGGCCCTGAGCCTGCTGCTGGACTTCGAGTGGACCAACAAGCAGCTGTTCAACGGTGCCTATGCCCGCACCCGCAGTTATTTCGAGAACTCGGAAATGGCCGCCACCGGCCTGCCCGGCGAAGACGAACTGAAGATCCTCGAACCTCTGCGCGGCAAGATCCCCGAGCAGGTCTTCACCGAGGCGTTCCAGCCTTCGATGTGCGACGGCAGCGGCATGATCCGCGACCAGCAGCGCAAGGCCTACCAACTGCTGCAGGAAGCTGGCTGGCGCATCGTCGACGACAGGATGGTCGACGCCCAGGGCAAGCCGGTGGTGCTGGAATTCCTGCTGGCCCAGACCGAGTTCGAGCGGGTGCTGCTGCCGTTCAAGCGCAACCTGAGCGACCTGGGCATCGAACTGGTGATTCGCCGGGTGGATGTGTCCCAGTACATCAACCGCGTCCGCTCCCGGGATTTCGACCTGGTGGTGGGCAGCTTCCCCCAGTCCAGCTCGCCGGGCAACGAGCAGCGCGAGTTCTGGATGTCGGCCGCCGCCGACAAGCCCGGCAGCCGCAACACCATGGGCCTGAAGGACCCGGCGGTGGACCAGTTGGTGGAACAGTTGATCAACGCCGATTCACGCAAGAGCCTGGTGGCCCATGCCAGGGCGCTGGACCGGGTGCTGCAATGGGGCTACTACGTGATTCCCAACTGGCACATCAAGACCTGGCGCGTGGCCTACTGGAATCACATCGGCCATCCGAAGGTCACGCCGACCTATGACATCGGCACCACCACCTGGTGGGTCAAGCCGGACACCAAGCCTGCCGAAGAAGTGGAACACGTGATAGAAAAACAGAACAACGCTGCCTCGGCGAGCGTGGAGTAACCCGATGCTGGCTTATATCTTGCGGCGGCTGCTGCTGATCATTCCGACCCTGTTCGGCATCCTGCTCATCAACTTCGTCATCATCCAGGCCGCGCCCGGGGGGCCGGTGGAGCAGATGATCGCCAAGCTCGAAGGTTTCGAGGGCGCCACCAGCCGCATCGCCGGCGGCGGTGCCGAAGTGTCGGTGGCCGGCTCCAGCTACCGTGGCGCCCAGGGGCTGGACCCGGCGCTGATCAAGGAAATCGAGCGCATGTACGGCTTCGACAAGTCGGCCCCCGAACGCCTGTGGATCATGATCAAGAACTACGCGCGCCTGGACTTCGGCGACAGCTTCTTTCGCGACGCCAAGGTCATCGACCTGATCAAGGAGAAACTGCCGGTCTCCATCTCCCTCGGGCTATGGAGCACGCTGATCATGTACCTGGTCTCGATCCCCCTGGGGATCGCCAAGGCCACGCGACACGGCAGCCACTTCGATGTATGGACCAGTTCGGCGATCATCATCGGCTATGCGATCCCCTCGTTCCTGTTCGCCATCCTGCTGATCGTGGTGTTCGCCGGCGGCAGTTACTTCGACTGGTTCCCGCTGCGGGGGCTGACATCCAACAACTTCGACCAGTTGAGCATGGGTGGCAAGATCCTCGACTACTTCTGGCACCTGGCCTTGCCGGTGACCGCCCTGGTGATCGGCAACTTCGCCACCATGACCCTGCTGACCAAGAACAGTTTCCTGGACGAAATCAACAAGCAGTACGTGGTCACTGCCAAGGCCAAGGGCCTGACGCGCAATCGCGTGCTCTACGGTCATGTGTTCCGCAATGCCATGCTGCTGGTGATCGCCGGCTTCCCGTCGGCGTTCATCGGGATCTTCTTCACCGGATCCTTGCTGGTGGAAGTGATCTTTTCCCTCGACGGCCTCGGCTTGATGAGCTTCGAGGCCGCGATCAACCGCGACTATCCGGTGGTCTTTGGCACGTTGTTCATCTTCACCCTGCTGGGGCTGGTGGTGAAGTTGATCGGCGACCTGACCTACACCTTTGTCGATCCGCGCATCGACTTCGAAAGCCGGGAGCATTGAGATGAACCTGTCCCCTCTCAATCGCCGTCGCTTCGAACTGTTCAAGGCCAACAAGCGTGGCTGGTGGTCGCTCTGGCTGTTCATGGCCCTGTTCGTCCTGAGCCTGGGCGCCGAGCTGATCGCCAACGACAAGCCGCTGGTGGTGCATTACGACGGTGGCTGGTACTTCCCGGCCCTCAAGCGCTACCCGGAAACCACCTTCGGCGGCGAGTTCCCGCTGGAGGCCAACTACAAGAGTCCCTACATCCGCGAGCTGCTGGCGGCCAAGGACGCCTGGGTGCTGTGGGCACCGATTCCGTTCAGCTACCAGAGCATCAACTACGACCTGAAGGTCCCGGCTCCTGCCCCCCCTTCGTCGGTCAACTGGCTGGGCACCGACGACCAGGGCCGCGACGTGCTGGCCCGAGTGATCTACGGTTTCCGGATCTCGGTGCTGTTCGCCCTGACCCTGACCCTGCTCAGTTCGATCATCGGCGTGATCGCCGGCGCCCTGCAGGGGTTCTACGGCGGCTGGGTCGACCTGGCCGGCCAGCGCTTCCTGGAAATCTGGTCCGGCCTGCCGGTGCTTTACCTGCTGATCATCCTGGCCAGCTTCGTCCAGCCCAATTTCTGGTGGTTGCTGGGGATCATGCTGCTGTTTTCCTGGATGAGCCTGGTGGATGTCGTGCGCGCCGAGTTCCTCCGTGGCCGCAACCTGGAATACGTGCGTGCCGCCCGGGCCCTGGGCATGCAGAACGGTGCGATCATGTTCCGCCATATCCTGCCCAATGCCATGGTCTCGACCATGACGTTCATGCCGTTCATCCTCACCGGCGCCATCGGCACCCTCACTGCCCTGGACTTCCTCGGTTTCGGCCTGCCGGCGGGCGCACCCTCCCTGGGCGAACTGGTGGCCCAGGGCAAATCCAACCTCCAGGCCCCCTGGCTGGGCATCAGTGCGTTCGCCGTGCTGGCGATCATGCTGAGCCTGCTGGTGTTCATCGGCGAGTCCGCTCGCGATGCCTTCGATCCGAGGAAGTGATATGAACCAGGACAACCTGATCGAAGTGCGCGACCTGGCGGTGGAATTCATCGCCGGCCACCACCATCAACGGGTGGTCGAAGGCGTCAGCTTCGACATCAAGCGCGGTGAAACCCTGGCCCTGGTAGGTGAAAGCGGCTCGGGCAAGTCGGTCACCGCCCATTCGATCCTGCGGTTGCTGCCCTACCCGCTGGCCCATCACCCCACCGGGACCATCCAGTACGCCGGGCAGGATCTGTTGAGCCTGAAAGAGAAGACCATCCGTCATATCCGTGGCAACCGGATCGCGATGATCTTCCAGGAACCGATGACGTCCCTCAACCCGTTGCACTCCATCGGCAAGCAGATCAACGAAGTGCTCGGCATCCACAAGGGCCTGACCGGCAAGGTGGCGACCCGCCGGACCCTCGAGTTGCTGGAGCTGGTGGGGATTCCCGAACCCCACAAGCGCCTCAAGGCCCTGCCTCACGAGCTGTCCGGCGGCCAGCGCCAGCGGGTGATGATCGCCATGGCCCTGGCCAACGAGCCGGAACTGCTGATCGCCGACGAACCGACTACCGCCCTGGACGTCACTGTCCAGCTCAAGATCCTCGATCTGCTCAAGCAATTGCAGGCACGATTGGGCATGTCGCTGCTGCTGATCAGCCACGATTTGAACCTGGTGCGAAGAATTGCGCATCGCGTATGTGTCATGCAGCGCGGTTGCATCGTCGAACAGGCATCGTGCGAAGAATTGTTCCGCGCACCGCAGCATCCGTACACTCGGGAACTGCTGGCCGCAGAGCCCAGCGGCAACCCGGCGGCCAACGTCGCCGGTCCGCCGTTGCTGCAGGTCGAGGACCTCAAGGTCTGGTTCCCGGTCAAGAAAGGCTTGTTCAAGCGGACCGTGGACTACATCAAGGCCGTGGACGGGATCCGCTTCAGCCTGCCCCAGGGCCAGACCCTGGGCATCGTGGGCGAAAGCGGTTCGGGCAAATCCACCCTGGGGCTGGCGATCCTGCGGTTGATCGCCAGCCAGGGCGGGATCCGGTTCGAGGGCAAGCAGCTCGACAGCCTGTCCCAACAACAGGTCCGGCCGCTGCGACGGGAGATGCAAGTGGTCTTCCAGGACCCGTTCGGCAGCCTGAGCCCGCGCATGTGTGTGGGCCAGATCGTCGGCGAAGGCCTGCGGATCCACAAGATCGGTACCGAAGCCGAGCAGGAACAGGCGATAATCGCCGCACTGGAGGAGGTAGGCCTGGACCCGGAAACCCGGAACCGCTACCCCCATGAATTTTCCGGAGGGCAGCGGCAGCGTATCGCCATTGCCCGGGCCCTGGTGCTCAAGCCGGCGTTGATTCTGCTGGACGAGCCGACGTCGGCCCTGGACCGCACCGTGCAACGCCAGGTGGTGGAGCTGTTGCGGTCGCTGCAAAGCAAGTACAACCTGACGTATCTGTTTATCAGCCATGATCTGGCTGTCGTCAAAGCGCTGAGCCACCAACTGATGGTGGTCAAGCATGGCCAAGTGGTCGAACAAGGTGATGCCCGCAGCCTATTCGCTGCGCCGCAACACCCCTATACACAGCAGTTGATGGAGGCCGCCTTCCTGGCCCCGACAACTGCCGAATAACCTGAAAGAGGAGCAACACATGGGTTTTCTCGCCGGTAAGCGCGTACTGATCGTCGGTGTCGCCAGCAAGCTGTCCATCGCATCCGGCATCGCCGCCGCCATGCATCGCGAGGGCGCTGAGCTTGCCTTCACTTATCAGAACGACAAACTCAAGGGTCGTGTCGAAGAGTTCGCGCAAGGCTGGGGTTCGAGCCCTGAGCTGTGCTTCCCATGCGACGTGGCCAGCGATGAAGAAATCGCCAAGGTCTTCGAGGAGCTGAGCAAGAAGTGGGACGGCCTGGACTGCATCGTGCACTCCGTGGGCTTCGCCCCAGGCGACCAGCTGGACGGCGACTTCACCGAAGCCACCACCCGCGAAGGTTTCCGCATTGCCCACGACATCAGTGCCTACAGCTTCGTCGCCCTGGCCAAGGCCGGCCGCGAAATGATGAAAGGCCGCAACGGCAGCCTGCTGACCCTGTCCTACCTGGGCGCCGAGCGCACCATGCCGAACTACAACGTCATGGGCATGGCCAAGGCTTCCCTGGAAGCCGGCGTGCGTTACCTGGCCGGTTCCCTGGGCCCGGAAGGCACCCGCGTCAACGCCGTTTCGGCCGGCCCGATCCGCACCCTCGCCGCTTCCGGCATCAAGAACTTCCGCAAGATGCTGGCCGCCAACGAAGCGCAGACCCCGCTGCGTCGCAACGTCACCATCGAAGAAGTCGGCAACGCCGGCGCCTTCCTGTGCTCGGACCTGGCGTCGGGCATCAGCGGTGAAATCATGTACGTGGACGGCGGCTTCAACACCACCGCCATGGGCAACATCGAAGAGTAATCTTCAGCGCGCATGAAAAACGCCGCTCGTCCTGCAAAGGGCAAGCGGCGTTTTTCGTTCTGGCGACCCGCTGCGCCATCGCGTGCGGCGTGCGGCGTGCGATGGCCATCATCGCGTCAATCAAAGATCACATTGCCATCAAATGGCCTTGCAAAACGACAATGGCCGACTAGATTCAGAATTGTCTTCCCAAGCGCAACCCGCCGCAGCGGGTCCCACCGAAAACGAGACTGCCTATCGACCCGAGAACCAGCCGACGACGCTTTTAAACATTGACACGGAATGAGTCAAAACACACAAGAGGGATGCTTGATGAAGCACAGCCGGTGGTATCGTGCGCTCTCGAAAAAAGGACCCGCCAAGCCGTTCTGGCTATCCTTGTTCTGCTTCTGTGGCCTGGTGATTGCCAGCTTCCTGTTGTTCGAGCAACAGATCCAGGCATTCCTGACCCACCTGCAGTTGTACCTGCCCTCGACCTCCTCGCAAAAGCTCAACCTGGCCCTGTTGCTGATCGCCCTGCTGGCCCTGGACGTGGTGCTGCCGGTGCCTTCGAGCCTGGTGGCGCTGCTGGCCGTGGCAAGCCTGGGCAGCCTTGGCGGCTACCTGGTGATTTTCGTCGGCCTGTGCCTGGGGGCCGGCTTGGGGTATGCCTTGGGAGCCGGCTATTTCCGGCTGTTGTCCGGGCGACTGGGCCTGCACCAGCGCCAGCCGGGACAACTGGGGTACCGGTTGGGCACGCTGTCGCTGGTCTGCCTGCGGGGTGTGCCGGTGCTGGCGGAAACCTCGGTGGTGGCAGCGGGCATGCAGCGCTACCCGCTGCGTGCCTTCGTACCGGTGGTCGTGCTGGCCAATGCCGGCCTGGCCCTGGCCTACGCCGCCATCGGTAGGTTCCTTGTCGAACAGAACGCCCTCCTGGTGACAATCCTGGCCAGCATGGTCCTGCCCGGCTTGTTCATCGCCGGCTACAGCCTGCTCAAGACCTTTCGCAAGCGCGACGCGCAGCAGCCCCTGCACGGGCGCTTCGAGGTCAGCTACGACTATCCGGTGGTGTTCACCGATCACCTGTTCGATCCGTCCAATCCCTGTTTGCATCAGCAGCTCAGCGCCCGTCAAGACAAGCCGGTGAAGGTGCTGGTGTTCGCCGATGAACAGTTGCTGCGCAGCAATCCGGCACTGCAGGAACAGATCGATGCCTATTTTGTCCGCCATCCCGCGGACCTGCGCCTGCTGGCAGCGCCCATTGCGGTTCCGGCCGGTGAGTCGAGCAAGGATGCACAGGTGTTGCAGCAGCTCTACACCAACATGCTGCACCACGGGCTGGATCGGCATTGCCATGTGCTGGCACTGGGAGGCGGGGCAGTACTGGATGCGGTTGGGTATGCCTGCGCCACCTTCCACCGCGGCATTCGCCTGGTCCGCGTCCCCAGCACCGTCCTCGCCCAGAACGACGCCGGGATCGGCGTGAAGAACGGCATCAATGCCTTCGGCCAGAAAAACCTGCTGGGGGCGTTCTACCCCGCCACCGCCGTGATCAACGATTTCCAGTTGCTGGGCAGCCTGGGCCGGCGCGACCAGATCGCCGGGTTGGCCGAGGCGGTCAAGGTGGCGCTGATCAAGGACGCGGCGTTTTTCCAATGGATGGAGCAACAGGCCGACGCCCTCGCCCACTTCGATCACGAGGCCAGCCGGCACGCCATCCGCCGCTGTGCCGAGTTGCACCTGGCCCACATCACCAGCGCCGCCGATCCCTTCGAACGCGGTAACGGTCGCCCCTTGGACTATGGCCACTGGGCCGCCCACAAGCTGGAAAATCTCAGCCAGCATCGGTTGCGCCATGGCGAAGCGGTGGCGGTGGGCATCGCCCTGGATGGCCTCTACGCCAACTTGCTGGGCCTGCTGAGCGATGCCGACGCCGAACGTATCGTGGGCCTGCTGCTCAGGCTCGGCTTCAGCCTGAACCCACCGGAACTGAGCCTGAAGGATCCCCAAGGCCGCCCGCTGCTGTTGCTGGGCCTGGAAGAGTTCCGTCAGCACCTGGGCGGCGAGCTGTCCATTCCCATGCTCTGCCGCATCGGCGAATCGCTGGATGTGCATGAGATCGACGCCACGCGGATGGAGCAGGCGCTACGGCGGCTGTCCGGTCTCGCCGATCCGGTCCCGGCATTGAGCGAGGGTTGGGTACGATGAGCCAGGCATCGCCGGACCTGAAAACCTGGATGACCCTGGGCCGGGTTTCCAACCTGCCCACGGTGTGGACCAATACCCTGGCCGCCGCCCTGCTGGCCAGCAGCGCCGGGGCCCTGGCGCCACCGTCTGGGGCGGTGTGGGTCTTGCTGCTGGCGGCCTTGTCGATGCTGTACCTGGCCGGCATGTTGTTGAATGACTTGCTGGACGCCGACTGGGACCTGCGACACCACAACCCGCGCCCCATCACCCTCGGGCTGGTCAGCCGCCAGCAGGTCGGGCTCGCCTGCGCCCTGTTGCTGGGGCTGGCCGCCGTTGCCGTGCTGGGCCTGAGCCGGCTGATCGACCAGCCATACTGGTTGCTGGGCGGCGCCCTCCTGCTGCTGGCCTGTATCCTGGGCTACAACCTGCTGCACAAGAAATACGCCCACAGTGTCTGGCTGATGGGGGCCTGTCGCTCGGCACTCTACCTCACGGCGGCCGCCAGCCTGGCGGTGCCGCCGGAGCCCATCTGGCTCTGCGCCGTGTTGCTGGGGGTGTATATCAGCGGCCTGACTTACCTGGCCCGCCAGGAACACCGCAACCAGTTGCTCAGCCGCCTGCCGCTGATCCTGATGCTGAGCCCGCTGACCCTGGCGATCCACAACGATAATCCCTGGTTCTGGCCCGTGCTGCTGCTCTGGCTTGGCTGGCTGGGCTGGCATTACCGACGTCATCTGGCCGACCCTCGGCAACGGCGGGTCCGCACGTTCATCGGCGCCGGGCTGGCGGCCTTGCCACTGTTCGATGCCCTGGTACTGGCGGTGGCCGACCAGCCACTGGGCAGCCTGTCATGTGTCCTGGTGTTTTTGCTGCTTCCCCACTTCCAGCGCTGGATCAAACCGACATGAACAAGGACATTGCCGGGCCTTCATCGACGGCTCTTGAAATGCGCCGGGACAGTCTGGAGCAACAGCGCCAGACCTTGCTCCAGCACCTCGACGAGGCCGGCCTGCAGTGGTGGCACCAGGCACTGGAACAGCTTGCGCAACGCCCGGATGCCACGAGCGCGGCTCTGTTGAGCAGCCAGTGCAAGCGAGGCCTCAAGGAAGACATATGGACCCACGGTACCGGCTGGAGCCATGTGCAACTGGCGCGGGCGCTGTTGCTGGCCGAGGTCCTGGAGCGGCAACCCGCCACCGGCCAGTTGCCCTTGCTGCGCCAGTTGTTCCTGTGGGGCGACGATCAGGAAAAGATCGCCCTGCTCAAGGCCCTCGACTGGCTCGACAGCCAGGGGGTGTGCGTAGAGCTTGCGCTGCAAGCCGGGCGTACCAGCAACAGCCAGGTGTTCGCCGCCCTTGCCCTGGACACCCTCTATCCTTCGCGCCACTACGACGACCGGGCCTTCCATCAACTGGTACTCAAGGCACTGGGCATGGGGCTCGATGTACGTCGCCTGCTTGGCCTGAAGCAACGCCAGAGTGTCGCCCTCAATCAACTGGCCCTCGATTTGCTGGCCGAACAGCTCGCGGCCGGGCGTACGGTATCGGCCGGCCTGCCCCTGGCGATTGCCTTCGACTTGCTCAGCCCGGCGCAGCGCCAGCGCCTGGAAGGCCTGGCCCGACAGCAACGCTTGCCGCCGCAATGGCGTGAACACCTGACCGGCCCCTAGCGAACCTCCGTTCAACGATCCCCTGCTCTATTGATGAGGATGCATCATGCCTAAATATTTCGACCCGCATATCCATATGGTCAGCCGCACCACGGACGACTATCAGAACATGGCGGCTGCCGGCATAACCGGCGTCATCGAGCCCGCGTTCTGGCAAGGCCAGGCCAGGACCAGCGTCGGCAGCTTCATCGACTATTTCGACACGCTGTTGGGGTGGGAACGCTTTCGCGCCAGCATGTTCGGCATCCACCACTTCTGCACCATCGGCCTGAACCCCAAGGAGGCCAACGACCTCTCGGTGGCCAATGAGGTGCTGGAGATCCTGCCACGCTACCTGGTAAAGGACGGCGTGGTGGCGGTGGGCGAGATCGGCTATGACGACATTACCCCCGAAGAAGACCGTTTCCTGGCCGCCCAGTTGGAACTGGCCAAGCAGTTCAACCTGCCGGTGCTGGTCCATACCCCCCACCGGGACAAGATCGGCGGCACCAAGCGCACCCTGGCGGTGATTCGCGAGATCGGCATCGCCGAACACCTGGTGATCATCGACCACCTCAACGAGCTGACCTTGCCCCTGGTGCTGGACACGGACTGCTGGCGCGGCCATTCCATCTACCCCAACACCAAGATGTCGGAGCAGCGCATGGTCGCGTTGCTCCAGCAGTACGGCACGGAAAAGATGGTGGTCAACAGCGCCGCCGACTGGGGCATCAGCGACCCGCTCAAGGTGCCCAAGACCGGCGAGGCGATGCTCGCGGCCGGCTTCAGCGAGGCCCAGGTGGAACAGGTGCTGTTCCATAACCCGGTGGATTTCTTTGCCCAGAGCGGGCAACTGGACAAGACCCTGGTCGGTACCCCGCTGCCCATCGACCAGCGCAAGCAATGGCAGGACAACTCGACCCTGCGGGGCCAGGAACCGGTGGTCAAATGAAGATCGAGACCGGTTGGCATGCCGCGCAGATCGGTTATTGCAGCAACGTGCACCCCACACCGGACCTGGCCAGCCTGCGTGCGTCCATCGCGGAGCATTTCCAGGGCGTTCGCAGGCTGCGCGGGCTCGACGAACAGGACAGCGGCCTGTGGATCAGCGCCCTCGCCGCGCGAGAACTGCAGCAGGCGTCGGCGCGCCGGGACTTCCTCCACCTGCTGCGACACAACGGGTTGCGCCTGACCTCCCTCAACGGCTTTCCCTACGGCCAGTTTCATCAGGGCGCAGTGAAAGCCGAGGTCTACCAGCCCCACTGGGCCGATCCGCGGCGACTGGAATACAGCGTGAATCTGGCACGGATCCTCGCCCAGGCGCTGCCACCTGACTGTTCCCAAGGTGTCATCTCCACCGTGCCCCTGGGCTACGCCGCCCACTGGAACGGGAATTTGCAGCAGCGTGCCGAGCATCAGCTGCGCCAGCTCACGGCTTCCCTCGCCAGGCTCCACCTGGAGACAGGCAAGAAGATCGTGTTCTGCCTGGAGATGGAGCCGGACTGTGTGCTGGAAAACACCGGGCAGGCCATCGCCTTCTTCCATCGGCTGCAGGCCAGGGACCCCCACCACGACCATCTGGCACTGTGTTTCGACGTGTGCCACCAGGCCGTGGTCTTCGAAGACTGCTACCAGTCTCTGGACCGGTTGCGTCAGGCCCGGGTGCCCGTCGGCAAGATCCAGCTGTCCAATGCCTTGATCTGTCGCCTGCCCCAGGCCCTCGATCGGCGCAAACAGGTGCTCGACGCCTTGGGGGGCTTCGCCGAAACCACCTATCTGCACCAAGTGAAGGCTCAGGATGAGCAAGCGCGTCTAAGGGCCTGGGCCGACCTGCCCATTGCCCTCAGCGATTGCGCAGACCCTCGGCAGCAGCAACATGCCGAACTGAGGATCCATTTCCACATCCCGCTGTTCAGCGAACACTTGCTGTTGCCGGAGCTCAGCGGCAGCCAGAACGCCCTGTCGCGAACCTTCGACTACCTTGCCGACCATGGGGATTTTCGTCCGGTCCTCGAGGTGGAGACCTACAGTTGGGGCGTGCTGCCTGCCCAACTGCGACCCACCACCGCCCAGGCCCAGCTCCAGGGCATCGCCAGGGAACTGCATTGGGTCGAAGAGCAATTGCGCCACCGGCAGTTGCTGCATTCCCAGGCCCGGGAGGTGTACGCCAATGCACGCTGAGCGCCCTCGTCAACCGCTGCTGCTGATCAATGTGGTAGGGCTGACGCCGGCGCTGCTCGGCGCGGCGACGCCGCACATCAATGCCCTGTTGCAGAAGGCCAGGATGGCCTACCTGCAACCGGTCTTCCCGGCCGTCACCTCTACGGTGCAGGCCTCGATCCTGACCGGGCAGGCACCGTCGGAGCACGGCATCGTCGGTAACGGCTGGTATTTTCGCGACCAGGCCGAAGTGCGGTTCTGGCTGCAACCCAACACCCTGGTCCAGGGCGAGAAAATCTGGCAGACGCTGCAGCGCCAGTTGCCCGGGTTTCGCTGCAGCCAGTTGTTCTGGTGGTACAACATGTACGCGCAGGTGGACGCCGCCATCACCCCCCGTCCGCACTACCCCGCCGACGGCCGCAAACTGTTCGGCCTGTACTCCTCGCCGGCGAGCCTGCATGAGCGGATCGAACAGCAGATCGGCCAGTTTCCGTTCCAAAGTTTCTGGGGGCCGGCGGCCGGCATCGCCTCGAGCCGCTGGATCGTCGATTGCGCCATCGCCGAATTCGGGATCAACCGGCCCGACCTGCAATTGATCTACCTGCCGCACCTGGACTACAGCCTGCAACGCCTCGGCCCCGACGATCCGTCCATCGTCGATGAAGTCCGCGCCATCGACCACGAAGTGGGTCGCCTGCTGGCGTTTGCCCAGGCACAAGGCGCGGCGGTGATGCTGCTCTCCGAATACGGGATCGAAGCCGTCCACCAGTCGGTGTCCATCAACCGCCTGTTGCGCTCGCAGGGCCTGTTGCAGGTGCGCCAGTCCCTGAGCTGGGAACTGCTCGACCCGGGCGCCAGCGCGGCCTTTGCCGTGGCCGATCACCAGGTCGCACACATCTACGTCAAGCAGCCTCGGGACATACCACGGGTCAAGGCATTGCTGCAGCGGCAAGCGGGCATCGAGCAGGTGCTCGATAAGGACGAGCAACGGACCTGGCATCTGCATCACCCGCGCAGCGGCGAGCTGGTCGCTGTCGCCTCGGCGGACTACTGGTTCGATTACTACTACTGGCTCGACGACCGCAAGGCACCGGATTTCGCCCGCACCGTGGACATCCATCGCAAGCCCGGCTACGACCCGCTGGAGCTGTTCATCGACCCCACCATTCGTTTTCCCAGGCTGAAGGTGGCGCGCCGCCTGTTGCAGAAAAAACTCGGATTTCGCTACTACATGGACCTGATTCCGCTGGACACCGGGCTGATTCGCGGCAGCCATGGCCGGCTGCCCACCAGCGAGGAAACCGGCCCGCTGCTCATCACCAATTGTGATCTGCCGTTACCCCAGCACCTTGCGGCCACGGCGGTGAAGCAACTGCTCCTGGAACACTTCCTGGGGCGCTCTCCTACCGACACGGCCAATGCCAAGGAGCTTCCATGCGGCGAGCCATTTCCATAACCGTTCTCAGTGCCCTGGCCGGTTTGGCCCAGGCACAGGACAACGACAGCTTTAATTGCAGCGACTTCCTCACCTACGGGACAGATGTTGACGCGACGCGTAAAGCGTTCAAACAAAGCCCCGAGGCCATGGCCTGGAACTGGTTCGTCTGCCTGAACCAATCCGACGCCCGGGGTTACAACCGTCAATGGGAGTCGTTCAAGCCCTCCGACCAGGTCTATCTGGCCAACGGCGCCAACCCCGGTTCGTACGACAGTCGCATGCGGCTGCCGGACGAGGTGATCAGGCAAGCCAACGCCCTGGGTCTGAACTCGAACCGAGTGCTGCACAACCTCAATGCCACCCAGCAGGTCGACGGCCTGAGTCTGGAAATGGGTGGTGCCGCCGTGCCTGACACACAAGAAGGTCACGTCGTGCGTTTTCAACTGCTGATGGGCCAGGACACCTACAACTACATCGTCAAGAACAATGTCTACAACATGAACGGTCAGGATGCCCTGTCGAGCAGCCTGAACTTTCCGGCTACAGCCTGGGAGTTGAAAGCCGCCTGGCTGTGGATCGGTGCGGACATGGCCTACAAGAAGAGGCTGGAAAGCGACGGCTACTATGTCGCCCAGGCCTATTACCCGGTGGGCACCGGCTACAGGGTCGGCTATGCGGCGTTGAGCGGCTTGCACGTGGTCAACAAGCTGACCTCCAGCTGGGTCTGGACCACCTTCGAAAACGTCAACAACTCCAAGTACACCGTGACCAAGGGCCAGCCATCGGCGCCGATGAAAAACCAAACCGGGCCGACATCGGCTGCGATACCGGTCAATACACAATTCCAGGCCAGTCAACCAGGACTCTCGAAGTACGAGCTGATCGGGGTGGAATACCAACGCATTACCCAGGTCCTGGCGAACTCGCAATTGGAATCGGCGTTCCAGGACACATCGTCCTGCCTGGCCTGCCACGACACCGCCGCCTACTCGAAGAACAGCGGTTATTTCAATTTCGCCATCCCGACCCAGGGCGGGCTCACCTACCCCACCACGCCGCTGTCGGAGAAGGACTTCACCGGCTACAACAAACTGGATTTTGTCTGGTCGCTCAAACGCGCCCAGTGGCAACGCTAAGGAGAGCACGACATGAGCGTACTGAATTTCCCCCGCATCTACCTCAACGGCGAGATGTTCTGGAACCCGCCAACGGCCAATAACAACGACAAGTTCCCGCTGTATGACGCGGTGAAGATGGACATCAATTGGCCGTTCGTGAAGCACTTCGGCATTGACCAGCACAACGCCCCCGACAGACTGATGCCATGGACCGTCTCCACGCAGTACATGGCTCACATGCCGACCTATGTGCAGCAGGTACCAGGCAATGTCGATCTGAACCATGACCCGTACATGCCGGCCGAATGGGATCTGTTCGGCGATAACGGTTGCGGCCTGGTGAACTACGGGAAAACAACGTCGACCGTCATCGGCGGCGAACTGCAGCCCAATACTTACATCGACCATGATCCGCTGGTGGGCGCGCCCTACCAGTTGCTCGGCAGCCCCCTGGGCAGCTCCACCCCCACTGCGGCGCGCTTCGTGGATATCAGTCCATGGCAGAACACGTTCACCGCATTGTATTTCGACAAACTGGTGCTGGGGGGTACGTCCTGCGGCCTGACCCTCAACCGCAAGTACCGGATGATGGACCGTTTCCTGAACTTCGGTTGGGGAGCCCTGGGTGGCCTGGTGAACGTCAGCACCACCTGGCAGACCTGCTTCCCCAAGGAGAACCTGGAATGGGTAATCGGCAAATCGTCCCTGCTGGCCAACCTCCAGCAGCAGATGGAGCAGCAAGGGGCACAGGGCCTGATGTTCCGCTTTTGCGTCTACCTGACCTGCTACGACAGGAACGGCATATTCAATGATTACCCGCAGAGCGTGAACACCCGCTCCAACGACCCGAACGTCATGGCGAAAGTGCGTGACCTGTACAACAAAGGCTTGAAAAACGTCAACGAGATTTTCTTCAACCCCGCCTACAGCCGCACCTCGGCAGTCCTGGGGCTGTGGTTCGCCAACGAATACCCCACCGCCCCTGCCGGGCTGCGCCTGGTGCCCGATCAGGAGGTGTCGATGAGCAAAGCACATTCCCAGGAGACCAAAAAAGTCAAGTTGGGGGTGATTTCGGCACAGATTAACGACTACACCCTGTCACTTGACCTGGGCAATACCTTTCCGAGCTATCCCGTGGATGACACGGCTGATATCCCCGTCCCGGAAAAATTCAATGCCGGTACCTACCACCTGGGCGCCGAAAAGGATGGAAAATTCAAGCCGGCGGTCATCTTGAGCTTCGCGCAATACCAGCAGGCTGCCTTCAACCAGCGCTCGGGTATCCTCGATATTCCCCTCGATGACTATACCAAGGGCATATTGGAATCCGGTCCGCTGATTCTGCGTCAGTTGGGCCTGTACAGCGCTCCCCAGACCGTCGCCGCCACCCAGCAGACATGGACCGCCGAAGTGATCGAGAGCGGCGGCTTCATCGACGTCGGTGACCGCAAGACGCTGAGCATCATGGTGCAGAAAAACGGCCAGCCGGCTGCCAACACCACGTTGTATGTGGCGGAGTACGGCAATCCCTACATGGTGACCACCAGCAACTATTACCTGGCGTTCAGTAACGCGGTCGACTTCACGCTGTTCTACGACAACCCGCCGGACCGCACCCAGAACACCGCCTGTCTGCCGCAGTTCACCGACGTGCCCCCGGTCGCACTCTATCGCAGCACCGGTAGCGGTCGCGGGCTGACCGACCTGCAGGACGTGTCTCAACCCGTAGGCAATCCGGTTGCTTATCAGAACTTTCTCAAAGTTTCCGGTACACCGATAGCCGTCGACCTGCGCCCCTGCCTGGTCTTTGAAAACCCCCAAACTGGCACCGGTACACTGCAGGACAATAAGGCCAGCGTCAGTTATTCCTACGCCATTATCACCACCAACGCCCAAGGCATCGCCCAGGTAGGCTGCCGGGCTGTGGCGCCGGGTTTCCCTACCTTGCGCTTCTTCGTGCAGGAGAATGGCAAAAAACCGGTCATTCCCTTCAGCTTTCCACTCACCCAGGCCTTCGTCGATTTCCTCGCGCCAATACGGGTGCTGCCCGTGGACATGCCGTTGCAACAGGAATTCGTCGACACCTGGAACGCCATCTACGAGGACACGGATGCCCCGGAACAACTGTGGAACACGTTCATCTATCCCAAGATCCTGCAAACCTTCTATTACCTGTACCCCATCATGAACAAGTTCATGCCGCTCAATTCCCGGACGCGCGTGGAGGGCGCCGTTGACCAACTGATCCTGCTGATCAGCAAGGATTACCAGGACCACAGCACCCTTGCGATGCCCATCACCCGGGACATGTCCCAGAGCCGTCGCGCCATATTGGAGCTGTGGGCCAAGCGTCTGGTGAAACTCAATTACCCCCCCAGGAAACTCAGCATGAGTGACTACAACGGCCTCTGACGAGTTCACCGAGGATCACCGGGTGGCGAACCCGCCACCCGGCACTTCACAGGAGTGTCGATATGAAAGCCAGCCTCTTGAGCCGACTGTTGTTACTGATCCTGTTGTTCAGTCCGGGGCTTTTTGCCCAACAGGACAGCAGCGCCGTGTACTTCACCATGGGGGTCCACAACAACGAGGGCTGCAACGAACAGAACGGCAACTGCATCGCCAGGCGCGCGCCGGGCGATCCTTCCGATCCATTCTTCCCCGCGTTCTGGATCAGCGACTGGACCATGTACCGGGTGATGCACAACTACGAGAAGAACCCGCCGCCCTATAGCGATCCGCCCAGCACCCTTGCCCCGGCGGACTACACCGTATCGCGAGGCACCAGCTATTACGACACGACGTACATTCCGGCCGATGGCGACGGCTTCGGTGCGATGATGGAGCACTACGAGAAATACTGCCTGCCGATCTTCCCGATCAAGAACAACAACTACACCTGCTCGTTCGTGTCCCTGGGCAACAAGGCGTACTTCCTGACCTACCCGCAGGACCGCCCCAGCGACATGCCGGCCTGCTGCATGTTTTCACCGATGAACCATCCGCCCCGGCAAGACTTCATCAAGCACTTGCCCTACAGCGCCGAGCGCAGCAAGCACCTCGATGGCAGCGTCCAGGCCTACGCCGTGGACGTTGACTCTCCCCAGGGCCCCATCCTTTTCGGTTACGCCTTCTACAGGAAAATGACCGGGCAGCCGCCCTATCGGCATCCGCAGTCATTCTATTTCTCCGGTGACGCCAAGGTCGCCGATGCGCCCATCGTCAGCCAGAACTACACCAACTTCCGCATCGCCAGGCCAGACCCGGCCCAGACCTGGGCCCAGGTGGCAGCGATGTGCCCGTCAAACCCGCCGCCCTGCCAGTTATTCGAGCCGCCAGCGTCCCGGAGCAACGGCCAGAAAGCCCAATGGAACAAGCTCATGCAGCGCAAACCCTGATCAAGGACGAAGCATTATCATGAACACTTCTCTTGGTTTTACCGCGATGCTACTGAGTGTCGTCAGCCTGCCTGCGCTCGCCCTGGCACCGTCCCAGCAGGACACGCCGAAGCCGACCACGACCCTCAATTGCCAGCCCCCCAACACCGCGCCTGCCGCCAATGCCAGCCAGGATCTGTTCGATCAATACAGCTGGCAGATGTTCATCGCCTTGAACTGGCCGGCACAGGACGGCCAGCGTGGCGACCCCAATTGCAACAAGCAACCCGGGGACCCCGGCTACACAGTCTGGCAGACCTACAAGAGCGTGGAAGAAATCTTCCTGCCCCAGGGTACCGACCCCGGCCCGTGGAACAGCCCGCAGCGGGCAAAGAGCCTGGCCATCATCAACATTGCCGCGCTGAAGAACAGCTCGCTGGTGAACGCCGTGGACCAGGCCGTCGGTGGCTGGCTGATCGACCAGGCAGGCAACCCCACCTACTACGATATCTCGGCCAACGAAACGTCCTATGACTACATCGTCGACAACCAGTACTACAACGCCGATGTGGTCTCCAAGGCCAGCAACATCGCCTTTCCCAACGGGGTCATCGAGGTCAAGTCGAGCTGGCGCATCCTCACGTCCAGCGACAACGCCAGCCGCTACCTGACCCAGTTTGCCCGCGTCGCGACGTTCGACGACCAGGGCCGCCGCACCGGTGTCACCGAGGCGTACCTGGGCCTGGTGGGGCTGCACATCATTACCAAGGCCAACGGGTACCCGCAGTGGATCTGGTCGACCTTCGAGCAGGTCGACAACGTACCGCCCAAGGCACTGGTGAACGGCAAGTGGATCGATCAACCGGCCGCAGGCACGGCCTATTCCTACTTCAACGCCGCGGCGCCCGTTACCAGCCTCAACCAGTCGCCCTGCGACTGGCAGACCCAGGGTACGCACCTGGTCTGCGTGCCCAAGGCCGGCACGACGTTCCAGACCCCGAACCCATTGAACCGGGTCACCCCGATTGCCGACGTGACCAACGGCGTCAACGCCAATTACCAGTCCGATCCTGGCCTGCAAAAAAGCGTGCTCAAGTACTACCAGCTCATCACTACCCAGCGCCCGCTGATGCCCGACAACCCCAGCAATCCCCTGGGCCAGCCGACACCGTCGCTTTCGGCCAACGTGACCATGGAAAGCTATATCCAGCCCAACAGCAGCTGCATGAATTGCCACTCCATGGCGACACCGGTCAGGAGCCCCTACAAATCCGATTTTTCCTATCTGTTCAAATTCGCCAGTTCGCCTGTCATCAAATCCATCAAGGACGAGAAATAGATCATGAGCATCCTGAACGGACCCCGACTGAATTTCTGGGGCGGCATCCGCACCGATGTCAGCCTGCCGAACAACTCTCCCACCATTCCCTACAACGGCAACGAGGAGTGGCCGCTGTTCGACCTGACCACTTCGACCCTGGCGCCAGGGGCCCAGTCCTATACCGACGAGCAGTTGAACGACATGATCAACGCCCCCAACGGCACCTACTACACCGCCGGCGGCTGGAATCACTACGGGCAGCACGTCGTCGACATGCAGAACGCCCTGATCAGTTCCCAAGGCGCGCCAGGCGGCATCAGCACCACCGGCGATCTGGTGGGCCAGCCGGTCTACCTGCTCGGTTCGGTGGACCCGGTGACCGGCCAAGGGCCGGTGTCTGGCCCGATGATGGTGGACCTGGATCCCTCCGGAACGACGACCACGCAGATCTTCGTTGGTGGCCTGCAGATCGGCGGCAACAGTGACATCCAACTGCTGATCCACAGCAATACCGTGTGCAGCAGTCTCGACGTGGCGGTTCGTGTACTGCTCCCCAAATCAATGGACGCACCGGGCTCCTTCCACGCCAGCGGCACCTTCCAGCTGACCTTTCCCTTGAGCAGCATCGTCAGTTGGAACCAGAACAGCGCCGGGTTGCGCTCGATCATCCAGGCGCCGGGGGCGACGGGCATCGTCCTGCGTTTCGTCATGTTCGAGATGTGCCCGACGATGACCACCGAACAACTGGACGCCGATTATGCCGCCGGCAAATACACACCCAACCCGAGCATCGGCCGGGTCATCGGCACATTGGCCCCGGCCTTCGCCGATGAGCCGCTGAACTGTCAGCCGGGCCGGCAACTGGTCAACCAGGCGACCGGGGGCACCGGCTACGCCGAACTGGGGGAGAAAAACGGTTACCTGAGCATCGACATGGTGAACGTCATCCCCAAGGAAACCTTCCGGGCTGTCCGGGACGACATCACCAGCCCCATAGGGCCCAACGCCGACTACGGCCCCGTCACCTTCACCGCCGGCACCACCACCCTGGCGACCCTTGAACCGACCAGCCGCTTCCTGTCCGACTACTACGTCTATGGCGGTATCGTCGACCTGCCCATGACCTTCGATCAGCAGCAGGCCGTGCAAACCAGCGCCCTGGCGATCAATGCGCCCGGCAAGGTCGCCACCACAACGCTGCAAGCCACCGAATCGACCTATCGGGTCTACGCCGACCAGCGCAACGTCTATCTGGATGACTACCCCAACGGACTGTCGATCACCCTGCAAGTCCGCTACCTGGGCGGCCCGGTGACCAGCACCACCGAAATCGGCCTGCAAGCGGGACCTTCTGCGGTGTATACCGATCCGCAATATTGGGACTTCCTCGACTTCCCCGCCTCGCTCACCTTGGACAGCGGCCAGTTGTCGGTCAGTTTTCCCGTCACCCTCAAACCGGACAGCGCCGCCCAGGCGGGCTTCGTCGCACTGACCTACACGGCCAACGGCAGTGCGGCCAGTGCCTACTTCACCAACATGCGCAAATACGCCCAGACCGATTTCGGCATCCCCACGGGCACCACCATCACCTGGCCGCTGATGTATCCCAACGTCCTGCGTTTCCATTACCTGGCCTTCCCCGCGATGTCGCGCTACGTCCCGTTGAACCAGCCCGACGCAATCATGGGCGCGAAGAATGCCATTCTCGCCCGGACCTCGGACGCCTACAAAGGCACCACATTGTTCATGCCCGTGGTGCGTTCCATGTCGCCCTGCCAGCGGGCGCTGCTGCGGGCCTACCTCACCGGGGAACCGTGGCAAGCGCCGCAGTGATCACGCCCCCTTGCCCCATGGAGAGAGCCCCCATGCCCATCCAGATCCCGGCGCAGCCCAACGAAACCCTGCGCCCCAGCACCCTCATCGCCGAGGGCCTGCTGAACCCTCGCGGCGTCTGCGTGCAGGTCGATGGCAGCCTGCTGCTGGCCGAGGCCGGTTCCGGCCTGCCGCAGCAGACCTTCAGCGGTCGCATCACGCGCTGGCGTCCCGATCCCCATGTACCCGGTGCCTATCTGCCGCCGGAGGTCGTGGCAGACGGCTTGCGCGCCATGAACATGCAGGCGCGCATGTTGCGCGATGAAATCATGGGCCTGTCGGATATCGCCTGCGGCGAGGGACGCTGCCTGGCCAGCCAGACCGACTACGTCGACGGATCAAGGCTGCTGGACCTGCAATACACGCCGCCCGAACCGGTGTTTCACAGCCGCGGCAATCTGAACGCGCTGTGTTACCACCCCTCTCGCCACAGTTGGCTGGCCGTCAAACCCGATACCAACCAGTTGGTGGAGTTCGTCATCGGACAGGACGAACGCGTGTTGGTCCAGTTGCCCGAACTGGCGCAAGGCCAGGAAGCCGTACCGGTGACCCTGGTGTACGAACCGGCGACGGAGGCCGTGCTGATCAGCCTGTTTTCCGGCGAACTGCGAGGCGACCCAAGCCGCAGAGGCATCGACTTCGCCGACAAGGCCGGCCAGGTCATTCGGGTCCACCCCGACAGCGGGCAGATCGAACGGCTGATCAGCGGCTTGCAACTGCCCACGGGCGTGGCGCTCTGCCCGAGAGGGAACGTGTTGGTGCTGGAGCTCTGCGACAGCCTGCAGCAACCCCTGCTGCCCGACTGGAACGGCGAGGTCCGGCATGGTGGCTTCACCCGGTTCTCGGGCCGGCTGTTGAGCTGCAATCTGCAGACAGCCCAGGTCGATGTGCTGGCCCGGAATCTCGATACCCCGTCCAACCTGTGTGTGGTGCAGCACGCCGTGCTGGTAAGCGAAGGCATGGGCCTGATCGGAAGACCGTTGCCCACGCCAGACCATCAGATCGTCCCACTCAGTGGCAGGCTTCGCCGGGTATCGCTCTGATCGACCGCGCGGCGGGGCATTCCTGTCCCCGCCGCCGTCGATGCCCTGGAATGGAAAACGCTTCCAAGGCAGGCTCGTCTACCATCCCCGGCCGCTACCGTGAACAGGCAGCCAGGCTGCGGTCAGCCGGAACAGGATACGAATCGAGTCATGGCGCCCATCGCGTGAAGACGAAGTCATGGTTCTGCACGCGCGCCTGGTGACAGGCGAAGCAGGTCTGGTGCTGTGCTTCATCGGCGGGCTTGCCGTTGATGAAGCGACCGAACCCCCAGCCACCGGTCGATGCGTACTTGCTGGAGTCCTTGACCATGACCTGGACGGTGGTGGCCGCGCCGGGAATGGACGCCGGTTCGAACTCCGGCGACTGGACGTGTTTCCAGGCCAGCTTGACCAGCACCGTGCCGTCGGGGAATGGCAGCGTAGACGCCTGGTAGGCCTTGATCGCCAGGTCATTGCCCAATACGGCCCGGAGCTCGTCCAAGGGCGCGGCCTCCTGTGCCGGCGCCACGAGCGCCCATTGGCGGTAGCCGTCGGGCAGCTTGACGCCGTAGATGGGTGAGACATCGCCGCCGCCCGTGTCGCCCAAGGCGACGCCGGCGAAGGTGGCCATGGCGGCAGTCAGCAAGGTCAGGTATCGGATTTTCATCATCGATCTCCTTGTACCCCACTCACAGATGATCGGCATCGATCACCGCCTGGGCGAAAGCCTGCGGGGCCTCCTGCGGCAGGTTGTGGCCGATGCCACCGCTGATCAGGCGATACTCGTACTTGCCGGTGAAGCGCTTGGCATAGGCCTCGGCAGGCGGATGCGGTGCCCCGTTGGCATCGCCTTCGAGGGTGATGGTCGGCACGCCGATGGACGGGAACGTCGCCAGTTTCTTCTCCAGCGCATCGTAGCGGGCTTCGCCCTTGACCAGGCCCAGGCGCCAGCGATAGTTGAAAATGGTGATGGCGGCATGGTCGGGGTTCTGCAAAGCGGCGGCGCTTCGGTCGTAGGTGGCGTCATCGAAGTTCCACTTGGGCGAGGCCAGTTTCCAGATCAGCTTGGCGAAGTCATGGGTATTCTTCTCATAGCCCAGACGACCACGCTCCGTCGCGAAGTAGAACTGATACCACCACTGCAACTCGGCGGCCGGCGGCAGCGGCGCCTTGCCCGCCGCCTGGCTGCCGATCAGGTAACCACTGACGGCGACCAGCGCCTTCACCCGCTCCGGCCATAGCGCCGCGACGATGTCGGCCGTGCGTGCGCCCCAGTCATAGCCGCCGAGCACCGCCTGCTTGATGTTCAGCGCGTCCATGAAGTCGATCAGATCCTTGGCGAGGGCAGCGGGTTGACCGTTACGCACGGTCCTGGCCGAAAGAAAACGCGTATCGCCATAACCCCGGGCATACGGAATCAGCACCCGATAGCCCTTCTCCGCCAGCGCCGGCGCCACGTCGGCGTAACTGTGGATGTCGTAGGGCCAGCCGTGCAGCAGGATCACCACCGGCCCGTCGACGGGACCGACCTCGGCATAGGAAACCTCCAGCAGCCCCGCCTTTACATGCTTCAGCGATCCGAACGAAGTGTGACTGCCCGGCGTAATGGCGCCGACGGTGCTTGCCGGCACTTCAGCGGCGTTCGCTTGCGACGAGGCAGCCCCCAGAGCGCCCAGTTGCAACAAGGCAATCGCCAGGACAGAAGGCGCGAGCAGCCGCCGAAGGCGCGGTGAAAAGGTCGGGTTCGACAGAGTCGTGGCCATGGTGAATCTCCCTTGGGGACGGCAGGCAGCGGTTCGAAATGTGAGATCGGTTGGAAGCGGTTTGCCAACGGATTTGCCCGAGGCAGACGGCCCTGCGCTGTCTCGATGGGGTCATTTAATGCTGGGGAGGTATCGCGGATGTGTCACGGCGGCCTGTTTTGGAAACAGTCCGTATCGACGTGGGGTTCTGATACACAGAGATACAAAGCGATCGAGGGGTTTCCCGGGGCCATTGCAGCCCCGGGGGATCGGATGCCTGTCAGGTGAGGTCCGACAGCGCCTTCACACGTGCCAACACGACCTGCAGGGGGTGCAGCACCGTTGTGCCCTCCTGGCGCTTGATCTGGCTACGGCAGGAATACCCATCGGCAACGACTCGCCCCGTGCGGTTGAGCCGCTTGATGAGCGGTTTCCAGGACTGTCCGTAGATCGTGTCCGATGTCGTGGCATTGCGTGCTTCGTGACCGTAGGTCCCCGACATGCCGCAGCAGCCACTGGCCGGGACCTGAAGGGTCAGCCCCATGCGTTCGAATATCTTCTGCCACAACGCGACACTGCCCGGCTCGTTGGTCTTTTCCGTGCAATGGGGAAGGAACTGGTAAGGCTCATCCGTCTGCGCGACCTGCGTGTGCGGCATTACACTGGCCAGCCACTCTTGCGCGAGCAGCACCCGAGGCGCCACGTCGCCCGCGGCCTTGGTGTATTCCTGTCGATAGACCAGGGTCATCGCCGGATCGAGTCCCACCAATGGAATCCGGTAGTGCTGCAGGCTCGACAGCGTCTGCCCGTTGAAGTTGGCGGCCTTTTCGAACGCCTTGAGGAAACCCTGGACCTGGAGCGGCTTGCCATTGGGCGCGTACGGGGCCAGGTAGACCTTGTAGCCAAGCCGAGCAATCAATTCCAGCCAGTCAACCAGCAACGGGGTTTCAAAGAAACGCGTGAAGGCATCCTGGACGAGGATGACGCTTTTCTCTCGCTGCTCGTCTGACAGCGCGGCTAGACGTTCAGGCGTCGCGGCCTCCACGCCCCATGTCCGACAAGCGGCCGTGAAGTCCACCAGGCTGAGCAGCGGACTGTCCACCATCCCGGCGGCCCGTTCGAGTACCCAGCGAACCGGCCGTGCGCCCATGACGAAATTGTAGAGGCGCGGCATCCTGGCGATATGGGGCACCGTATATTCCAGGGACCCGATCAGGTAGTCCTTGAGGGGGCGCAGATAGCGGCTGTGGTAGAGCTCGAGGAAACGCGAACGAAACTCCGGCACGTTCACCTTGACCGGGCATTGGCCCGCGCATGACTTGCAGGCCAGGCACCCGGCCATTGCCTCATAGACTTCGTGGGAAAAATCCCGCTGCCCCATTTTCTGCGCCAGGCTGTTGATAGCGCGACGGGCCATGCTCCAGGGGGCGGCGGCCCGCAGCCGGTCGCTCGCCGCCAGGACATCGACACCCTCCAGCCCCTGCCGCCTCAGCCATTCGCGTATCAACGATGCCCGGCCTTTCGGAGAATGGACTCGATTGCGCGTGGCTTTCCACGACGGGCACATGGCGTCATCGGGGTCGAAGTTGTAGCAGGCGCCGTTGCCGTTGCAATGCACCGCCGCGTCATAGCTTTTCCAGACGCGCTCATCGATGGTCCGATCCAGCTCGCCGCGCAACATCACTTCGTCAACCCGAGTCAGGCGTGCGCCGGGAACCGTCGCCGGCGTGGCGATCTTGCCTGGGTTGAGTTGGTTGTTGGGGTCGAAAGCCGCCTTGAGCGCCTGCAAGGCCGGGTACAGGTCACCGAAATAGTCCGGCACATACTGCGACCTCAAGCCCTTGCCATGTTCGCCCCACAGCAACCCGCCATATTTCTGGGTCAGGGCCGCGACGGCATCGGAGACAGGCCGGACCAGGGCCGCCTGGGCAGGGTCCTTCATGTCCAGGATCGGGCGCACATGCAGCACGCCGGCATCGACGTGTCCGAACATTCCGTACTGCAAGCCATGGCTGTCCAGCAGGGCCCGAAACTCGAGGATGAAATCCGCGAGATTTTCGGGAGGCACAGCGGTGTCTTCGACAAACGGCTGCGGCCTGGCCTCGCCCTTGACGTTGCCCAACAGGCCCACCGCGCGCTTGCGCATCGCATAGACCCGCTTGAGCGCATCGGCACCGATGGCCAGCGTATGGCCCAGGCGCACCACCGAGGTATCGCGCTGCAAATGCTGCACGAATTCGTGGACCCGCTGCTGGAGCGCCTCTTCGTCGTCTGCGCTGAATTCAATGAGGTTGATCCCCAGCGTCGGCCTGGCGGGGTCTTCAGGGAAATACTCGGCGACGCCGTGCCAGACGATATCGTTCATCGCCAGCATCAGCACCTTGGAATCCACGGTCTCGATGGACAGCGGCTTCATCGCCATCAGTGCCTTGGCGTCTCGCAAGGCGTCCATGAATCCGGCATAGCGCACGTTCACCAGGATGGAATGCCTGGGGATGGGCAGGACGTTGAGTTTTGCCTCGACGATAAAGCCCAGGGAGCCTTCGGAACCGCAAAGCACGCTGTTGAGATTGAAGCGCCCGTCGGCTTCACGCAGGTGAGCCAGGTCATAGCCCGTCAGGCAGCGATTGAGTTTCGGAAAGGTGGTCTCGATCAGTTCGGCCTGGGTAGCGACGATGTCCAGGGCGCATTGGTAGACCTGCGCGACCCGATCGCCGCGACCGGCCAGCGCAGACAGTTGCGCCCCATCCATGGGCGAACTGGTGAAGCAGGCGCCCCCCAGCAACACCGTCGACAATTCAAGGACATGATCGCGGGTCTTGCCGTAGGTGCAACTGCCCTGGCCGCTGGCATCGGTATTGATCATGCCTCCGACGGTGGCGCGATTCGATGTCGAGAGCTCCGGCGCGAAGAACAACCCATGGGGCTTGAGCGCCGCATTCAACTGATCCTTGACCACGCCACTCTGCACCCTGACCCAACGCTCCTCGACGTTGATCTCCAGGATGCCGTTCAGATGACGGGACAGGTCCACCACCACCCCATCGGTCAGCGACTGGCCGTTGGTGCCCGTCCCGCCCCCGCGAGGCGTGAGCACCACCTGGCTGTGCTCGGCCTGGCCGGCCAACCGCGACAATAGCTGCACATCCTGCACGTCGAGGGGAAACACTGCCGCCTGGGGCAGGCGCTGGTAGATGGAATTGTCGGTGGCCAGGACCGTCCGGTCGCCAAGGTCGCGGGCGATCTCGCCGCGAAACCCCGCAGCCTGGAGCGCGTTCAAAAAAGCGTCATAAGTCGCTTCCTGGGCAGAGGAAGGCGCTAACCGGGCAATCATGATGGGATTCCTGCAGGCTAAAAGCTAATCTATGCATTCTTATTACGCATGCTCAGGACAAGCCAAGCTGAACAGGCGCATGTGATTTCGCTGATTCTTGCGGCTATTGGTCCTTGAGACAAACGTAATTCCTGCTGGTTTTGCATGAGCGTTATGAATGAACCCGAGAAGATTGACGCCTTCGATGTCGCTGTTGATCGCCTTCGAAGCAGCCGCCCGTCATGGCAGCTTCACCAAGGCCGCCGACGAGCTGGCATTGACCCAGAGCGCTGTCAGTCGCCAGGTGCAGACCCTGGAGGCGCAACTTGAAATCGAATTGTTCAGGCGCGAGGGTCGGAAGATCGAATTGACGGCGGCCGGGGCCCTGTACCAGCACGAACTGACGGCGGCACTGGGTCGCATTCGAAGCGCTACATTGCAGGCCATTTCGTACAGCAGCAACGACGGCCCCCTGAACCTGGCGGTGCTGCCGACCCTGGGTTCGAAATGGCTGCTGCCACGCATGCATGAGTTCTATGCCCGGCATCCCGGGATACTGGTCCACATCCACTCCCGGATCATCCGCGAGGATGTCCAGGCATCCACCCAGGACATGAACGCGATCATCTGCGCCGGTCACGGCGAGTGGCCCGGCTACATCGCCCATGAACTGTTCCCGGAAAGACTGGTGGTGGTCGCCAGCCCCACGGCACTGCCCGAATATCGCACCCTGTCCCCCAAGGACATCACCGGACAGGTACTGTTGAACGTCGTATCGAGGCCCAGCGTCTGGCCGGACTGGTTCGACGCCCATGGCCTGGACCACCGGCACATGAGGTCCGGCCCCGGCTTCGAGCTCACGGCGCACCTGATCCAGGCGGTGTCCGCAGGCATCGGCATCGGCTTGATCCCCCACATCCTGGTGCAGGACGAATTGAAGCGCGGCGAACTGGTCGCCCTGTCCGAACCGATGGAAAGCGGGCGCAGCTACTTCCTCGCCTACCCGTCCCGCTACCAGCACCTGCCCTCGCTGAAGGCCTTCAGCCAGTGGCTGTTGTCACTACCGCTCCCCGATCAATGAGCCCTGGCGGTCGTGCAAAAAAAAATGGACCTCTTTTCAGAGGTCCATTTTTTTCACGGCCAGGTACGAGAAACGAGATTCACCTGGTCAGGGAATCTCAAGCGTCTCAGTTCCAGGGACGGTCTCCATGTTCGTCCTTGATGCGGGTCGGCAGGCCCATCACGTCCAGCGCCTTGAGGAAAGCCTCGGCGGGCAACTCCTCGACGTTGACCATGCGCTGCACGTCCCATTCGCCACGGGCAACCAGCAAGGCGGCAGCCACTGGCGGTACGCCGGCGGTATAGGAAATGCCCTGGCTATCGGTTTCCGCATAGGCTTCTTCGTGATCGGCCACGTTGTAGATGAACACTTCGCGCGGCTTGCCATCCTTGGTGCCCTTGACCAGGTCGCCGATGCAGGTCTTGCCGGTGTAGCCGGGCGCGAGGGAGCTCGGATCAGGCAGCACGGCCTTGACTACCTTGAGCGGCACGACCTCCAGCCCTTCGGCGGTCTTGACCGGTTGCTCCGAGAGCAGGCCGAGGTTCCTGAGCACGGTGAACACGTTGATGTAGTGCTCGCCGAAGCTCATCCAGAACCGCACGTTGGGCACGCCGAGGTTCTTGGACAGGGAATGCACTTCATCGTGACCGGTCAGGTAGAGATTCTGCGACCCCACGACCGGCAGGTCGTCGGTACGCTTGACCTCGAACATGGTGTTGCTGGTCCACTCACTGTTCTGCCAGCTCCACACTTGTCCGGTGAATTCGCGGAAATTGATTTCCGGATCGAAATTGGTGGCGAAATACTTGCCATGGGAACCGGCATTGACGTCGAGAATATCGATCGAGTCGATCCGGTCGAAATACTGTTGTTGCGCCAGTGCCGCGTAGGCGTTGACCACACCCGGGTCGAAACCCACGCCGAGAATGGCCGTGATGTTCTTCTGCTGGCATTCTTCGAGGTGCTTCCACTCGTAGTTGCCGTACCAGGGCGGCGTCTCGCAGATCTTGCCCGGTTCTTCGTGAATGGCGGTGTCCAGGTAGGCCACGCCGGTATCGATGCAGGCGCGCAGCACCGACATGTTGAGAAAAGCGGAGCCGACGTTGATGACGATCTGCGATTCGGTCTCGCGGATCAGCGCCTTGGTCGCCTCGATGTCCAGGGCGTCCAGGGCGAAAGCCTTGATTTCAGCGGGTTGTTTGAGGCTACCCTTGGCCTTGACGCTGTCGATGATGGCCTGGCATTTGGAGATGTTGCGCGACGCGATAGCAATACGACCGAGTTCATCGTTGTGCTGCGCGCACTTGTGGGCCACCACCTTGGCGACACCTCCTGCACCAATGATAAGAACGTTCTTCTTCAATTTTCTCAATTCTCCTTTGCGCCAGTTACGAGAGGCTGGACAGATAGTCTTCGAACCCAAATTCACGAACCACCTCGACACTACCGTCGAGTTGTTTCACTACGATGGATGGCATTTTCAAACCGTTGAACCAGTTTTTCTTGACCATGGTGTAACCCGCCGCGTCGATGAACGACAGTCGATCGCCGATGGCCAGCGGACGATCGAATTGGTATTCGCCGAAGATGTCTCCGGCCAGGCACGACTTGCCGCATACCATGTAGGTGTGCTCGCCCTCGCTGGGCGCCAGCTTGGCGTTCAGGCGATAGATCAGCAGATCGAGCATGTGGGCTTCGATGGAGCTGTCCACCACGGCCAGGTGCTTGCCGTTGTAGAGGGTGTCGAGCACGGTGACTTCCAGCGAAGCGCTCTGGGTGATCGCCGCCTCGCCCGGTTCCAGGTAGACCTGCACGCCATACTTCTCGGAGAACGCCTTGAGGCGTGCGCAGAATGCGTCCAGGGCATAACCCTCGCCGGTGAAATGGATACCGCCGCCCAGGCTGACCCACTCGACCTTATGCAACAGATGACCGAAGCGTTCCTCGATAGTGCCCAGCATCTGGTCGAACAGGCCGAAATCGCCGTTCTCGCAGTTGTTGTGGAACATGAAGCCGCTGATCTGCTCGATCACCGCCTCGACCTTGACCGGGTCCCACTCGCCCAGGCGACTGAACGGACGGGCCGGGTCGGCCAGCAGGTAGTCGGAGCTGCTCACTTGCGGGTTGACCCGCAGGCCGCGCACCTTGCCTGCGCAAGCCTGGGCGTGACGCTGCAGCTGGCTGATGGAGTTGAAGATGATCTTGTCGCAATTCTCGATCATCTCCTCGATCTCATCGTCGGCCCAGGCCACGCTGTAGGCATGGGTCTCGCCAGCGAATTTCTGGCGACCGAGCTTGAGCTCGTACAGCGACGAGGAGGTGGTGCCGTCCATGTACTGCTGCATCAGGTCGAACACCGACCAGGTGGCGAAGCACTTGAGCGCCAGCAGGGCCTTGGCCCCGGACTGCTCGCGCACGTAGGCGATCTTCTGCATGTTCGCCAGCAGTTTTTGCTTGTCGATGAGGTAGTACGGTGTCTTGATCATTTCGAGGCCCCCGGCAAGGCCAGCCAAAAAAGGATGCGCATTGTGCCTTCACTGGCCACAGATCGAAAGTGCAGCTTGCCGGATCGATTCGAAACACCCGCCAGGCGCCTGTCGCGCAAGCCCTCGCCAGAGCGCTCCCAGGCCCTGCGGGCGGTTTTTGGCAAAAAAATGCCACTCATCGAGTGGCCTTTACCGTGACACAAGCCAGAACGGTGATTCGTCACTGGGTATTCACGCCGCCCTAGGTCTCGACGGCACTCATCCCCACGGGCGCCGTTTCCTGCCAGTCATCGGCCTGGCGCCCCAACTGCCAGCCCAGGTAGCCCCATAGCAGCGCGCACGCGGCGCCAATCACCGCCACCAGTGCGGCGCCCTGCCCCAGCATGTCCAGAAGGCTCTTGGCCCAGCCGCTCACGGCGTCGCCGCCACGATAGACCACGGTGTCGATGAAGTTCTTGGCCTTGTACTTGCTCTCGGCATCCAGGGGCGCGAAGAGCATTTCCCTCCCCGGCCGGACGAATGCGTACTCGCCGATCCGTCGCACGATCATCAACGTCGCCAGCAGCGCGAACCCGGGCGCCAGCGCCAGCCCCAGGAAGCCGACGCACATGATCAACGGCACGACCGCCAGCAACGTACGCACCCCCAGCCTGGGCGCGATACGCCCGCTGATGAACAACTGGGACACAAGCGCACCGGCCTGCACAATGATGTCGATGGTGCCGAAGACACGAACCTGCGCCTCACGATCCGGAAAATGCTCGTTCACCAGGCGCGCCTGTTCGAAATAGAGAAAGGTGCTGACCGTCGCCAGCAGCACCACGAACCCGGCGATCCCCAGCAGGTAAGGCGAGCGGAGCACGGCGCTCAGGCCGCTGAACGGATTGCCCCCCAAGGGCTGCCGGGGGCTCTGGGTCGGCGCGGCGCCTGGTCGCCCGGCCCCACCGGTCTCACGCCATCTCATCAGCGTCCGCTTCAGCACCAGCGTGGCGCCGAGCAACAGGGCCGCGATCAGCATCAACCCCGAAGCGCCCACCAGGCCGATGAGCGCCGCGCTCAGTGCCGGCCCCAGCAGGCCGCCGATGCTGGCCCCCGCCGCGATGAAAGCGAACAGGCGCTTGGCCTGGCCGCTGTCGAACACATCGGCCATCAGGCTCCAGGCCACGGACACGACGAACAGGTTGTAGACCGATATCCAGACGTAAAAGACCCGGGCCAGCCAGACACTGTCCGGGGCGAACTGGAAGAACTCGACGAACAGCAAAAGGTTGATACCGAAGAAGCCATACACCCAGTCGATCAGGCGCAAGCGCGCAACCCGCGCGCTCAACCAGGCGAACAACGGAACGGCCGCCAGCATCACCAGGAAGGTCGCGGTGAACAGCCATTGCAGATTCTCCACACCGGCGGTGATCCCCATCGACTCACGGATCGGCCGCAGCATGAAATAACCGGCGAACAGGCAAAGGAACAGCAGGAAACCGCACAGCGCCGGACGCAGCTCATCGTCGCGGGCATTGATGGCGAGGCTCAGCCGGTGCAGATGTCGGTGCAGATAGTTTGGCGCACTCATGAAAGCTCCAAAGGTAACAGGCCAGAGAAACAGGCACGGGGCGTACTCCCCGTGCCCGGGGTCGCTTCACGGATAGCTGACCCCCGTGAGCCGCTCGGACAGGGTCCAGAGCCGGGCGGCGTCCGCCGTCCGCGTAGCCGCTGCCGGCACCTTGGCGAACCCCAGCGGACCGCGTTTTTCTTCATCGCCCACCGGACCGTAGTAGGCCCCGCCGACAGCCTCGCGGGCCGTGGCCGCATACAGCGTGGGCAAGGCTCCCTGCGCAGCGGAGTGGTATTTGTCCCGGTCCTCGGCCCAGCGCTGGCCGAACTCGCTGTTCAAGCCAGGGCCGCGCGCGATCAGTTCGGTGACCGCCACGCCGGGATGCGCCGCGATGCTGCGAATGCCCCAACCCTCGGCCTCGCTGCGCCGCTGCAAGGCAAAGGCCCAATGCAGGATGGCGAGTTTGGATTGCGCATAGGCCGCATAGGGCTGGTACGCCTGCTCGGACTGCAGGTCGTCGAAGTTCATCGCCCCGCGACCGGCGGCAATACTTGAAAGGCTCACCACCCGGGCGTCCTGGCTTTGCCGCAACAAGGGCACCAGCAGGCCGGTCAGGGCGAAGTGTCCCAGGTAGTTGGTTGCCAGCTGCATTTCAAAACCGTCGGCCGACGTACCTCGCTCGGGAGGCGCCATGATGGCGGCGTTATTGATCAACACATCGAGGCGCGGCAAGCGCTGATTGAGCTTTTGCGCCAGCTCGCGCACCGAGGACAGATTGGCCAGGTCCACGGACTCGAACTGCACCCTGGCGTCGGGCACCGCTTGCCGGATCCGCGCGATGGCCTCCGCGCCCCGCTCCGGGTTGCGCGCGGCGATGATGACTTCGGCACCGGCACGCGCGAGCGCCAGCGCATCCTCGTAGCCCATGCCGCTGGTGCCGCCGGTGACCAGGATGATCCGACCATCCTGGGAGGGCATGTCCTGCGTCGACCATTGCGGTTTCGGCGCGGCAGTATCAGCCGCTTCGATGCTCACCGCACCGAGCAACGTGACGCCGACGGTAAGCCCTCGGGCCAGTTTCACGAGTCGGCCCACAGGGCCCGTTGCAGATGTTGTCGTATTCCACATGATTGGAGATCTCTGTTCGAAGGATGAACTGCACCCGCACACGCTCACTGAAGCGTGCAGGCCTCGGTCAGTTGCAGGAAGCTGACCTGCTCTGTGCTGCCCTGGGTGTTCACGTAGGTCATATGGGCGCGCACGACCTCGCACGTTCGCGAGGGGGGTACCTCGATGCGAACGACCTTGGCGATATCCAGGGGCATGCCGTATTCATAGGCCGGGGCCCGCGTCTGTTCCTTGGCGAACAGTGACGGGCTGCCCAGGGGGACGACGGCCAGCAGACCGATGATGGAAACGGTTCGAATGTTCATGGTGCTCTCCACGACTGTCCTTTACCGGGATGGTGGTAGCACTCTAGGGAGTAGAGACTGACGTCAGGGTGACTGCTGACTGACAGGAAGATGTCAAACGCCGGGGTTCGCCGCAGCAGGCTCTTTACGAAGAGCCTCGAGCCTAAGGTCAGGCAAGGGGATAACGGCCGAGCAAGCGCAGTGGGCTGGCGTGCATGAGCATTACAGCGCGGTTTTCAACGCGGCATCAACGGGTATCAAGGCTTACAGCGCCTAGACCGAATCGTGGGGCAAGGCCTGGCTCATCAGGGAAAACCCGAAGGTATTGAAGCCGTCCTTGCTATGGGCGAACACGCGTCCACCGTGCATGGACGCCACCGCCCGCACGATGGAGAGGCCCAGGCCATGATGCGCATCGCTTCGCGCCCTGGCGGCGTCGGCGCGATAGAAACGCTCGAACAGATGTTCCAGGTGCACGGTGTCGATGGGATCGCCCGCGTTGGAAACGCTCACCTCTACCTGTATCCCCTGGCTCACCAGGTTCACCGTGATAGTGCTGGCCGGCACTGCGTAGCGCGCGGCGTTCTGCAACAGGTTGGCCAGGGAGCGGTGGAACAGCCGTCGGTCGATGCGCGCACGCATATCGCCCGTGACCACCACGTTCAACTGCCGGTCGAGCAGGACCGGCTCCAGGTACTCAACGGTCTTGCTCGCCTCCTCGTACAACGAGACATCGCTGAGCTCGGTCGCCCGCTGCCCGCTTTCGGCGCCGGCCAGGAACAACATGTCGTTGACCAGGGTGGCCATGCGCTCCAGCTCTTCGAGGTTGGACTGCAACAGATCCTGGAGCTCACCGACGTCACGCCCGTGGGCCAGGGCGACCTGGGTCTGCCCGATCAGGTTGGTCAAAGGCGTGCGCAGTTCGTGGGCCACATTGGCGTTGAACCCTTCGAGCTGGCACCAGGCGGCTTCCTGGCGAGCCAGGGCGCCGTTGAACGACACCGCCAGCTCCTGCAATTCGCCCGGCAATGCCTCGGTGTCCAGCCGCTGCTTCGAATCCCCCGGCGGCAGGCTGTTGGCCTGCCTGCTCAGGCGCCTCACCGGCCCCAGGCCGAAACGGGCAATCCAGTAGCCAAGCAGCGCCACCAGCACAACGCCCACGGCTGAAATCAGGATCAGGATCTTGGTGAAGTGTCCCAGGGTCTTCATGAACGGCGTCGAATCCAGCCCCACGATAAAGCGCAGTTCCGGACGGCTGCCCAGGGCGGGAATGGTCTTGACCAGCAACATCATCGGGCGAGCCCGATCCGGTATTTCCAGGGTGGAGAAGCCTTCCGGACGCTTCGACCAGTCCTGGCCATCCGGCATCTGCCCGCCGTAGCTGTAGGCCGGGTTGTCCACCACCACCCAGTAGCGCACCCGTTCATCGGCAGGCGTCAGGCCATCCAGCTTTTGTCGCAGGCCGACCCAGAACGCCGGCGAGTCGTATTTGGCGAGCACCGGATCGAGCACGGAATGGCGCAGGATCAGCTCGTTCTGCATCTGCTCGTTGAGCGACTGCTTCAACGAACAACGCAGCAGCGTCGCGCTGACCGAGGTAATCAGCATGGCGGCCAGGGCAAACATCAGGGCCAGCCGCCGGGCAATCGATCGCTTCATCATCGCTGTCCGACCTGCCGGCCATCGCTGTCGCGACTCTCCAGCACGTAGCCCATGCCACGGACAGTGTGCAGCAGCTTGCGCGGATACGGCGCGTCGACCTTGGCCCGGACGCGCTTGATCGCGACCTCGACCACATTGGCGTCACTGTCGAAGTTCATGTCCCAGACCTGCTCGGCAATCATCAGCTTCGACAGGATCTCGCCCTGATGCCGCGCCAACAGGCTCAGCAGGCAGAACTCCTTGGCCGTCAGGTCCAGGCGCAGCCCGCCCCTGGTCACCTTGCGCGCCTGCAGGTCGACCTCCAGGTCATCGATGCGCAGATGCGTCAGGTCGGCGGTGTCGCCGGCGCGACGCCGTATCAGGGCCTGGACCCGTGCCACCAGCTCGGCGAACGAAAAGGGTTTGCCCAGGTAATCGTCCGCCCCCTCTCGCAGGCCGCGCACCCGGTCATCCACCGTGCCCCGGGCCGACAGCATGATGACCGGGGTGTTCTTGTGCAGGCGCAAGCCTTGCAGCACGTCGTAGCCGTCCTTGCCGGGCAGCATCACATCGAGGATCACCACGTCGTAATCCAGCTCCAGCGCATAGTGCAGGCCATCGATGCCGTTGTTCGCCACATCGACGATATAGCCCAGTTCGCTCAAGCCACGATGCACATAGGAAGAAGTCTTTTCTTCGTCCTCGACGATGAGCAGGCGCATCAGGTACTCCTCTGGAAGCGGGACAGGCAGGCGACCACAGCCTGCATCAAGCCATTCCCCAGTCTAGATAACGAAAGTGTCCGGAGGCTGACCGCTTCCTGACATTCCTGTCAGAAAGGCTCGATGGCCGTATGGCTTGTCCCCCGCCTCAATCGTCGTTGAAAGGCGCATGCGGGTTTCGCTCTCCGGGCGGACCGGGCCGCTCAAGGGCGCGACAGGTCGAGGCGAAACCTTGCCCAGCCAGTTGCCCCTGCACGAAGGCAAAAGCCTCCTTCAGCGAGCCATGCAGCACCCCATCGTGCCCCAACCCGTCATAGAGCCGCCAGGAAACCTGGTTGCCGGCGGCACATAACGCCGCCGCGACCGCGTACTGGCGCAGCGGCGCAATCGTCCGGTCAGCCTGGCCGGTGGCGATCAGCACGGGGAATGGAATCGCTGCCTGTGGCATATCCGTCGTTGGCATGCGCAGCGCATCCAAGGCTTCGGGGGTGACGGTCAGAAGCTGTGACACGGAGTCGACCCGCAGTTCGCGTGATTTGAGGGCGATTTCACGGGTGCAGCCCCGCCGGGCAACCTCGAGCAGTTCAAGGCCTTTGGGCGTCAGCAGGTCTTCGATCCGCGGTGCGTTTTCCCGCAGGCCACCGGAGGCCAGCGACAAAAAGATCGTGTTGGATTGGCGCGCCGGCAACGCCACGGGACCGTCGGGAAAGGTGCTGTTCGGGGCCGTGAGCACCGCGCCGAGGATATTGAGCTGCGGCGCGTAGGTCTCGGCGAGTATCGCCGCGCCCAGCGCCGCGCCGCCGCCCTGGGACTGCCCGGCCAGGAACACGCGATCGGAAATCACCTGGGGGCCGATTGCCCGCGCCGCCCGGATGGCATCCAGGATCGAACGGCCTTCCGCCTGCCAGAACGTATAGGGATGGGGCCCCGGTCCGCCCAAGCCCTGATAGTCCGTCGCGACAACCGCGAAGCCACGCTCCAGCCAGCGATTGACATAGGCTGCGTCGCGCTCGCGCAATCCGGTCCAGGAAGGGGCGCAGCGGTCGGCGATTCCCAGCGTGCCGTGTGCCCAAGCCACCAGCGGCCAACCTTCGGACGGCGGTGCAACGTCCGGGAGGAACAGCACCCCGCTCACGGGGACCTGCCCCGAGTGCCAGCGTTGGTCGGTGGAGGTGTAGAGGATGCGCATCGCTTGCGAGGCGGCCGGCATCGTTTCCTGCAATGCCAGCGGCTCTTTTTTCAGAACGACACCGGGCAGCGCGGGCATTGCATCGGACCACCGATAGAACGGGGAAAGCGTCATGTCGCCTGCCGAAGGACCGGTCACAAGCCTGCCGTCGGTGGCGGCCGTCACCGCCAGGCTGGCCAGAAACACCGGCGCAAGCCTCGCGGCCATGGCGAAGGTTCGAAAAACCAGCATTGGACATTCACCTGACAATCAAGGAAAAGCCAGCGCCTCGCGCAACGCGGCGCCCTGGGTACGGATCACCTGTCGCACCACCGGTGCCACTTCATTGAAACGGATGAACCCGTGGGGCATGTTCGCAAGCACATCCAAGTGTGTCGCCACACCGCAGCGCCGCAGCTTGTCCGCGAGTTCCTGGTTCTCGTCGAGTAACGGGTCCAGCGCTCCGACCACCAGGCGCACGGGTGCAAGGCCCGCCAGGTCAGCCAGGATCGGCTGCACTCGCCAGTCGCGTTCGTCATGGGCCAGGTAGCTCGCCCAATAGGCACTCATGGTTTCGGCCGAGAGGTTCTGCCCGCCGTATCCGCCGAATCGTCGCCACGAATCGGAGGTGACGTTCCTGGAGTAGCTGCCGTAGAACAGGACCAGCTGTCGCAACGCGTCCACTCCCGCGTCGCGCAGGGCAATGGCGGCGCCCAGGGCCAGGTTGGCGCCGGCGGAATCCCCCGCCAGTACATACCCGCGTACCGGACAATCGGTGACAGCGTTCAGGCGGATGACCCGGCTCACGATGGAGACCACCTCGTTGAACGCCACAGGAAACCGGTATTCCGGCGACAGCGCATAATCGATGGACAGCACCGCCAGGCCGCTGTCGCGCACGAACTGGCGTAAAGGTGCGTCCCAGCCGTTGAGCGATCCATGCCGAAACCCTCCGCCGTGACAGTAGAACATCAGCGTCGGCGTCTCTTCGGCCTGCGGCCAATACAGCTTGCACGCCACCCGGCGACGGTTGACGCAGAACCCCAGCGTGCGCTCATAGGACAGCGGCACGCTGCCCTGGGTCGCCCAGGCGTTGATCCGCTCCAGTTGGGCCCGGACGCTTTGCACATCCCCGTGAACGACAGGAAGCAGGTCCAGTTCATGCAGGGTCGTCGCGACGGCAGCCAGATCGGGATGTACCTGGGGGTCAGCGGCCGCCGACGGGCTTGCACGGCTCATGGCGTGCCCCTTGGCACGGTGGCCTGCCGACCATCCGCGATGACGCAATGCCCGGGAGGATTGCCCCCCTGCAAGACCGCCATCGCGCACCGGGCAGCGATCAGATTGGTGCGATTGAGCCCTTCCACCGTGGAGGCCGCTACGTGCGGCGTCGCCACTACGTTGGCAAGCTGGATCAATTGTTCGCTGACGGCGGCAAGCGCCGGGTCCGACTCGCTTTCAAAAACATCGAGCCCCGCCCCCGCTATCAGGTCCTGTTGCAAGGCCAGCAACAAGTCCGCATCCCGCACCAACCCACCGCGTGCGGCATTGATCAGCACCGCGGAACGTTTCATCGACGCCAACGCCTGGCTGTCGATCATGCCCTGGGTCTGTGGGGTGAGCGGGGCGTGGAGCGTAATGAAATCGCTTTGCTTGAACAGGGTCTGCAGATCGACGAAACGACAACCCTGGCCGCTGCTTTCCAGTGCCTCATCCGGGTGAGGGGTATGGATCAGGGTCGTGACGTCGAACCCGGACAGGCGCTGCACCACCGCCCTGCCGATCCGCCCCAGTCCCACCACTCCGACGGTCTTGCCGTACAGATCGCTTCCCAGGGGAATCGTCCAGTCGCCGCCGGCCAGGCCCGCCTGGCATTGCTTGAGCCTGCGACAGACGGCAAGCATCAGCCCCACGGTATGATCGGCGACACTGGCGTCGTTTCCGCCAGGTGCGATGGTCGCCACCTTTCCCGTGGCGACCACCGCCGCCGTATCGACACGCTCATACCCCACGCCTCGGCGAGCGATGACTTTCAGGCGCGGGAGTGAAGCCAACAGGTCGGCCGTCACGTTCGCATGCCCGACAATCCAGCCATCCGCTTCATTGAGCAGCTCGATCAATTGGCGTTCGCTCCAATGCCCCTCTGTTTGCCCGTGGGCAGGCTCGGCGATGACGACCTCGCAGTCGTTCGCCTGCAGGAAGGCGATGGCTGCGGGATCAAAAAAGCGTTGGGTGATCACTACTCTATGGCGAGGTTTCATCAGGGATTTCTCGATCGCTCAGTCGATGGTCAAAATGCGTAGTCCAGATACACGCGCGCTTCCGATCCGCTGACCACGTTATCCGGCTGGGCGGATACGAGGGCGACAAAATCCTCGTTGATCCGATAGTCGATATAGATCACGCCCACTGAAAGTCCGGAGTATTCCTTTTCATCGAATCGGTAATAGACGCGATACTCCTTTTGCCGCTCGCGCACATCGGTGCGTTGGCCGCTGAGGGGATTGCCGGCGTCGAACTCGCCTTGCTTGTAGATGGCCATGGCCTTGAAGCCGTCCAGCGAAGCGCCGAACAACGAAAGGCCGGAGAGGTCGTATTCGGCACCGACCTGCCAGGTCCTTTCACCATCGTTATTGAAGTCATTGCCGGAGCGCGTCCAGGCATCCATCCTGCCGTCGACGTTGTCCGCATGATCGAAGTAGGCATAGCCCAATTGCCCGTTGCTCAACCGGGCTTTGGTTTCAGAAAAGGACACTCCCAGGCGTACCTTATCGAGCAGCAGCCCCAGGTTGATGTTCAGCCAACTGGCCTTGTCATCGTAGGCCGCCTGGCCTGCCGACCAGTCTCGCTCCCATATTGGCCCGGCCTTTTCGAATCGATAGTACTGGGTGTCCAGCACGACCCCGGCGCGCTTGCCAAGCGGTGCCTGCAAGGTCAGGCCATAACGGGTATTTTCATTGAAGTCCCGTGACACACCGTGATCGTAGCTCAGCTCGATGGCCTTCAAATCGTATTTGACGCCGTAGGTGTACAGGTCCTTTATTTCCTCCCCCGTCTGGCTCAGCAAGTGCTCGAATTCTTCCCGGTCCCGGGGCGAGCTCCTGTTGATGTACGCAGCTTCGAACCCCAGCGTTCCCGGCAGTGGGCCAATCCCCATGTTGGTGAAATTCAGATGGGTACGGGCGCCCTGGTAGGAGCCTGGAACGATCCGCGTATCGAGGCTCACCAGGGTGCCGGCATCGAAGCGGCCTCGCCCGATCTGGGCGTCGGCATTCCATCCGTCCCCCACATGGCGCGCCTTCAGATAACCTTGCCCGAGCTTCGCGAAGCCGCCATTGGTTCCATCGGTGTCGTCGAACAGATCCCGGCCGTTGTCTTTCGAGTCGAGCATCGCGACAGCGTAGAGAGAGGCATCGAAGCCCACGATTCCGGCCCAATAGTTGGAGTTGTAATCAACGATCGCCCCGACTCCGGTCCCGCCCAGTTCATTGCCATCCGGAAATCCACCGAAACGGTCTTCGATCAAGTCGTTGGATATGCGCGTATTGATATAGACAGAACGAAGATATGCATTCAACTTGCCTTCATGCTGAAACCGGTCCGGATAACTGATGGCGGCTGCCAGGCAACTATCCGATATAACAACCATTGAAAAAAAAGCCACAGCGACGGCGTTAATCGAGTTCATCGACCACCTCATCTATTATTTTTATTGTTGACGTGCGGGCGCGAGCAGCGCCCTTTTAACTTCGGTGCAGCGAACTGTGCAAACTGAAAGTTACTTAGATGATCGCCCGTGTAATGATGGCCGTTACTATCAATACAAGACTGCTGCCGATTGCCCAGAGCAAGCAATATCGTTGCATATCGCCCATATCACGCTTGATGATCCCGCTGATGAGATAAACCGCCGCGACCAGGGGGCTCAGTGCATGAACCGGTTGCCCCAGGACAGAGGCGCGGGCAATGTGCATCGGGGCGATCCCGTATTCGGCGCCGGCCGCCCCCAGTACCGGCAGGATGCCGAAGAAGAACGCGTCATTGGACAGCAGGAAGTTAAGCGGCAAGGCCAATAGCGCAGTCAGGATGCTGAAGTACTGGCCGCCCCCCTCGGGAATCATTTGCACGATTTTCTCGGACATCCCGTCGACCATTCCCGTGCCGGACAAGATGCCGGTAAAGACCCCGGAAGCGAATATCAACGCAATGACCGTCAGCACGCTTTCGGCGTGAGCTGCGATCCGGGCCTTCTGTTCGGCCAGTCGCGGGTAATTGATCAGCAATGCCAGGCAGAAGCCCACCATCATTACCAGCGGCAAGGGGGCCAACCCGGTACCCATGGCGTACATGAGCCCGGCGGTCAATGCCAGATTGATCCAGAACAGCCTGGGCCTTTGTGTCTCGGCCCGGACTTCAGGCAACGGCACCTGATCCAGCGCCGGCCCGGCCTCCTTCTGCGCGGGTGTCCAGCCCAGGCGACGCCGCTCCCTATGGCCGATCCAGAACGCGACCAGGAAGGCATAGGCAAGCCCCACCAGCATGGCGGGCACCAGCCCGAGGAACATTTCCCCTACGTCGACGTGAAGCGCACTGGCGGCACGGGCGACCGGCCCACCCCAGGGAATCAGGTTCACCACGGTATTGGTCAACAGAAGCATCAACGCCAGGATGAGCGGATTCATCCCCAGGCGCAGATACAGAGGCAGGAACGCTGTCGTGACAATCAGAACAGTCGTCGCGCCATCGCCGTCGAACGAAATGACGGCGGCCAGCAAGGCCGTACCCAACACCACTCGAAGCGGATCGTTTCCGACATGACGCAGGATGCGTCGTACAGCGGGCTCGAAGAGCCCGGCGTCGAACATGATCGCGAAATACAGGATGGCGAACATCAACATCAGTGCGGTGGGCGCGACCTGTTTCACCCCATCCATCACCATTGCACCCAGCTGCGGCCCTGCCCCACTCGCCAATCCGAAAGCCACCGGAATCAGTACCAGCGCCGTAACCGCGGAGAGCCGCTTGCTTATGATCAACGCCATAAACGTAACGACCATTGCGAAACCTAGCCAAGCCATGCGTGCACCTTCTTATTTTTATAATGGAGTAGAAATCAATGTGAACAAGCAACTTCTTAACAAAATCTACATAGGCGGGAATAAGCTGTAAATCTTGATTTTTTTTGTCAATGTCTGTCGTTTCCGAACTCATCCAAAAGTGCTGGAGGCCTTTTCTGATCAGGGATTGGACGATCGTCGATCGAATCATAGGACTGTTCATCCGCGACTGCGAATGACCTCGTGAAATGAAAAAACGGATACGGGCACAGGAAAAATGCCGCCGGGATGAACATTGACGAAATCGTCAAATAAACAGTAAATATGAACGCATATTTATCAACCTGAACGAATCCGTCATGCCAGACCAAGAAGACCTATACCTATCGGCGCAAGAGTCGGCAGCCATGCTCAGGGTCAGCCTCCCTACGCTGTACGCCTATGTCAGCCGCAAGAACATCCGCTCCATCAAGATCCCGGGTTCCCCGAAGCGTCGCTATTGGGCCGAAGACATCCAGCGCCTGGTCAAGCACCCGACGGGGGCGAAGCCTTCGGTGAAACGTTCGCCGCCTGCGGACAGCGCCATCACCCTCATCACCGATGATGGGCTTTTCTATCGAGGGCACGACGTCACCGAGCTGGCCGACCACGCAACGGTCGAAGAGGTTGCCGGCCTGATGTGGCAGGTGCCTTCGGCCTTCGGTGCTTCGCTGCCGCGTGTTCCGAAAGACAGCGGCAAGTTGCTGAAAATCTACGAACACCTGTCCGCGCCGGAAAAGGCCATCGCACTGTTTCCGCTGGTACAGCGAGAGAACCCCAAGGCCTTCGATCTTTCCACCGAAAGCTATGCCCGCACCGGCGCGGATGTGGTGAGGTGGTTCGCCGCCCTGGTGGTGGGCGCGACCGAGCCGAGCACGCAGCCGCTGCATGAATTCATCACCCAGGCTTGCGGTGTCCGGCCGGCACTCGCCGACCTGATTCGGCGTCTGCTGATTCTCAGCATCGATCACGAGCTGGACCACACCACCCATAGCGTTCGCGTCGCCGCCACGACAGGCGCCACGCCCTACTACGCCGTGATCGCGGGACTCGCGGCAGCCAGGGGCCACAAGATCGCGTATGGCAGGAATGAAGCGGCCAGCAGGATGATCGAGGAGATCTGCACGGCGACGGATCCCACCCAGCCCATTTTGCAACGCTACAGCCAGGACGGACGTATTCCGGGGTTCGGTCCGAATGTGCATTCCATCAACGATCCGCGGGCCAGCAACCTGATGCAGGCGTTGACCGAGGCATTCGCTGGCGACGGCGAGTTCGCCAAATTGCAGAAGGCTTTTTCGGTGGCTGCCGAGCTGGTGGCGTACCCACCGGAGTTCATTCTCCTGGTGAGCTTCATCGGCAGGAAGTTTGGGTTGCATGGGCAGGAAATCGCACTGGCAGGGGTCGGTCGGTTGATTGGCTGGATTGCCCACGCCAGCGAGCAATACAACCAACACCTCGATGCCCGCCCCCGCGCGCGGTACACCGGGACCCTGCCAGGAACCTCCCGACAGGGCCACGCCTGATCCCTGCATCCCGGCGAGGGCTCCCTGCCTGCCGGGCCTGTAGTTGCGTAAGGTTTGACGTACCGCCCGGAACTATCGGGCCATCGCCGCAAACAGGTCCTCGAACCGCGCCTGATGCTCAAGCCCGGCCACGAAATCCAATACCGTCGCCTGTGCCGATGCCTCGATATGGGGGGCTGCCATGCGCCTGAATTTGCGTTCGAAGTCGTGATCGGTCATGGGCGTCTCCACGGAGCCGGGCCCGGTGATCATCTCGCTGACGACGGTCTCGCCCGACCTCAGCGTGACGACGAGACGGTTAGCCAGATGCCGGGGAAACAGCGCCGTAAGCCCGGGATCTTCCACCACGATGATCTTGTCCATCAGGCCGATCACCGCTGGGTCATGGATCTTCTGCTCGGCATAGGAGCCGATGGTGATGTCGCCATCCATCAATGCCCGGGCGACGTTGTAGGGCAAGCTATGGTCGGCGGTCTCCCGGGTCCTGGGCAGCCACTTTTCCGGGGTATCGGCCAGCACCCGGCGGTTGAATTCCGAGGTTTCGATGGTGATGGCGGCGATCTCTTCAAGACCGGCGATACGCTTGCGTATATCGAGCGCCGCCCAGACGGCGGTATGCAGTTCACCGTTGGTTGGAAATGTCTTGGTCAGCGAGCGCCGTATGGCGTAGTCGCCGTTTTCAGGCGAACCGAAACGATCCATGTCCAGCTCGAACGGCCCGCAAACCAGCTTGAAAAAGCCCATGTCGCCTTCAAAGACCGGCGACGGCCCGGTCATGCCATGGCGCGCCAGTTGAGCGGCAAAAATGGCGTTGCGTGACGCGTTGGCCGCCGAGCAGCCTTTCCAGTCCGATAATGTGCCGCTGCGGACCTGGCGCATAGCCAAATGGCCGCTCAGCGCGATATTGATCGCCTGTTCAGTCTGGTCCACGTCCAGCCTCATCAGGCTGGAGGCCGCAGCGGCCATGGCGACGTTGATGTAATTGACGTGGTCCCAGCCACGCTTGTTCAGGCTGGCCGCATCCTGCAGCCGCATCTGGATTTCATACGCCAGCACGATGGCCGATATCAACCGGGCCCCACCCGCCCCCTCGGCTTGCGCCACGGCCAGGCAGGCCGGGATGTTGTCGCTGGGATGCCCGGGCTCCAGCCCCATGTATCCGTCGTTGTAATCCAGAAAGCGCACCATGGCGCCGTTCACGAACCCGGCGATTTCGGCCGTTGTCCGCAGGCTTGTGCCAAACACGCTGGAGGTCCCGCCTTGATGACACTCGGCATAACGGATGGCGGCATTGATGGGCGGCGCTCCATAGGCGCCCAGTACGCATGCCAGGCTGTCGATGAAACGCTGGCGCACGATCGCGACGATGGTGTCGGGCAGACGCTGTTGCGCCAACCCGTGGGCGTAGCGCGCCAGTCGCCGGGCAATGGTCGACTCTTGCATATTCACCTCTTGTTCCAGTTCGAGCGCTCGGTTTCCAGGCTCTGTACGAGACGTCGCGCCGACTTTTCTCGTACAAGCCTGGCGATCGATGACGGACGATTTCAGTCCATCACGACGTCGAGCAACCGCACGTACTGCTGACCCGCATGCATGTCACGCTCGACCATTCCGCCTTGCGGCGTAGCGCGGGGGAAGGAGATCTTGACCATTTCCAGATTGGGCACCGGAATGTATTTCACCCGTTCGGGATCGGTGCCATATAGCCGGGCAAACTGCTCCGGCGAGAGCGCGTCGCTACGGGAATAACGTTCAAAGTTCTCCCGGCCATTGAAGAAGATATCGAAGGTAATCCAGAACGGTCCGGCTTGTTTCGATCGAACATGACGGCAGACATCGCGCAACTTAACCACGATTCAACTCCTTCGCAGCTGGCGCCGCCTCGGAAAGGTCAATCCACTTGATACGTACCAGCTCCATTGGGTCCTCAAGCTGCACGACGTGATTGAGCTTGAATTCAAAAATCCGGCCGCGAGGGATATCCGCGGGCGTGAACGCGAATCCATAGGAAGGCAGTTCCTTGCCCATGACACTTGGATAATGAAAAAAGTACGGATTGCAGGCCTGCGCGATGGTATCTGCAAGTTGCTGGGTTGCAGCCGTGGCCACGAATAACATGCCGATCTCGGGAGGTGGCAAGGTTCCCGCGGGCGGCTTCATCCCGGTGACCGCATTCCAACCGTACATGCGCAGGGATATATGAAACTCACCCAACTCGTCGGCGGGAATGGACTGGCGGGTACGGGCATAGAGCGCTTCGAGCAGGCGATCGTGGAAACCATCGATGTCCTTGAGTACGTCCGGGTCCTGGATACCCACCAGCATGATGGTCTGATAGGCACCCGCGGCGGCGCCTTCCAGCTTCATGGTGTAGGGCATCGGCTCCCAGCGCGATCCTTCGACCCTGACGGCGCGTCCGTTCAGATCGGCATAACGTGCGTCTGCGACATTCAGGATGCCCCCCGGCTCCAGCAAGCGAAACGGATCGCTGTTTTCGTAGAGCATATGCGCGGAGACACTGTGGGGTGTGCACAGATTGTCCTGGCTGAGAGGTTCCACATTGAACCCGTCGGCATCCACGCTCAGCAGTATCCCGGAGCCCAGCGTCGGATTGACGGCGCACTGCACGCCACATTCGCCTGTCTTGCCGGCATGCCAGGACGGCCCCCAGGGCGCACCCTTCCAGATCGGATAGCAGGCAATGACGGCGGTGTCGGTGGATCGGCCGGCCAGTATGATGTCCGCGCCGCCATCAAGCGCCGCGAGGAACGGCTCGACCCCCAACGCGGCGACAATGTGCTCGCAGGCATCGACCGTTGCATCCTCCAGTTCACCGTGTGGCGCAAGAGGCTTGATCCGCCCTTGGGCATTCAGTCGCTTGATGGTGTCTTTCTCTTGCTCACAATAGATAAGAGCAACTTTCGGTGTCACCCCGAGTTCACCGGCAACTTCAATGACGATATCCCGCGTCCAGTTCAGATTGAGATCGCCACCGGCTTGCCCGGAAGTACCGATAATAATCGGCACGCCAGAGGATGCCTGGGCTTTCATCAATATACTCAGGTCGCGTTTTACCGAACCGCGATTATTCTTTGATTTGCCAAGTGCAAGATAAGCTGCGCCGCTGTCGGTCGACCCCGCATCCGAAGCAATGACTTGCGCACCGGCCGCCAGCCCATAGGCAATTTCTTCTTCGCGCACACCTGCCCCCAAAGAACCACAGGGAACAATGACTTTTACGCAACCTTCGAATAGCCGCCCCATAGAAGCCTCTTTTGTATTTATTTGTGGGCCGATCATAAAGCCTGGAATCAGGCTGACAAGTGGACAGTTTTTATCCATATATCTTTACTGGTAAGTTGGGCATTCTTATTGTTCACAGCAAAGATCAATGACCGGTCATGAGGCATATGAGCATCAATCGCGAGCGTTCCTTACTGCCCGAAGACCTGCGTGTCTTCCTCACCGTTATCCGCAAGAACGGCTTCGGCCACGCGGCGCAGGAACTGGGTTATTCGCCTGCGTATGTGAGCAAGCGGATGGCGGTCCTGGAGACGACACTGGGGACCAGGCTGTTGCATCGCACGACCCGCCGGGTCGCGTTGACCGACGAAGGCGAACGTGTCCGCATCTGGGCCACGCGGTTTCTGGGGGACATGGAGGATTTCATCAGCGAGCTGACCGACGCCCGGCAGCAATTGCAGGGAAGCTTGCACATCTGCAGCTCCTTCGGCTTTGGCCGCAACCATGTCGCCCCTGCGATCCCCGCCCTTTCGCGAATGTACCCGCGCATGGAGATCCGCCTCGACGTGTTCGATCGCCTGGTGGACATCGTCAATGAAGGCTTCGACATGGAAATCAGCGTAGGCGACAACCTGCCCGACCAGCTCCTGCATAAAAAACTGGCCAGTCATCGCAGGGTGCTCTGTGCCGCCCCCGACTACCTCCAGCGCCGCGGTGTCCCGACGTCTCTGGATGACCTGGCCGGGCACGACTGCCTGGTGCTCAAGGAACGTAACAACCCCTTCGGCATCTGGAACCTGACGAAGGATGGCGTCGAAACATCGATCCGGGTCAGCGGGCCACTTTCATCGAACAATGGCGAGATCGTGTCGCGCTGGGCCTTGAGTGGCGCAGGCATCATCCTGCGGTCGCTGTGGGACGTGAAACCCATGCTGGAGAGCGGGCAACTGGTGCAGGTGCTGCCCGACCATTTCCAGAGCGCCAATGTCTGGGCCACCTACCCGACACGGCTAAGCCAGTCGGCGAAGCTGAGGGTCTGCATCGAGTTCTTCGAGGCGCATTTCGACGATCTATCCCTGGTTTGAGCATCCGGCAGTCGCCGCCCGATGCCCGTGAAAAGACTCAGCCCAGCCAGGGATGGGCGGCGTGATACCGCGCTTCGAAATCCCGGATCTGCACCGCTCGCCGCAAGGTACTGCCGATGGCATCCAGGCCCAGCAGCAAGGCCTGTTTGCGCAGTTCGTCGATGGCGAAGCCGATACTCGACCCGTCGCTCAATCGAATCTGCTGGTTGGGCAAGTCGACGGTAAGCGTGGCGCTCGCCCCGTCGCTCACGACCCGCCCCAGCGCCTGCAACTGCGTTTGGCAGAGCTGTATCACGAGCACGCCATTGCGCAGGCAGTTGTCGTGGAAGATACGCGCGAAGCTCGTACCGATCAGGGCACGGATCCCCAGTTGCCTGAGCCCCCATACCGCATGCTCACGACTTGAACCACACCCGAAGTTGGGCCCGGTCACCAGGAAACGGGCACCGCTCCAGGCAGGCTGGTTGAGGACGAAGTCTGGATTGGGCTCGCCGGATTCCAGGAAACGCAGGTCGAAGAACACGCCTTTATCCAGTCCATTGCGGTCGATGCCCTTGAGGAACTGCTTGGGCATGATCACGTCGGTATCGACGTTAGAGGCAAGGATGGGGGCGGCCTTTCCGGTCACGCTGTCAAAGGGTTGCATGGTTCAGGCCTCCTCGGTCAACAGGCGTACGTCCGTCAGGCGGCCCCGGATAGCCGCGGCGGCGACCATCGCAGGACTCATGAGGTGAGTGCGAGCACCCGCTCCCTGGCGCCCCTCGAAATTGCGATTGGTACTGGATGCGCAGCGATCCCCCGGAGCGAGGACGTCATCGTTCATCGCAAGGCACATGGAGCACCCGGACTGACGCCACTCGAAACCGGCATCGAGGAAGACCCTGGCCAACCCTTCCCGCTCCGCCTGGGCACGCACCTGCGTCGAGCCGGGAACGATCATCGCTCGTACCGTCGCAGCAACTTTCCGGCCTTTCACCACGCGAGCGACGTCGCGCAAGTCTTCAATGCGCGCATTGGTGCACGAGCCGATGAACGCATGGCTGATCGTCACGTCACTCAACGCCATGCCCGGCTCCAGGCCCATGTAGGCCAGGGCGCGCTGCATGCCCTGGCGCAGGATCGGATCGGCGACGGCCTTGGGGTCTGGCACGGTCCCACCCACGGGCAACGCCTGGTCCGGACTGGTTCCCCAGGTCACCATCGGCTCCAGGGCGCTGACGTCCAACCGGACTTCACTGTCGAACACCGCGCCTTCATCGGTGAACAGTTCGCGCCACTTCTCTAGAGCGGCATCCCACAGCTCGCCCTGAGGGACACGTGGCCTGCCCTTGAGATAGGCATGGACCTTCTCGTCGGGCGCCATGAATGCGCCCCTTGCCCCGGCCTCTACGGCCATGTTGCAGATGGTCATCCGCGCTTCCACGCTCAAGGCATCGATGACAGGGCCGGCGAACTCGATGGCGTAACCGGTGGCTCCCGCCGCACCGACTTTCTCGATCAGGGCCATGATGACGTCCTTCGCGGTAACGCCCGCCCCCAACCGCCCGGTGACCGTGACACGCAGGGTCTTGAGCCGCTTGTAGACCAGCGTCTGCGTCGCCAGAAGGTGTTCGATCTCGGAAGTGCCGATACCGAAGCCGAAGGCCCCCAGGGCCCCGTAGGTGGTGGTATGGCTGTCGCCAGCGGCCACCACCATCCCCGGCAGGATGAAGCCCTGTTCCGGCGCCACCACATGCTCGATGCCCTGGCGTTTATCCAGCACGTCGAACAGCTCGATGCCGAAGTCGCGGCAGTTCTTTTCGAAATAGGAGACCTGCAAGGCACCGCCCGAATCGGGCATGGTGGCGATACGATCGGGGGCGGTCGGGTTGACATGGTCGACCACCGCCAGCGTCGCACCCGGACGCCACACACTGCGCCCGGCGTCACGAAGCCCGCTGAAGGCTTGCGGGCTTGTGTATTCGTTGGCCACCTGCCGGTCGACGTAGAGCAAGACATGCCCCTCATCGTCCAGGGTACAGACGGTATGGCTGTCGATATGTTTCTGATAAAGCGTGCGAGGGCCGGTCATGGTGGTGGGCTCTTTTGTCATGCGGGTTCGGAGTTGATCCCCAGCATAGGCCCAATGAAATCCCCATCAATGGCCTCGCAGTAATGGTGCGGAACACGATTCGTGAATAATGGGCCGCGTCGATCTCGGAGCCGGCATGCCCACTCAGCCTGTTCTACTGGAGCGGTAACGGATTGGCCCATCGATGACAGCCCCCAGGAGCAAGGGTCCTTGGAGCGGCCACTGTCGTGGCCTGAGGCTTTTCTGTTGAATAGCCCCATGCTTAGCCCCGTCCATCCCTGGCGGGGCTTGAGCAACACATACTCGCTTTGGGTAGATTGCACCCGTGCACATTGCGGGCCGTATTCAAGCTTCAGGCAAAGGAAAGTCAGCCCCACGGGAAACGCGTTCCCAAGTGCGAAGCTCGGTCTGCATGGCCGAGAGTTTACCCATTGCGACATCAACGGCCCGGTTCCCCAGCAACAGACGCTGGGGGGGCTGCGCCGCGGTGACCGCCGAGTAGATCGCCGCAGCCGCGCGGGCCGGGTCGCCTTCCTGCCGGCCTATGGAAGCGTCATAGGCGCGACGCGCCTGCCCGGCGGTGGCATCGTAATCGGCGATGGACTCGCTGACCTGGGTGGCCGAACCGGCCCATTCGGTGCGAAACGCACTGGGCTCGACCGTCATGACACCGATACCCAACGGCTCGACCTCGGCACGCAAGGTTTCCGACAACCCCTCCAGTGCGAACTTGCTCGCGCAGTAATAACCCACTGCTGGAAAGCCGGCCAGGCCCCCGATGGAGGTCAGGTTTACAATCATGCCTCGGCCTCGCTGGCGCATGCCGGGAAGTACGGCGTGGATCATGTTGGCGGAGCCAAAGAAATTGACCTCGAACAGCCGCCGCGCCGACTGCGGGTCAGTCTCCTCGACGGCGGCGAAATAGCCGATGCCGGCGTTGTTGACCAGCACATCCACCGATCCGAACAGGCGCTCGGCTTGCGCCACGACGGCCTTGGCCTGCTCGGCATCGGTGACATCCAGCGGCAGTATCAGGGCCTCGCCAAGGTCGGCAAGATCCCGTACCTGCTCGGCGTTGCGAGCGGTGACGATCACACGCTCGCCGCGTTCCAGCAGATGAGTTGCGATGAATCGGCCGAAACCGGTGGAACAACCGGTCACCAGCCACGAGTGCTGCTTGCTCATGGTCCGTATCTCCTGTGAATGGTCGGGTTTCAGGATCCAGCCGGATCGGGCTGCTGCCCGAAGGCGCGGATCTCGGGGGCCTCGCTGCAGAGCGAGTCGAGCTCTTTCATGAAGGCCTTCACATAGGGCGTCTGCATATGGCCGTCGAAGTCGGCGGGCGAGCGCCAGTCTTCGTAGACGAACCAGCGCTCGGCGGAATCGGCGGCCCGGTAAATCTCGTAACGAACGCAGCCAGGTTCCTGCCGGGTGGGGCCGACCAACGCCAGGAGGCGTTGGCCCAGCACCTCGCCCTGCCCAGGCCGAGCGTTGAAGAAAGCCACATTGGTCAACATGCTCATGATGTTCTCCTGTATGACAGTGGATCGATCAACCCGCGGTGACGGTCATGCCGCCGTCGGCCATGACCACCGAACCGACGATGAAACTTGCGCGGTCCGAGGCGAGAAAAGCGACGACTTCAGCGATTTCCTCTGGCTGCGCGGCACGACCGATGGGCGCGGCCTCGCCATGCTGGGCCAGGAAACCCGGGCCGTCTTCGACCACGTCGTTGAGGATGTTGGTCACCACGTCGCCGACGCCCACCGCGTTGACACGAATGCCATGCTCGATCGCTTCCAGGGCCAGGGTGCGGGTCAGCTGGGCCAAGGCACCTTTCGAGGCGGTATAGGCGGCAATGGTCGGGAAGGCGAAATAGGAGGCATAGGACGCGATGTTGACGATGGCGCCGGCCTTGTTGGGCATCATTGCCTTGACCGCTTCGCGGCAATGCAGGAAGGCCGCAGTGGCGTTGACCGCCTGGATGCGCTCCCAGTCTTCACGGGTCATGTCGATGACCAGTTTGTTGATGATGATCCCGGCGTTATTGACCAGGATGTCCAGCCGGCCGAACTGCTCGACGGCCAGCCCGACCGCGCGCTCGGCCGCGCCATCTTCGGTGATGTCGGCCACCAGCGGCACCAGTCCGGGACGGGCCAGCGCCTCGACGGCGGGGTTTCGGTCCTCGGCGACGACCTTGGCGCCACGGGCATGCAGCAGTAACGCGATAGCCTTGCCGATGCCGCTGGCGGCACCGGTGACCAGCGCGACCTTGCCTTCGACTTCGTTGGGAAAATGCTGCTTGATATCGCTCATGATTGCTCTCCCGCGTTGCGAGCCGAGGAGACATTCATCGGCTCGGCGCCTGTGAGGCGCTGTCGTTATCGACGGCTTCACTGTCTCGCAACGGGCCGATCCAGGCTTTTGCAGGCTTGCCGAGGCTGTCGGGATCTTGCGCCGAGGTGAACGACGCAGCCTCGCGGCCATCGATCGCAGTGGCTTGTCGGAAAAATCCGGATAACATTCAAGAAAACGTTCGAGCGATTAGAAATGATTTCAGACCCAGGCACGCCAACCCTCGACCAGCTTCGGGTATTCCTGACCGTGGTGGACGTCGGCAGCTTCGCCGGTGCCGCCCGCAAGCTGCATCGGGCCACGTCGGTGGTGAGCTACTCCATCGCCAACCTGGAAATGCAGCTCGGCGTAAGCCTGTTCGACCGCAAGACCACCCGCAAACCCCAGTTGACCGATGCCGGGCGCACGGTACTGGCCGAGGCGCGCACCATCTACAACGGTATCGACGGCCTGCGGGCCAAGGTGCGTGGATTGCTCCATGGGCTGGAAGCCGAGGTGCATCTGGTCCTTGATGTGATGCTGCCCAGCGAGCGCGTGGTGGACGCGCTCAAGGCGTTTCGCGAGCGCTTCCCGACCGTGTCGCTGCACTTGCACGTCGAGGCCTTGGGCGCGGTGACGCAACGGGTGCTGGACCGCACGGCCACGTTGGGCGTGAGCGGCCCCTTGACCCATAACCTCGACGGCATCGAACGCATCGGCGTGGGCAAGGTGGCTTTGATTCCGGTCGCCGCTCCCGACCATCCCTTGGCCCAATCGGCCCCCCATGCGCCGGGTGCCGGGCGCGCCCATGTGCAATTGGTCCTCACCGACCGCTCCAGCCTGACCAAGGACCAGGAGTTCGCGGTCATTGGCACCCGCACCTGGCGACTGGCCGACCTGGGGGCCAAGCACACGCTGCTGCGCGAAGGCATCGGCTGGGGCAACATGCCCATCGACAGGGTGAGCGACGACCTGGCCAGCGGCCGGCTGGTGCACCTCGACCTGCCCGACTGCCAAGGCGGCGATTATGGCTTTGACGTCGTCTACCGCACCGACATGCCCCCGGGCCCCGCGGCCAGCTGGCTGATCGAGCGCTTCAAGGCACAGGCGACCGATCTCTGATCGTTCGAGAAAATCGAACCTGAACGTCGAAAGCAACTGGCTTTTCATGACGGTGGTGCCGTGAGACAAATGCTCCAGGCCTGCCGTCCGGCACGCCCCGCCTTCGCCTTGAGACGAGTGATGACCATGATGACTGCCGAGCGGCTGCTGCACCTGCATTTCGAGTTGTTTGTGGATGACCATGAGCGCTGGAAGAACCTGATCGCCGATGACCTGGTATGGGAGCTGCCGTTTGCCCCTGCCCTCGGCCATCCGGCGCGGCTCGAGGGGCGCGATCAGGTATTGGGCCATGTCGGCTGGTTCGTCGGCGCGGTGCAGGACTTTCTCTTTTACGACCTTCGTATCCAACCGAGTACGAACCCTCTGGAGGCCGTCGCGCAAGTCAAGGCCAAGGGAACGATCAAGCCCACCGGACGCCTTTATGAACAGGATTACGTGCTGTTCGTACGGGTGGAAAACGGCAAGCTGGCGTTCATCCGCGAATACTTCGACCCTGTACGGGCCGCCCTCGCCCTCGACGCCCCCATACCGGCCCTGGCGAACTGAGTCGACGGACACTCTTGCTCCGGCAGGCCATTGCTGCGTTACCCTATCGGTGCCGCCCTTGTCCGAGAGTGTCGCCCATGGAGCCTTTTGTGCACCCGCCTGAAGATACCGACCTGGCCGCCAGCGATGCCCAGCGCATCATGGCCGAGTCCATGCCGCAACATTTGCCGGGAACGGCGCAGGCACTGCCATCGCACCCGGCCATGCAGGATGTGGTGGTGCAGCTGTTCAGCCATCACAGCATCGTCGAGCCGATACTGGTGCCCGCCGTTGTGGAGCCGCTGCTGGTGTGGGTACTGGCGGGGCGGGCCAGGGTCGAGGAGCGCGCGCTCGGCGGCGCGTGGGAAGCCGCCCTCGTGGAGGCCGGCGACTTCTTCCTCACCAATACCCGCGATCCCTACGAAATGCGCTGGCAGACAGTGGAATGCGACACCTTCGAAGTGATGCACCTGTACCTGGGCCTGTCGCTGATCGATCAGGCTGCCCGCGATGTCCTGGGGGACCATCCCGATCCGGTGAGTTTCCTGGACATCTCCGGGGCCCGGGATGAGCGGGTGGACTTCATCCTCGATCAGTTGCGCATCGAACTCACCGAGCAACGCCAGCCCAGCCCGTTGTTCGTCCACAGTCTGGCCCAGGCCCTGGCCGTGCACCTGATCCGTCGATACCGCGATCCGCACGGCGACAACCGACGCAGCGGCGCCTTGCAAGCTTACAAGTTGCGTCGCGTCCTGGCGGTCATGAACGAGGGCCTGGCCGAAGACTTCAACCTCGCGCAACTGGCCCGGATCGCCGAATTGAGCGAGTACCACTTCAGCCGGGTCTTCAAGCGCGCGACGGGACTGTCGCCCTCGCAGTACTTCATCCGCCTGCGGATGAGTCGGGCCCGGCAACTGCTGCTCGAAACCGATCGCAGCATCATCGATATCGGGCTGGAGGTGGGCTATTGCAGCCCGAGCCATTTCTCCCAGGTCTTCCGGCGCGAGGTGGGGGTCACGCCCAGCACTTACCGCCAGGCATGAGCGGCCCTACAGGTTCTGCGGCTTGAAGCGCTCGCTCAGGTCGAGCATCGGGCCCGCTACGCGAAAACGACCCTGCCCATAGTAATGCAAGGTGGCCGGCTCGCTCACCGTGGCAGCGACGTGCCCCTTCACCACTTCCCAGATGAACAGACCGTACTCGTCGATCTGGCGATCATCGGCCAGGCGACATTCGAAACTGGCATAACATTCCTGGATCAACGGCGCCTGTACATGGTGGGCCGGCGCCGCGGTCAGCCCGTACGCCTCGAACTTGTCCAGCGAATGCCCCGAGCTGTTGCCCACCGCGACGACCGCATCGACCATGTCCGCGGTGGGCACGTTGATCACGCATTCGCGGCTGCGGCGGATCAGTTCGTAACTGTGGTTGCCGGCCCAGATGTAACAGCCGAAAAGCGCGGGACTGAATTGCATCATCATGTGCCAACCCATGGTCATGATGTTGGTTTCGCCCCGCCAGCCGGATGTGACCAGCACGATGGGGCCGGTCTCGAGATGACGACGGGTCTCGACCACGGGAAAGTCGGTCTTTTCATAACGCTGCATGGCAATGTCCTCCGATGGAAACCGGAGGCCAGCTTCTCGCACTTGCGAGCGGCGGTCTGTCGGAAGACTGTCGAGGGTGTCGGGAAATTGCGCATGAAAAAACCGGGCGTCTGCCCGGTTCGATTCATTGCCGCCACGGACCTATCGACTGGCGTCGAGTACCAGCTTGCCACGTATGTGCCGCTCCTTGCTCTGGCGCAGCGCGTCCTCGGCCTGGGACAAGGGCAGCACCTGGACCTCGATCACCAGCTCACCGGATTCGAACAACGAGGCAATGTGCTGGAGCTGCGCACCGTCGGAGCGTGTGGCGAAATGCTTGCCGCAGGCCCCGGCGGCTTCGGCCAGGCTGGCGTCGGGCGGGCTCACCGGGGAGACCAATACACCGCCGGGCTTGAGCACCGACCAGGAACGCACCTGGGTATCGCCACCGACCAGATCCAGCACCACATCGACCCGGTCGACGACAGACTCGAACGGAGCCTGGTTGTAATCGATCACCTGCGCGGCACCCAGTGCTTGCAAGTAGTCATGGTTGTACGCCGAGGCGGTGGCGATAACGGTGGCGCCGGCCATACGCGCCATCTGCACCGCCATGCTGCCGACACCGCCCGCCGCGCCGTGGATCAGCACGCGCTGGCCGGCCTTGATCCGTGCATGCTCATGGAGGGCCTGCCAGGCAGTCAACGCGACCGCCGGAACACCACTGGCTTGCAACGCCGTCAGGCGATTGGGCCGATGCGCAAGACGCTCCGCGCTGGCGACCACCTCGGTGGCATACCCGCCAACGATATTGATGAAACCGAACACCTCGTCGCCGACAGCCAGGCCACTGACGTTTTCCCCTACCGCCACGACGCGACCGGCCACCTCGACGCCTGGCGTATAGGGCAACTGCAGTGGAATGAACGCCTTCATGGCACCGGAAAGGACCTTCCAATCGACCGGGTTCACGCCGCTGCCGGCCACTTCGATCAACACCTCACCCTGGCCTGGAACCGGCGAGGCCAACTCCTCGAACGACAAACCTTCAACCGGGCCGTACTGTGCTACGCGAATCGCTTTCATCTCTCACCTCGTAAAAAAGGAAATGGCGAGCCGGCGGCAGGCCGGCCCAGGGTCAGGCGCGGCGCGCATCCAGGCTGAAGCGGCCGGCGCCAAAGGCAACTACCTGCAACAGGCCACCGGCCATGGCGATGTTCTTGAAGAAGTGGATGAACTGATTCTGGTCGCCAAGCTGGTTATGGAACGCCAGCGCGGTGGCGACGCTGAACAGGGCCAGGCCGGCCGCGACCAGGCGTGTGCGGTAGCCCAGGATCAGGGCAACACCGCCGACCACTTCCACCAGGATGGCGATTGCCAGGGCCAGGCTCGGGAACGGTAGGCCGACCGATTCGATATAAGCGACCATGCCCGCCGATGCGCCGATCTTGGAGACGCCGGAGAGCAGGAAGATGGCGCTCAGCAAGATGCGCCCGGCGAATGCAGCGGATGAAGACAACGAGGCGGCAGGGCCGAAAGCGGTGTTGGTGACGGTGCTGGACGATACGTTGGGGTGAGTCATGGTGGTTTCCTCTTGAAGGGCTCACCACCTTGGTGAGCCGCAATGAGGTGAATTCTGCGCGCAACTCACTTACCTAAAAAGCCAGCTAATTTCGATCAAATCGTTCTATTAAATAGAAAAGCCGAGCGTCGGTTGAAGTATTGGAAAATACCCATGAACCGGTTGCCCTTGCGGTTCGTTTCCAGTCGGAGCCGATTGTTCGTCGCCATTGAATTCACCTGGCAACTTCACACGGTTTATCTCCTGCTCCCAAACCAGAACAATGCCCTCCATCCCCACCAGGCACGCCGCCCCGTCCAGAGCGGAGCCTGTGACTCATCAGCCCCGCAACTGCGCAAGGGACTCCCCATGACCATAGAGAATTCGTCGACGTTGCGCTCCGCCCTGGCCGCCGTGAACCTGCGGGCCGACCGCTTCGAACCTTATCTGTACGCCCTGCTGCGCACGGTATTCGCCATCGTCCTGTTCACCCACGGAGTGCCGAAGGCGCTGCGCACGTCCCACGGGTCGATGGCCGATCCCATGGCCGGGTCGATCAACCTCATCCAGAACGTCATGGGCCTGCCCTTCGCTGCGCAGCTCGCGTTTCTGGTCATGCTGTTGGAAACCGTTGGCGCCCTGATGCTGGCGGTGGGGCTCGCCACGAGGCTGGTGGCCCTGCTGATCGCAATCCAGATGCTTGCCATCAGCTATGCGCTCGGACCGACCTGGCCCTGGATAGACCGGGGCATCGAGTTTCCGGTATTGATGGGTTTCCTGGCGCTCTACATCGTTGCGCGTGGTGGCGGCGCGCACTCGGTGGACGCACGCCTGGGGGCCGGCTGAGGTGGCGCGAGCGGGCGTCGCGCTCCCCAGTCAGGCATTTCAAGGGCGGTGTGCAATCATGCGATCCACTTGCGATCACCGGTAAAGCAAATGGTCAGCCACCGCGTCGCGTCGGCCTGACCCAACCTGGCAGAGATCTGCTCACGGATCGCGTCCAGTTGCCCTACGGTTTGCAACCGGTAATCCGCCGGGAGCACGATGTGGATCTCGATAAAGCGCGCCCGCCCGTGCTTCTGGACATAGGACACATAGTCCTCGAAGCCGTGTTCCACCGTGGCCGCGTCCATCACCTGGCGCACCGTATCGTCAAGGTGATCCGGTGCGATACCCAATACATCGCGCAAAGCCGGGCGCAGGATCTTGAAGGCCGGTGCCAGCATGCTCAGCGCCAGCAGGATCAGGATCAACGGGTCGACATACATCGCCCACTGCCCGTAACCCTGGGACTTGAGCAACAGAGCGACCAGGAAACTGACCAGCAGGCCCACCGAAAGCATCGCGTCGACCAGCCAACTGATGTTGTCGAACTGGATGAGCGATGACTTGAGCGTTCGATTGCGGTAGCGAACGTAGAAGAAATAGCCGAACTCGACGACGGTGAACACCGCGGCATAGATGATCACCATGCCCAGCTCGATTTCACGGCCACCGTTGATGATGCCGGACACGCCATTGAGGAAGGCATAGATGGCGATCAGCAGCAGGAAACTGCCTTCGATCAGCAGGACCATGGGCTCCAGATGCCAGAATCCGAACTGGAAGCGGTGGTTGCTTTCCTTGGCGATCAACCTGGCCGTGATCAGCATCAGTACCTTGATGAAGGTAGCGACCAACGAGAAAAAACCATCGAACAGGATGGATTGGGCACCCGTTATGAAACCGGTGCAGATCCCGGCAATCGCCACGGCGAACATCAGGAAAGTGGATTGTTTGAGCAGCGACTGCTCACCTCGGTTACTCACGTAGCTTACCTCTGACAACATTCGAATCGATGCACAGCACGATCGATTTCCGGGCGACAGTCTACTTCATCGCCCTGGCAAGGAGCCTTTGAAGACGCCCACCTTCGGCATTTTAAGAATCGTCCTATGCCGGGCCGACACTCGAATCGAGGGCCGGAGGGCATGGCCGTCGCACGTGTCAGGCCCGCCAGCGCGTGCCCCATGCCAGGCTCCCGAGGCCACGCTTTCGGAATCGTCTGATACCCGTGCGGCTCGCGCCTCGCTAGGTTGGCTGGATGAAATTGAAGAACTACCTTCACCAGATCAACCCCCTCCTCTCCACTCCCAATGCCGCCCGACGCCTGCTGCGCATCTTTGGCGTGGTGCTGCTCGTGGGCATACTCAGTGGTGTCTACAGTTTTCTGCTGCTGACGTTCAATGCCGAGGTATCGCGCAGGCGCAGCCACATGAGCAGCGCCATCGCCGAGGCCCATACGTTCTTCACGACCCGTGGGGCATTGCTGGAGAGCCTGAGCCTGTCGGCCATCCGCAAGCCCGAGGGGGTGAAGCCACAGGTGTCGCCCGAGGAGATCCACCTGCTGCTGGGCAACGCACAAGGCAAGCAATGGAGCATCTGGTTGACCGAGCGGGTCAGGGACTACCTGACCAGCAGACAAGTGAACCTGCTCTATGTCAGCAGCGGCAACGATGTGCGAGTGAAGCGGCTTTACACGGCGACCCCTGCCGTGGGCGATTTTCCCTCGGCGATGCTGGACCGCTTGCAAGCGTTGAAAGGTGACAACAGGGCCTCGGTCAATGAGCTCTGGCTGACCAATCAGTCGAGCAGTCATTCGCAGCTGTACATGTTCATTCGTCTCGATCGGCGCGACCTCGACTCCGGCTGGCTGGGGCTGGAAATGGACGGTCGCGAGGTGTCCCACGCCCTGGACGACAGGAGCGCCGGGCAATTCATGATGTTCAATCCCGACGGCATGCTGGTATTCAGCAACAGCCAGCCGGCGCAACTCAGCCAGAACCTGTTGCAGGTGCAACGGCAGAATTTCTTCGGCTTCGTCGGCGATGCCTGGCTACCCGACCACCTGGTCATGCGCAAGCAGCTCAAGTCCTCCGACTGGCAGCTGGTGTACTCCATCGACTTGCGAGACGTCCTCCTGGCGCTATGGCCCCGCCTCGTGGGTGCCCTGCTGTTCTGCCTGTTCAGCATCAGCCTGGTGTGGATACTGATTCGCCGCCTCGAACATCGCTTCATCGCGCCGACCATCAGCCGCATCCAGGCCCTGGTGGAAAGCGAGCTGTTCAGCAGCGATGTGATCCAGACGGCCCCTGTGGCCCTGTGCGTGCTGCGCCGCGCCAATGGCCAGGTGGTCCTGGAGAACACCCTGTCGCAGCAGTGGCTGGGGCAAAGCGGCGAACGCGAGCGCCTGAGCCCTCGATGGATCTACCGGGCCTTCGACGCCATGGACCCGCAGGTCACCGACTACTTCGAGGCGGCCGACGGACGCCACCTGTACCTGAGTTGCGCCCCCACCCGCTACAAGGGCGAAGACGTGCTGCTTTGCGCGTTCAGCGATATCAGCACCCGCACGCAGATCGAAGAAGCCCTGGAGCAGGCACGACAGCTGGCCGACGCCGCCAATGAAGCCAAGACCCTGTTCCTGGCGACGATGAGCCATGAGATCCGCACCCCGTTGTACGGCGTGCTCGGGACACTGGAATTGCTGGCGCGAACCGAACTGGATGCCCAGCAGACCGACTACCTTCGCACCATCGAGAGCTCTTCGGCGACATTGCTGCAATTGATCTGCGATGTCCTGGACGTCTCCAAGATCGAGGCAGGGCAACTGGCCCTGGAGCTCACCGAGTTCAGCGTGCTGGACCTGATTCACGAGGCGACCCAGGGCTATGCGGCCGCAGCCCATGGCAAAGGGCTGGACTTGTATGCCGTCATCGATCCGAAGGTACCTGAGCGGGTCATCGGCGACGTCTCCAGAATCCGTCAGATCCTCTACAACCTGTTGAACAATGCAGTCAAATTCACCGATGCAGGCCGAATCGTACTGCGAGTCAAGCTGGCTGGGCGGGACGGTGAGCGGGTCAGCCTGTTCTGGCAGGTTTCCGACACGGGCAAGGGAATAACCCAGGAAGACCAGTCGCGCATTTTCGAACCCTTCTACCAGACCCGCGGCCACACCAACGTGATCGCCGGTACCGGGTTGGGCCTGCCCATCTGCCAGCGTCTCACGCATCTGATGAATGGCAGTATCCGCCTGGTCAGCGAGCCCGGGCTGGGCAGCAGTTTTTCCCTGACCCTCTCGCTCGAACAGCCCATGGCGCCCGCGCCGGCGAGCAGCGTCCCGCCTCTGCTGCCGAAAGTGGTCTTCGTGGTTTCCCCCATCCGTGAACTGGCCGAGACCATGAGTGGCTGGTTGCGTCGCTGGGGCGCACGTGCGCAACTCGATCGCCCTGCCCCGGGCGCTCCGACCCAGGGAGCCGTGCTGCTCGAGCTGCACCCGGGTTCCTTCGAACAACGCCTGGCCCCGCAATGGACCGGGTCGCTGGTGATGGCGACCGGCGACGGCTATAACGACCCCCAGCAGGCTGCCGACGGCTGGGTGGTGAACATCAATCACCTGAACGCGATCCACCAGGCCGTCAGCCGCGCCCAGGGCCTGTGCGCCATCGAACCGGCGCATGACATCTGGCCGCGGCACCTGAAAAAACTGCATCTGCATATCCTGGTGGTGGAAGACAACGTCATCAACCAGTTGATCCTGCATGACCAATTGCAGGAACTGGGTTGCACGGCGGAACTGGCCGGAAACGGTGAAGAAGCGTTGGCGATGTGGCGCCGGGGTCGGTTCGATGTCGTGCTGAGCGACGTCAACATGCCCCGCATAAACGGCTATGAACTGGCTCGCGAGCTACGCCGCCTTGGCTGCGAAGTACCGATCATCGGCGCTACCGCCAATGCCATGCGCGGCGAAGAAGCACTTTGCCTGGCCGCAGGCATGAACCACTGCCTGGTCAAGCCTTTCACCCTGCAGGCCCTGCATAACCAACTGGCGCCCTACGAAAGAACCCCCTCATGAAACCCATCAGCGTACTGGTCGTCGAAGACCACCCATTCCAGCAGGTGTATCTGCAGAACCTCTTCAGCGAGCTGGGGGATTTCGACCTGCAATTCGCCCAGGAAGGCAGCGCGGCGCTGGATTGCCTGAAAAAGCGTGATTTCGATCTGGTCCTGACCGATCTGTTGATGCCCGGCATGGACGGCATCCAGTTCATCCAGGGACTGGCCGCCTCCGGCGCCCGGCCCGCGCTGGCGATCATGAGTGTGGCGTCCAGACGAATGCTCACGAGCGCAAGCCTGGCCGCCCGTAACCTGGGCGTCAAAGTCATAGGGCTGATATCCAAGCCGGTCAAGCTCGCCGCATTGCGCAATCTCACCGATCAACTGGGCGGCCTGCGCCAGGCTGACCTGCCCCTTCCCGGCCCGCAGATCGACCACCTGGCCATCAGCAATGCACTGGAGAGCGGCGAGTTGCGCGCCTGGTTCCAACCCAAGAAGTCCCTGGCCAACGGGCGGATCGTGGCCGCCGAAGCGTTGGTGCGCTGGGTTCATCCCGAGCATGGGCTTCTGCTGCCCGGGGTTTTCCTGCCGGCACTCAAGGCGTTCGACCTGGAAGAATGCCTGCTCTGGCACATCCTGGAGCAAGCGATCGTCGCTCAGAACCAATGGTGCAGCCAGGGCTATGCCATCCCGGTGTCGATCAACCTGCCCACGCATCTGCTCAACAGCCCGGACCTGGCGGACCGGATCCTCGCGTTCGTCCTCGAGCACCAGGGTGTTCCGGCGATGATCTGCTTCGAGTTGATGGAGTGCTCCATGCCCGAAGACATCAGCAACTTCTACGCCGGTGCATGCCGGTTGCGCATGAAGGGGTTTGGCCTTTCCCAGGACGACTTCGGCCAGGGCTACAGCTCGTATATGAACCTGGTCTCGACACCGTTCACCGAGTTGAAGATCGATCGGGCGCTGGTGCATGGCTGTACCACCAATGAAGAACTGACCCAGGCCCTGACCAGCATCGTCGCGCTCGGCCGCCAGCTGGGCCTGACGGTCGTGGCCGAAGGGGTTGAAACGGCGCAGGAGCTGGCGCTATTGCGTAGAATCAACTGCACCCAGGTGCAGGGTTTCCTGATCTCCCATGCCGTGTCGTCCAGCGAGTTCCAGCAATTGCTGACTCAGGATGGGCCGGCCTTGGTCGACTGACGACTGGAAATCCATTTTCATTTTGTCCAAGGTCGCGCGGTGCGCAACGTTTCCGAGCGTCCTTCAAAGGTTGGCCCAATGACCCATTCCGATGATCTTCTACAGAAACTGACCAGCAGCTCCTTGAAGATGAACAAAGGGCTGATCGTGCTGGGCGGTCTGGCGTCGCTATTGATCGGTCTCAGTGCCTGGGGCTTGAACCGAATGATCGAGGAGCAGCGCGACACCGTTCGGTTTCACTTCGCCAGGCTGATGGAAAACATCGGCGAACAGGACGCCTTCCTCGATGCGATTGCCCGGCAAAGCGCCAAAGGCCTGCCGCTGGATACCGGGCAGTTCCGGATGTTTGTCGAAGAGCCGTTGCCGGATGAAGGCGATGGCATCTACAAAGGCCAGGAACTGTCTTTCTCCCTGCCCTTCAGCGTGAAGATCAACCCGGCCACCATCGAGCCGGGGGAACGCCACCGGGTCTTCGGCCTGGGTGCCCATTTGGCCAGCTACTACAGCGCCTTCTGGTCGGCGTCGTATTACCAGTCGCCGCAGGTGTTCCTGTTCAACATGCCGGACAACTTCGATATCGCCGTGCCCACTGCCGGCCGCCTGCGCGGCGTCGGCCAGATCCAGGGCGGCACCTACCAGCAGGTCATGAACCAGATATTGCAACGGCTGCATGAGGACAACCCTCGGCCTGCGGACAGTCGCGTGCACTGGGTGCGCTACAGCGCCGAAACGGACAACAGCGCCCCGCCGACCGTTCTGGCCTACATCAACATCGACATGCCGGCCACCCAGCTGGGTATCCGGGGTGCCAGCCCCTGGGTGGTGGTGGCTTCGCTGCTGAACCTGAAGCAGCTCAACGAGATCGAGCGCATCATGGAGTGGTCGATCTACGATCGCTTCAGCCTGGTAGCCCCCAACGGTGCCCTGCTGGTAGGCGCCGAAAAGCCTGGGCAAGACCTCAAGGACGGGCTCAACTTTCGTCTCGATGGCCTGGTGTTCAAGATTTCCAGCGACGGGCAACAGCCCTGGACAGCCGTCTATGTGGTCGGCTTCAAGAGCTTCATCGACTATGCCTGGTGGCCCTTGCTGGGCATGTTGACGCTGATGCTCGCGAGCATCGGCGGTGGCTGGGCTTTCAACCGGTGGTACAAGACTCGCGTGGTCTTGCCCGCCCATGAGGCCCACCAGAGCATCGCCGAAAGCGAGGCCTTCAGTCGCGCGATCATCGACAGCGCTCCCACCGGCCTGTGCGTGATACGTCGCAGCGATCACAAGATCCTCCTGCAGAACCAGCGTCTTCAACAGTGGCAGCCAAGTGACAAACTGATCGCCGCACTCGAGCAGAGGCAACTGCTCACCCGTGCAGGCCAGACGGAGCTGCAGATCGACGGTCGCCATCTGCAGGTGGGTTTCGTCGGGGCTCGCTATCACGGGCAGGAGGTCTGGATCTGCGCATTCAACGACGTGACCCGCCACATCGAGGATGCCGCGGCGCTGGAACAGGCACTGCACGCCGCCGATTCCGCCAATGCGGCAAAAACCCGTTTCCTGGCGACCATGAGCCATGAGATTCGCACGCCTTTATACGGCGTACTGGGCACGCTGGAACTCCTGGGCCTGACTGACCTGGGCCCCCGCCAGCAGGAATACCTGCGCACGATCCAGCGCTCGTCGGCCACCTTGTTCCAACTGATCAGCGACGTACTGGATGTATCGAAGATCGAAGCCGGGCAGATGACCATCGAGGCCCAGGACTTCTGCCCGCTGGAACTGACCGAAGAGACCCTGCGGGCCTACAGCGCTTTCGCCCAGGCCAAGGGCTTGCAGCTTTACGCCTGTATCGACCCCGCCGTTCCCGACCAGGTGCGGGGCGATCCGCTGCGGATCCGCCAGATCCTCAACAACCTGGTGAGCAACGCGATCAAGTTCACCGACAACGGACGCGTCGTACTGAGGTTGCGAGTCCTGGACAAGAATGCCGACGTCGCCAGCCTGCTGTGGCAGGTCAGCGACTCCGGCATCGGCATCTCCCAAGCGCAACAGGCCCAGCTGTTCGACCCTTTCTACCAGGTTCGCGATGCGTCCAGCGAAGCGGGCGCCGGCCTGGGCCTGGCGATCTGCCGGTGGTTATGCGAACTGATGGCCGGCGAGCTGAAAGTGGTGAGCGAACCCGGGCTCGGCAGCAGTTTTTCATTGCAACTCAAGCTTGCCTGCGGCCAAGGCCATCTGGGCGACTGCCCGCAATTCGATCCGCACACCCCGCCCGTCTATGTACAGGCACCCACGCCTGAACTGGCGCAGCATGTCTGCAACTGGCTCGAACGACTAGGCCAGGAAACCCGTATCGTCAACCCGGAACAGCCGCCGTGCGCATCATCGCTGTTGCTCGATGTACTGCCCTCGTCCCAGGAGTCCTCCTGGACTGGCCCGCGGATAATCGCCAGGGCCGCCGGTCCTAACCCGCCGGAGTACACCCGCGCCGGTTGGACCGTGGATGCGTACGACATCCGGGCGATGGCATGGGCAATACGTTTCGCCCAGCAGGGCACCGACTCACGGACATTCCCATCGACCATGGAGCCGCCACGACACCTGGACCTGAACATCCTGGTGGCCGAGGACAACCCGATCAACCGGGCGATCATCAAGGAGCAACTGCAGGCGCTGGGCTGCTCGGTAGTCGCCACGGCGAATGGCGAGCAGGCCCTGCATCAATGGTTGCCCGGCTCATTCGACCTGGTGCTGACCGATGTGAACATGCCGGTAATGAACGGCTATGAACTGGCCAAGGCACTGCGCAGGAGCGAGCCGGACCTGCCGATCATCGGCGTGACCGCCAATGCCCTGCGCGACGAGGGAGAGCGCTGCGCTGCGGTCGGCATGAATGCCTGGCTGGTAAAGCCGCTCAACCTGCACATGCTGCGAACACAGCTGTTGAAACACTGCAAGCTCGCCGAGCCGCTCCCCTTCAGCCCGGCACCGCCTGCGGACGACACGGTGCACAATGCCGACCGGCCACAGCTGTCGCCGAAAATGCGGGACCTGTTCCTCAGCACGATGCAGCAGGATATCGACACGCTCAATGCCACGCTCCAAGGCAACGACACCGCCGCGGTAGCCCGGCAACTGCACAGCATGGCCGGGGCATTGGGCGCCGTGCAGGCGGCCGACCTGGCGCAAACCTGCATCGACCTGGAGAACCGGTTGGAGGGCCGGCACATGACACCTGACCTGGCCGGCGACATCGAGGCTATGCTTGGGCGATTGAGAGCGATGCTCGACGCACTGGCATGACGGTATGACTCAATAACGTATTAGGGATAGCCAACATGGCCACACTCAACGTCGTGATCGCGGATGATCACCCCATCGTATTGCTGGGCGTGCGTGAGCTGATAGAACGCGACGACCGCTTCCGGATCGTCGGTGAGGCGGTCTGTTCGAATGGACTGATAGAGCTTCTCAAACACCAGCCGGTCGACCTGGTGATCACGGACTTCAACATGCCGGCCGACTCACCCTACGGTGACGGACTCAAACTGGTGGAGTACCTGCGACGGCACTTCCCGGAGGTGAAAATCCTCCTGCTGACGATGATCTCCAACCCGCTGATCCTGACACGGCTCCATGAACTGGGCGTGGTCGGTGTCATCCAGAAGAACCAGTTACAGGACGACATCCAGCTTGCGCTCACGGCCATCGCCCAGGGACGCCCTTTCAAGAGTGCAAGGCCCCTGGCCCATAGCGTGAGGGAGCAGAACGTCGCGCTGGATGAACGGCTGTCGAGGCTATCGCCCAAGGAGTTCGAGATTCTGCGCCTGTTCGTCTCGGGGCTGAGCGTCACTGCCATCGCAAAAAGCCAGTCCAGGAGCGCGAAGACCGTCAGCACCCAGAAAATCGCCGCCATGCGTAAACTTGAAGTTTCCAGCGACCAGGATCTGCTGACGTATTGCCTGGAGAACAATATCTTCAGTTGAACAACTCTCTTCGCGCCTACTTGTCATTTCTATAACTTTCAACTTTCGCGCGCCCTCCTCCAACATTCATACATTGACGGTCTGTGCATGAGGCGCAGGCCCGTTCATCGCTCTAAACGCTCCGCCCACAACTAGCCCATTGACATCAATCAGAATTGTCTGATGGCCCGTGCCCCGGCAAAAAACTAAATTGGCCCGGCGTTTAGAACGCAACTTATCTCCGACATATGGATATTTAAATGAAGAACATATCGCTGACACTGCTGACACTTTCAATGCTCGCCGCCGCGGGTCAATCGTTTGCAGCTGATCCGGTAACGCCCACCCTGGCCGGCAGTGGCACTATCAATTTCAGCGGCATCATCAACAACGACGCCTGCTCCATCGAAAGTGCCGGCCTGAATAAAACCATCTCGGTGCCCATGGGTGAAGTGTCCATCAAGGACATGGGCACAGCAGCAGCACCCATCGGCAGCGGCAAGCTGAGCGCGGAAAACTTCGACATGAAGATCAACTGCAACGCCGGCACCAAGGTTGCGATGATTTTCGAACCGACCAAAGGCGCGGGCTCGGGCATCGTGACCGGCACCAAGGTCCTCAAGCTGACTGACGGTGTAGGCGCAGCCAAGAACATCGGTATCGCCCTGCTGAACGCCAATGGCGACCAGATCGACCTGAGCTCCCCAACTGCCGCCAGAATCGAAAACACCCTGCAGGACGGCAGCGCGACCCTGAAGTTCTCCGCTGCCTACGTCACCACTGCCGATCCGAAGACCGCCGTGGCCGGTCGCGGCGACGCCACCCTGCCGTTCACCCTGCAATACGAGTAAGGGCCGGACGGGGCTGATACTGCGCGGGACTTCAGGGTCCCGCCTTTTCTCAATTTCAGGCATCCAGTCATGTTCAACCGACACTTCCTATCGTTGTGCGTGGGTTTGCACTGCGCACTGCTCGCAGCACAGGCAAGCGCCGGCATCTCGCTGAGCGCGACCCGCCTGGTGTTCGACGCCGAGCACAAAGAGGTCAGCATCAAGGTACGTAACAATGGTGACGACCTGCTGATTCAATCCTGGATCGACGGCGAGACCGAGAAAGCGCCAGTCCCTTTTGCCGTGACACCGCCGCTGGCAAGGATCATGGCCAAGGAACAGCAACTGCTGCGGATTATCTATGAGGGCACCGGCATGCCAACCGACAAGGAATCGGTGGTATGGCTCAATGTCCAGGAAATCCCCCAGGCCGCCAAGACGCCGAACACGTTGCAACTGGCGGTACGCCAGCGCATCAAGGTGTTCTTCCGCCCTGTCGGCCTTGCGTCAGAAGCGTATCTGGCGCCTGAACAACTGTCGTGGCGACTGGGCGAGCAGCAAGGTCATGCGACATTGACGATAAGCAACCCGAGTCTCTATCACGTTTCATTGTCGGAAGTGGCCGTTCGTTCAGGCTCCAGCACTGAACACCCGGTGGACTCCATGATGATTGCGCCCGGCGAGACCAAAACGCTCCCTCTTAAACAGGCCACACATTCGAACTATTCGAGCGTCAACTTTTCAAGCATCAACGATTACGGTGCGCAAGTTCGCTATGCAGCGACTTTCACCGGTGCATCGGCCGTCAATGGAAAAGCAGTGCAATAACGATCGCCGTACTCACAGCAGTTCCCGACGCTCTCCGATTTCAATAACGAACCTTAACTTCTGTCGTCCGTAGCGATATAGGGCTGGGCATGTCTTTATTCCCACGCAGCAACTCCAACTCCCCGACAAAAACGACGTCGTCCATTAACTTTGGTCTTAACGCGTTATACCTGGCGATGTTGGCAGGCCTGACCCAGCTCGCAGAAGCTGGCGACCCGGCAGTTCAAGAACCCCTTCAAGTCAGCCAGTTCAATACCTCATTCCTGCAAGGCGCAGCGTCCTCCGTGGACCTCGATCTGCTGCTCTCGGCCAACAGCGTTTTGCCAGGAAATTATCGGGTGGACGTCTACAGCAACGACGTGCTGGTCGGCCGTCGCGATATCGATTTTCGGCGCGTTGAGAAAAGCGCAAAAGTGGAAGCCTGCCTGACCCTGGAAACCTTGCAGCAACTGGGGATCAACCTGAGCCGGCCCGAAGTGGCGGACCGCCTCAAAAACGCTGCGCCGGACGCCTGCCATGACCTGCCGGCCTTGATCGACCAGGCGACCGTCAACTACGACCCCAGTCGCCTGCGACTGTCGATCAGCATTCCGCAGATCGCCATGCAACGAGGCATGCGTGGTTATGTCGACCCCGCGCTGTGGGACGCGGGAGTGCCCGTTGGGTTCATCAACTATCAGTTGAGCAGCAATCGCAACAGCACCGACAGCGCCACGACGATTTCCAACAACCTGGGTCTGCGCAACGGCATCAACCTCGGCGGCTGGAGGCTGCGCAACGAATCCAACTTCAACAGCCAGACCGGCCGGCCGAATACGTTCACCAGCAACCGTAGCTATGTGCAACATGACGTCACGGCCCTGAAGGGACAGTTCAGCGCGGGGGACATTTTTTCCGACTCGCAGTTGTTCGACAGCGTCCGCTACCGCGGGCTGATGCTGAGCTCCGACGAGGGCATGCGCGCCGACAGCGAACGTGGCTACGCACCGGTCATCAGAGGCGTTGCGCAAAGCAACGCCACCGTGGAGATTCGCCAGAACGATTACATCCTGTACAGCACCAACGTGCCGCCTGGTCCTTTCGAGATCAGCGATATCTACCCCAGCGGCTCCAACGGTGATCTCCAGGTGACGATCATCGAAGCGGACGGCCGCCGACGTGAAACCATCCAGGCCTTCTCCAGCCTGCCGATCATGGTGCGCCAGGGGCAGGTCAACTACAGCGTCTCGGCGGGCCAGTACAAGAGCAACACCGAAGGCCTGGCATCGCCGCAGATGCTCAGCAGTACCTTGGCCTACGGCCTGAGCAGCAACACGACCGGCATCGTCGGCGTACAGGCAACCGATAATTTCAGGGCCTTGTCCATGGGCCTGGGTCGCAATACGCCCTGGGGGGCCGTGTCGTTCGACCTGACCCATTCGTCCAGCCAGTCCCACGGCCAGACCACACAAGGCAACAGCCTGCGGATGCTGTACGCCAAGACTTTCAGTGGCACCAACACCAACTTCACCCTCGCTGCCTACCGTTACTCGACCGAGGGTTACCGCACGCTGACCGAACATATCGAGGATCAGAGCTACGCCGAACAGCGTCGCGGCAACTCCAAGACCCGCACGGACCTGACCGTGAGCCAGAGCCTGGGCCGCAACCAGCAGTTCGGAAGCCTTTACCTGAACGCTACCGACCAGCGTTACTGGGGACGAGGCGGATCCCAGAGTGTGTCCGCCGGCTACAGCAACAACTGGGGTGACCTGACCTACAACCTCGGCGTGATCCACACCCAGGACGTGGGAAGTTTCGGCCCCTCGAACAACGACACACAGATGAACCTGTCGCTGTCGTTTCCCCTCGGTTCCAAACCACGGGCACCCCGGGCGTATTTCTCGACCACCAGCCAGAAATCCGGCGACAGCACTCAACTGGGGGTGAACGGCTACCTATCGGAAAACAGCGACACCTATTATTCCGTACAGGCAGGCAACAGCAGCACCAGCGGCAATTCGGGATCGGCGAGCATCAGTACCCGACAGCCCTTCGTGGACATCAATGCGGGCTACAGCCAGGGGCGCGGCTACACCTCGCAGAACCTGAACCTCGCCGGTTCGGTGGTAGCCCACGCGGGAGGGATCAACCTCGGGCAGACCCTGGGTGAAACCTTTGCACTGGCCGAGGTGCCAGACGTACCCGGCGGCGTCAAGATCAGCAGTTTCAGCGGAACCAAAACCGGCCGCAACGGCTTTGCGGTCATCCCCAACACCCAACCCTACCGGGTGAACTGGATCAGCCTCGACACTCGTGATCTGGGCGCCGATGTCGAGATCGAGAATGCCACCCAACAAGTCGTGCCTCGACGCGGCGCCGCCGTACTGGTGCGCTACGCCTCGCAAACCGGTCGGCGGGTCCAGTTCGAACTGTTCGATGCCATGCACAAGCATCTGCCGTTCGGCACGGTGCTGGAAGACTCAAGCGGCAAGCAGATCGCGATGGCCGATCCTTCCGGCAAGGCCCTGGCCCTGGTGCAGGACCCGAGCGCCACGCTCACCATCAAATGGGCGGACAAGCAATGCCAGGCGAGTTACTCCCTGCCCGAGCGCGACAAGGCTCTGAACTACGAGCGGGTCAGGCTCGAATGCAGGCCCTGACGGTGCGCCTCATGGCGCCGTCAGCGTCACCAGCCAGGTGCCATCGAGCACGGGCTTTCCGGCCGCGTCCACCAGGGCGTAGCGCTGATTGTAATAAGGCTCGTCCGTGCCGCTGTCCGCGATCAGGCGTGCCGAGACGCCGGGTGTCTGGTTGCCCTGGCCGCCCATGTGTGTGACATCGAGAGTAGCGCCGCGGGCCGCACGCGGGCATTCGACGAGTTCGATCGCGACGCCGGGGTTCATGTCCGTTCGGCACCCTGGCTCGACGATGCTTCCGGTAAAACGGATAACGCCTTCGGTCAACGCCGGTTCGGCCTGGCACGCCCCGTTCAGGGCCACCCACAGCGACACGCCCATCACTACCTCTTTAACGCCCATAGCGACTGCTCCTTGGCTTGAGTTATCAAGATCTATGTCGTCAGCGGCAGAGGGATCTTGAGTGTTGTGAAAGAGCTCGGGACCACCGTCCAAGCGATTCCGGCCCCAGCGCAGGCGTGTCCACCCGATCGGTTCGGTGCTGCGGACTTGGCGTATAGGAATCTTCCGATTCCAAAAGCCGACCACAGATCTTATCGTCGAATTCCAATATCCCTGTCCCAGCCTCCGTCAACCTTCCGACTTCAAATCGATCCCCGCGCAGCGTCGCACCCACCCAGAGCAGGTCTTGAATGACACCAGGAAAAACCATAGTACCCATCGTTTTCCTCGCCTTGACGGGCCAGGGAGCAGAGGCAGCCTGTTCCTTTGTGAAAGGACACGGCCTGACCACCATGCAATTCGATTTTCCGCCGACGATATCGGTGCCCCGGGATGCCCCAAATGGAACGGTCCTTTATGAAACGCCGACAAAAACCTTGCAAGGCGTAAACAGTTCCTACACGTGCCCCTCGGGGTATACCTATGGCATAAAAAACAGCCTTGGGACAACGACACCCGGCAACAACATATTCCCGATAGGCAATACAGGCATCGCCTGGCAGTGGATACGCGTCGAAATCAACAACACCCCGGCACGCGGCTACCCCAACATTGATAACGGCCCCTCCGGCACCTGGGGGTGGAATGGCTCCCAGCACGCGCTACGCCTGATAAAGATCGCCGACACCCAGGGCGAGCTGCTGAAGCTGCCTTCGGGAATATATGGCTATTACTACTTCGACAGCATCACGCCCCTGGCGATGAGCGTGACCAGCAGCACCTCCATCGTTGCCCAATCCTGCGACACGCCAGACGTGACCGTGGACATGGGCAAACACAAGCTCAGTTCATTTGCGGAATATGGTTCGCAATCCGCCCCGGTCAGTTTCAATATAAGGGTCAACAACTGCCCCAAGGGCATCAACAAGATTACCTACACACTCGCCCCGACCCCGAACAGTCCCGCATGGAATGCCAGCCTGGGTATCGTCAACCTCAACAATACGTCCACCGCCAAGGGCCTGGGACTGCAACTGCTTGGCAACGACCAGCAACCATTGGAACTCAACAAAAGCTATGTCCTTGGCGAGTCCCCCGCCGCGGGCGGAACCTTCAGCATCCCCCTGACAGCGCGGTATTTGCGCGTCCTGCCCTCGGGAAGCAGCGGGATACTCGATCCTGGCCTGAGCGCAGGAACCGCGAATGCAGACGTCTGGTTCATCATGAATTACCTGTGACGGACGCCCGCTTTCGATGAGATGCCTGAGCCCCGCTCATCCGTGGCCAGCTGGATTGCCTGCCATGCCAGTTGTCCAAAAACCCTGGCGCATCAATGGTACTGGGCTAGAGTCAACGCTTTGCGATGCTCTAAAGGACTGGAAACATGGCCACCACCTACAGCGCCCCTGGGACGATGATCGTCGATATCGCGGGACATGCGGATAATGCCCAGGACGTGGTGATACAGCCCGATGGCTCGATTCTGATCGCCGGCTTCAGCCAGTACAGCGACGACCTGGACGAGGGCATGGACTTTTCGCTCACCCGCCTTCTTGCCGACGGCAGTCTGGACAAGGACTACGGCAACGCCGGCCGACAGGTGATCCACAAGCAGATCCCTCTCGAAAAGACATACACGCTTCAGGTCCAGGCCGACGGTGCGGTGGTGACTGCCCACGAAGGGCATGACGATACCGCCATCGTCCAGCGCTGGGGGCCGGACGGCAAAGCCGACCTCACCTTCAACAGCAATGCCGCGGCCAGCCTGCCCAGCGGGTTTGGTTCAGCCCCCCTGGTACAGGCCAAGGCCGACGGGGGCGTGCTGGTCAGTGCGCTGGAAGGTCACACCCTGAAAGTGGCCCAGCTGAATGCCGACGGCACCCGGGACATGGCGTTTGGCACGCAAGGCACCTTGACGCTGCAAGCCGACGGCACGTTCGAGTTCATGCAAGGCCTGACCCCGATGGCAGATGGAGGCCTGCTGGTCCAGGGCGCGCCCGGCTTCCAGAACAGCTTGCTCAAGTACACGGCCGATGGGGAATTGGATACCGACTTTGGCGAGGGCGGCATCGCGTCGCTGTCCTTTCTCGGCAGCTACCGTGGCGACGTGGCCATACAGGACGACGGCAAGATCCTGGTGGCCAGCACCAGCACCTTCAAGGATTTTGCCGTGACCCGGCTCAACGCCGATGGCAGCCTGGACCTCAGTTTCGGCAACCAGGGGACGGTCAGCGTCGACCTGCCCGGCGACTCGGCCCTGGCCAGCGAAATCACTTTGCTGGACGATGGCAGGATCCTGCTGGCCGGACACGCCTACGCCAACCATGGCAGTGACTTTGCTGCGGTTCGCCTGAATGCCGATGGCAGCCTTGACACGACGTTCGGCAGCACGGATGGCACCGCCAGACTGGTGGGCTCCTCTGGCGAGGATAAGCTGCAAGGCCTGGAAACCGATGAGATCCTGCGTGGCCTGGCGGGAGACGATCTGCTGCAGGGCAATCTCGGCCGTGACCTGCTTTCCGGTGGCGCGGGAAGCGACGTATTGCGCTATGCCAGCGTGGCCGACAGCTTCCGCTGCGCCGACAGTAGCGGCAGCGATCGCCTGCTCGACTTCAATCCCGACGAAGACCGTATCGATCTCAGTGCCCTGGGCTTCACCGGCATCGGCAATGGATACGACGGGACGCTGGCGATCCGAAACAATGCCGACGACACACGCACTTACCTGAAGAGCTTCGAGGCCAATGGCGACGGACAACGTTTCGAACTGGTGATCGACGGCAACGTTTCCTCCCGGCTCAACGAGAGCAACCTGCTGTTCAGTGCGGCGGACAACAGCGCGCCGGCCAGCGCCGATACTGGCGCGAAGTCCGCTGAGGTGCCCCCGCCGGGGCATGTGGAACTGACGTTGATAGGCACAGGTCCGAACCTGCATACGGACGTGGTCTGATCGGGTCACGGGCCAACCTTAGCTGGCGCCACTGCTCGCCGGGCAAGGCGTGACACGGTTCGCCCTTCAGCCCCCACTCGCCCCTCTCGTGAGGCTTTGCGGTGCAATGGGTCGGCCAATCATGGCTCATGTCCGGTTTCGTCCAGGTACGCCTTGGCGCGCCGCCCCTGTCTCGCGGCCCCTCAGGCAGCCGTTAAGTGGCAAAATCCCCTATCAAGAACTTTCCGGAGACCCCAATGCTTCGTGTGTTTGAACGAAGACTCGACCCCTTCCCACCCGATGAAGCCCCACCGCCCCCGGTCGGTCTGGTCCGTTTCCTGTGGGCCTGCACCCGAGGCGCTCGCGGCTATATCCTCGCTTTTGCACTGCTCAGCGCCGGCGTATCGATTTATGAAGCCTGGCTGTTTTCCTTCCTGGGCCAGGTCGTGGACCTGCTCTCGACCTGGCAGGCTGGCGGCGAGGCGCAAGCACAGGAAAGCCGGGTGCTGTGGGGTATCGGCATGGTCTTGCTCGCCAGCATCGCACTGGTGGCGCTGCGCACGATGGTGCAGCACCAGGTATTGGCGATCAATCTGCCGTTGCGGCTGCGCTGGGACTTCCATCGCCTCATGCTGCGCCAGAGCCTTTCGTTCTTTTCCGATGAATTCTCCGGCCGGGTGACCACCAAGGTGATGCAGACGGCACTCGCCGTGCGCGAGGTCCTGTTCACCGTCATTGAAATCGCCCCCGGGATCGGCGTGTATTTCATCGCGATCATCGCACTGGCGGGCGGCTTCGCCCTGAAACTGATATTGCCGTTCATTGCCTGGATCGTATTGTTCGGCCTGGCCATGCTGTACTTCGTGCCGCGCCTGGGGCAAGTCGGCCAGGAACAGGCCCATGCGCGCTCGTCGATGACCGGGCGCATCTCGGACGCCTACACCAACATCACCACGGTGAAGCTGTTCTCTCACTCCAAGCGTGAGGCGCATTTCGCCCGCGCCGCCATGGAAGATTTCAAGCTCACCGGCTTTCGCCAGATGCGCCTGGTCAGCCAGTTCGAGATCGTCAACCAGGCCCTGGTGGTCGCGTTGATCCTTGGCGCCGGCGGCTATGCCTTGTGGTTGTGGCACCAGGGCGAAGTCGGCACCGGGGCCGTGGCGGCGATCACCGCCATGGCGCTGCGCATCAACGGTATGTCGCACTGGATCATGTGGCAGATGACCTCGCTGTTCGAGAGCATCGGCACCGTGCAGGATGGCATGGAGACACTGACCCGCGGCCCCAAGGTGGTGGATGCGCCCGATGCCGGCGTGCTGGTCCCCAAGGGCGGCGCGGTGACGTTCGATAATGTCAGCTTCAACTACAACGGTGAGCGCCAGGTGCTCGATGGTCTGAGCCTGCATATCCGCCCGGGCGAAAAGATCGGCCTGGTGGGCCGTTCCGGTGCCGGCAAGTCGACGCTGATCAATCTGCTGCTGCGGTTCTACGACGTCGACAGCGGAGAGATCCGCATCGATGGCCAGAACATCGCCAGGGTGACGCAAGACAGCCTGCGCAGCGCCATCGGCATGGTCACCCAGGATACCTCCCTGCTGCACCGCTCCATCCGCGACAACATCGCCTACGGTCGCCCGGAGGCCACCGATGAACAGATCCGTGCGGCGGCAGCCAACGCCCAGGCCGATGGGTTCATCCGTCAACTGAGCGACCGGCAAGGCCATAGCGGCTATGACACCCTGGTGGGTGAACGCGGCATCAAGCTGTCGGGGGGCCAGCGCCAACGTATCGCGATCGCCCGGGTGATGCTCAAGAACGCACCGATCCTGTTGCTTGACGAGGCCACCAGTGCCCTGGATTCGGAAGTCGAAGTCGCCATCCAGGAGAGCCTCGATGAAATGATGGAGGGCAAGACCGTCATCGCCATCGCCCATCGACTCTCGACGATCGCGGCCATGGACCGGCTGATCGTCATGGATGAGGGGCGCATCATCGAACAAGGCACCCATGCCGAACTGCTGGCGAAAAACGGCACTTACGCACGGCTGTGGCACCACCAGAGCGGTGGATTCCTGGGTGAGGACCAGGGCGTGGCCGAGGCGGTGGAGTAACCGCGCCCTGTCGCGGGCCGATTGCAGCGACAAGCCAGGCCCGTAAAGCGATGAACCGCAACTTTGCGGCGCAGGCAGCAAGAAACGGACAGGCCGGCTCGGCGGGTCCGCATGAACGACAACGAATGCGTCCAGGCAGGCACCCGCTCCTGTCACCGCAGCCGTGCCTTCCAAACCGGAGGCCTGCCAAGTAATCTGAAGTTCTCCGATCGAAGACGTTGGCCCGTTCATGGCTTGCCCGCCCGATGACACCACCCGCCGCACTCGCGATACCGTCCTGCGCTATCACCTGGCCTGGAAACATCGGGACCTGGAGGCGATCATGGCGCTGTACCATCCCGATGTGCAGTACAACGACTTCTTCCAGAACCGCACCATGGGCCTGGCGCAATTGCGCGTGTATGTGACAGGCACCCTGCCCCGGCAGCCGGATGAATACCTGGAGCACACCGATCGCATCCGGGCCGACGGCAGCACAGCCTTCATCCAGTACCAGACCGCACTGCAGGGCAGCGGCCAGCGGGTGGTTTTCCGCTCCAGCGAAGCCATCACCGTGCGGGACGGGCTGATCTGGCGGGTCAATGAATACGCCTCGCTGGTGCATGAACACCCGCAAGCCAATGCCAACCGGGCGCCGGCCATCAGCAAGCTGGGGTTGTCGGCCCGGCAGTTGACCTACATGGCCCGGGACCTGGACGAGTACTTCCAGCGCCAGCAACCCTTCCTCGATCCGGAGCTGGACCTGCAGACGGTGGCGGCAGCGACGGGTTACAGCCGCAACCAGATGTCATACCTGCTCAACCAGGTGCTGGGCCAGAGTTTCTACCGCTACGTGAACCAGGCCCGGGTGCAGTATCTGCTGCGCCGCCTGGCCGAAGAAGGTGAAGCGATGCCCATGGATGACCTCGCTGCCGATGCCGGCTTCAACTCCACCTCATCCTTCTACAAGACCTTCCGCGCCCATACCGGCTGTACTCCCAAAGCCTGGCTGAAGCTGCATTGCACGCGTACCCGCAGATAAGACAGCCGAAGAAGCCGTTGCCTAAACTCGTGCCTGAATCGGTAAGCGGGGTATGGCATGGGCGACTGGCGCGGTGTGAGTTTGTGGATGGAGCAACTCGAGGAGCCACTGGAGCCGAGGCCGGCATTGGCCGAAGATCTCCAGGCAGACGTGGCTATCATCGGCGCGGGCTACACCGGACTCTGGACCGCCTACTACCTCAAGCGCCAGGCTCCCCACCTGAATATCGTGATCGTCGAAGCCCAGATCGCGGGCTTCGGTGCCTCCGGCCGCAACGGAGGCTGGTTGATGGGGAACCTGCAGGGTGAGGACCGCCTGCTGGGCGCACTCTCGCCGACGGCCCGGGCAGAAGGTTTCGAGCTGCTGCACGGCATACCGGATGAAGTGGCGCAGGTCTGCCAACGGGAAGCGATCGACTGTGACCTGCGCAAGGGCGGCGTACTGTATTGCGCGGCCCGCTACCCCGAACAAGAACGCCGCCTGCGCGAACAACTGGATGGCTATCGGGCCCTGGGCCTGGATGACGCGGACTATCGCTGGCTGGACCGCGAGGAGCTGGATGCCCAACTGAAAGTGGCCTCTGCCTACGGCGGCCTGTATTCGCCCCACTGCGCCACCGTCCAGCCAGCCAAGCTGGTTCGTGGATTGGCGCGAGCCGTGGAAAAGCTCGGGGTGCGGCTTTTCGAACAAAGCCCGGTATCGAGCTGGAAGCCCGGAGAACTGTCGACCGCCCAGGGGAAGGTCCGCGCCGACTGGATAGTGCCGGCACTGGAAGGTTACTCCAGTGAACTTGCGCCCTTGGGCAAGCACCTTGTCGCTGCGCAAAGCCTGATCGTCGCCACCGAGCCGCTGTCGCCAGACCTTTGGGCGCGAATTGGCCTCAGCCATGGGCAGGCTTTCAGCGAGAACAGCCGCCAAGTGACCTATGGCCAGCGTACCCGGGACAACCGCCTGGTATTCGGTGCCCGCGGCGGCTACCGCTTCGGCGGCAGACTGCGTCAGGACTTCAACCTCAGCGGTGCCGAACGCGACCTGCGCCGGCAACTGTTCGGTGACCTGTTCCCGGAACTGCGCCAGGTACGACTGACCCATGCCTGGGGAGGCAACCTGGGAATCGCCCGGCGTTTTCAGCCCCACATGCTGGTGGACCGCCGCCAGCAAGTGGCGCTCTCGGGCGGCTATGGCGGCGAAGGGGTCGGCGCCAGCAATCTGGGCGGACGCACCCTGGCCGAGCTGATCCTCGGTCGTGAAAGTGTGCTCACCCGCCAGCCATGGGTCCTGGCCGAGCGCTCCATTGCCTCGCTGCCGCGATGGGAGCCCGAGCCTCTGCGCTGGCTTGGCTACAACGCGATCATTCGCAGTTTTGTGCTGGAAGACCGGCTACTGGCCAACCTTGAAACCCCACGGTGGCGGCGAAAAATGGCTGAAGGCCTGGCGTCCACCATGGAAAGCCTGATGCACAGTAAGGAGCCCTTCGCATGACCATCGAACACTTCCCAGACACCGCAGCACTGCCCTTGGGCCAGGCCCATCCGGTCGCAGTGCCGTTGGGTGAACCGGTGGCCCACGTATCCAGCAACGCAGTGGAACGCACCGACGGCGTCGAGGCCGGGGTGTGGGAATGCACACCCGGCCGTTGGCGCCGGCAAATCGTGCAACAGGAGTTCTGCCACTTTATCCAGGGACGTTGCACCTTCACGCCGGATGAAGGCACGCCCATCGATATCCAGGCCGGCGACGCGTTGATGTTCCCCGCGAACACAACGGGCATCTGGGACGTACAAGAGACCGTTCGCAAAAGCTACGTACTGATTTTCTGACTGCCCCTTCCATAACGCTTAGAACAAAGGTTGAGGTATCTGTATGTTGAAAATGATCGCTCCATTGCTACTGGTCAGCGCCGCCGCACAAGCGGCGGATACCGTAAGGATCTACAACTGGAGCAGCTACATCGCCCCGGATACCTTGCAAGCGTTCACGGCCAGCACCGGACATCCCACTCAGTATGACCTGTACGACAGCAACGAAATGCTCGATGCCAAGTTGATGGCGGGGCACTCGGGCTACGACGTGGTGTTTCCGTCCAACCACTTCATGGCACACCAGATTACCGCGGGTGCGCTGAAGGTCCTGGATCGCAGCCGCTTACCCAACTGGAACAATCTCAACCCGACACTGATGAAGGCCCTGGAAGCCAACGACCCCGGCAACCGCCACGGTTTTCCCTACCTATGGGGCAGTACCGGCATCGGTTATAACGTCGACAAAGTCAAAGCCGTACTTGGCGACACGCCCGTGGATTCCTGGGACCTGGTGTTCAAGCCGCAAAACATGAAAAAGCTGGCGCAGTGCGGGGTGGCGTTCCTGGATAACGGGCCGGAAATCCTGCCGATCGCCTTGAATTACCTCGGCCTGCCGCACCACAGCCAGCAGAAGGCCGACTACGCCAAGGCCCAGGCCTTGCTGATGAACGTGCGGCCTTACATCAGCTACTTCCACAGTTCCAAGTACACCGGCGACCTGGCCAATGGCGATGTCTGCGTGGTGGTGGGCTTTTCCGGTGACGTGATGCAGGCCGCCTCGCGCGCAGAGGAAGCTGGAAACGGCCAGAAGATTGCCTACGTGATTCCCAAGGAAGGCTCGCCCATGTGGTTCGACATGGTCGCCATGCCCGCCGATGCGCCGAACGAAGCAGCCGGATACGCTTTCATGAATTACCTGCTGGACCCAAAAGTGATGGCCAACATCAGCAACCACGTGCACTACGCTAACGGTAACGCCGCAGCCGAGTCCCTGGTAACCCCGGCCATCAGGGAAAACCCGATGGTCTACCCGCCGCAAAGCGTGATGCAGAAACTCTTTGTACTCCAATCCGTACCGCTGCAGGTCGACCGCATGCGCACCCGCATCTGGAGCACGGTTAAAAACGGCGGTTAGTTCCGGGTCGGCAACCCAGGGACAACACTGCGACAGCGACAGGTCGGATGTTTCGGTCCGGCCTCCATTCGCGTACAGAGCCTAGTCCTGCGGAACATCGAGGGGGATATCGAGGGTGAACGTTGCGCCGTGTCCGGCCCCCTCGCTGTGCACGGTCAAGCGGCCGCCCATTTCCTGCGCGGCGAGGGCGCAGCTATGCAGGCCGAAACCATGGCCGTCCGGGCGCGTCGTGAAGCCATGGGAGAAGATCCGCGGCAGGTGCTCCGGCGCAATCCCATTGCCGTTGTCGGATACCGTGATACGCAAGGTCGGTCCCTCGGTGAGGCAGGCACTGAAGGTGATGCACGGCTTGCGATCGAGCACGCCGCCCAACGCCTGCCTGGCATTGCTGATCAGGTTCACCAGGATCAGCAATACCCGGTGTCGGTCCAGGGACAGCAGGGGCAGGTCGGCAATCTCCTTGACCACCGCCACCTCCTGGCGCGACCGTGACCCGGCACTCATGCGCAAGGCGTCGTCGATCAGCTGCGAGACAGGCACTGTCTCGACGATACTGACGGCAACGGCATAGGACTGCTGGGCAGCGACAATGGTTTTGATATGGTCGATGCCCTTGGTGAGCTGCCCCAGCTCCTCGATGATGCCCTGCTGCTCCACTGTCACCACGTCCGCCAACCTGATCAGGTACTCGGGCAGCAACTTTCCCTTTTGGTCCCGGGTGAGGAAATCGCCCAGGTCATCGATGTGTTCGTTCATCATCTGGGCCACCCTGGCCAATCCCTGGGCCTTGGAGGCGCGCATCTGGCTGCTGACCAGTTCCGCCGAAACGTTCACGCTGTTGAGGACATTGCCGACGTTGTGCAGCACCGTCGTGGCGATCTCGGCCATGCCTGCCTGGCGAGACTTCGCATTCAGTTCGGTCTGCACCTGGCTCATGCGCAGCGCCGCACGGACGCGGGCCTTGAGCTCCAGGGGCGAGAAAGGCTTGGCGATATAGTCGTCGGCACCACTCTCCAGGCCGGAGACGCAGGCCTCGGCGCCGCCGCGGGCAGTCAGCAGGATCACGGGGATATGGGCGAACCCGGCGCTGGCCTTGATCCTGGCCGTCAGGCCAAAGCCGTCGAGCTCCGGCATCATCACGTCCGAGAGCACCACATCGATCGGTCGGCGCTGCAGTATCGCCCAGGCCTGTTCGCCATTGGCCGCAGTGACGATGAGGTAGTCATCGCGCAACAGTTCATGGAGGTAGCCAAGCATTTCCGGGCTGTCATCCACCACCAGTACCCTGGACTGCAAGGCGCCCTCCGGGCGTTGCTCATCATCTGCGCCTTGCGCTGAAGCCCGGGCGTCGCCACTGCCATGGCGACCGTCGTCGAAAAGCAGGTGGCGCTGCTCGGACGTGACCGGGGTGGTGGGCGACGGCAGCTCCTGCATAGCGCTGGCTTCGCTCGACACGCTGTCAGGCTCGGCCCCCCGCGCAAATCGGACAAAGAAGCAAGAACCCCGTCCTGGCTCACTGTCGACGCCCACCTCGCCTCCCATCAGCTCGGCGAGATCCTTGACCAGGGCGAGACCGATGCCTGTGCCGCTGTAATGCCGTGTGGCGGAATTATCGATCTGGGAAAAACGCTGGAACAGCAGTGGCAGCTTGTCCGGCGCAATGCCGATGCCCGAGTCATGCACCGCGAATTCGAATCGGTCATCATCGAGAGCGCTTACCGCCAGATGCACGGTGCCGCCGGCGGGCGTGAACTTGATGGCATTGCTCACCAGATTGAGCAGGATTTTCTCCAGGTGTCGGGGGTCCAGGAACACCGTGCCGAGGGCAGGATCGATGTGACAGGTCAAGGTGCAGCCCTTGCCCTTGGCCACCATGGCGGCATCCTCGGCCAGCACCCCTACCATCCTGTTCAGGTCGATGGGCTCCGGACAACATTCGAACTTGCCCGCTTCGGCCTTGGAGAAATCGAGGATATCGTTCACTCGATTCATCAGGCGCAGCGCGTTGCGTTGGGCGCGCTCGATCTGCACACGCCAGTCCGCCGGCGGGCTGCTCGCCGCCGAGAGCTCTTCCAAGGGAGCGAGAATCAGGGTCAGGGGGGTGCGCAGTTCGTGGCTGACCGTGGCCACGAAATCGCTCTTCGCCTGGTTGGCCGTCTCGGCCTGGTTGCGCGCCTGAATCAGCTCGACGGCCTGGGCCTCCAGCAACTCGGTCTGCCGATGCAGGGTGTCGGTCCGCTCGGCGACCATTCTCTCCAGCGAGGCCTGGACCTGCTGTCGCTCGGCTTCGGCCTCGGCTTCCAGTACCCGAATGCGCAAGGCGTTCTCCTGGAATACCCGGACGGCGCGGGTCATGATCCCGATTTCATCGCCGCGTTCGGCGCTGGCGATCTCGGCATTCAGGTCACCGGCGGCCAGCCGGCGCATCACCGAGGCCAGGGCCACGATGGGCTGCGCGACGAACCGTGAGGTGCTCCAGGCGATGGCGCCGGCCAGCAGGATGGCGACGGTACCGGCGATGATCGTCGCAAGCATGCCGCGATCCTTGTGGACCTGGGCGTCCGACCGCGCCTGCCCGGCGAAGCGCGCAACCAGCAGGCCGGCGCTCCGTGCCTCGTTGCGAACCTGGTCGCGCGCATCGCTCAAGGCATTGCTCGCCTGGTGGAACCTGGCGAATGCCGCCCGGTAGCCGGCAATCTGGTCGCTGACCGTCAGCGGCGTCGCGTTGCCTTGCAGCCCCACGGAAGACGGGAGCACCCGCGAAAAACGGGAAAGTTCGTCCAGGATGAGGCCGACGGAACTGGCGACCTCGGCCGATGGCGACAGGCGAAACGACAAGGTCTGTGCCTCCAGGGTGGCAACACGCTCGGCGAAACGCTTGGACAACGCGGCTGAATTTTGCAGCAAGCCGGTGGCGGCCTGGATATCGCTGGCGTCGTGGGCAACCTGCTGGTCCGTTTCGCCCAGCATGGCTTCGAGGCGCCCGGTCGCCTCCCCGACGGCAGCGAGATGCCCCAAGGCCTCGCCTCCCCGGAGCCTGGGCGCATCGCCAAGCCGCTCGAGCGCCAGGCCGGCCGCGGCGACCGCCGTCGCCAGTTGCTCCAGTGCCTGTGTCTGCTGCGGCGTTCCCATCAGCTCACGCAATTGCTCGACCACCGGCGGGAGTGCGGCGCAGGCATTGCGCGCCGCCGTGGCGGCCGCCCCATCACCGGTCGCCAGCAGCCTGGCCACATTGGCGGTGATGATCCGTTCGCCGTTGCGCAGGATATCCAGGATGCGGTGCGAGTCTTCGATGTCGCTCACCCGTGCTGCGTGATCGGCGGCACGGGCCCCAAGGGTCTTCAGCCCGTCGGCGATACCCCGCTCGACGAGGATCGTCACCTCTCGCATCCGGCCGTAGTGGGCCGTCATGTTCTCCGTCTCGCCATCCATGGTCAGGGTGGCCGCCCGCAACGCCGCGATCGCTGTGGCGAGCCGCTCCAGACTGCCCTTGAGCGATTGCGCCTCAGCCACCGGAATGGCGCCGAGGGCGGCGATAGCCTTTGCCACCATGCCTTCGGCCTGGGACAGGCTTTCCTGGTCGCGAGTGGCGATGAAGTTTTCCACCCGCCCGGCGGCTCCGTTGACCGACGCCAGAATTTGCGCCGAATGGCTGGTCGAATCCACCGCCCGCACCATGCCTCGAAGGCCGTAGAGGTTCACCAGCGACACCGTCAGCATCAGGAACACCAGTGCGGCGACCGCCAGGCCAATCCTGACGGCGATGGGCCTGTCCGTGGCTGATTTGAATGTGAACATGGCGCCTCGCCTCCTCGCCCGCCCCTACTGCTTCGCGGCCTCCGGCAAAGGCGCTGGCGGCGCCGTCCTGTCAAGGGCCGCGTCGATCATCGCCGCAACGGAGGCCTGGCTATAGGAAGGGTTGGCGGCGCCGCCCACCGGCATGGTGGCGAGCCAGGTGTCCAGGTCCTTCGCATCGATACGGACCAGCGGCACCTCGACGAACTTCGGCACCTGCTTGCCCGCCAGGATCTGCTGGGCCACCCAGAAACCCACCTGGGAAACGCTCGGGGAAGCGGAGACCGAGACCGTCTCGTAGCCATTGGCATCGCGCTCCTGTTTCCACAGGGCGAGTTCGTCCTGGCGGTTGCCCATCACGATGATCGGCAAGGGCCGTCCCGCCGCCTTGAACGCCATGGCCGCTCCATAGCCGTCGCCCCCCTGGGTCGCGACGGCATCGATGTCGGGCAGCGACGGCAGCGCCAGCGCCACCTCCTTGCGTGCGACGGAAGCCGTCCAGTTGCCGTACACGGTCTTGGCGAATGTCAGGCCCGGATAGTCGCTGGCAGCCTTGTGAATGCCGTCGCTGATGTTCTTGTCGGTGGCATCACCGGCAATGCCGCGGATCTCCAGCAGCGTTCCGTTGCCCTTGAGACGCTGGGCGATGTAATCGATTTCCACGCGGCCCATGGCGGACCAGTCGTAGTCCACGGTATAGACGCAGCGTTCGGTGACCAGACTGGCCATGACCACCACCACGATGCCGGCGTTGCAGGCATCGCGGATCACCCCGTTGAGTGCCGTGTCGGACGCGGCCAGGATGACGATGGCGTTGACTCCCTGGACGATCATGTCCTGGATATGGGCCGCCTGCTCCGACGCCGAGTTGTTGGCGCTGACCACTGGCGCTTCCCGGATCAAGCCCTCCTTTTGCGCCTGGACCGCAACTTCCCGCCAGTTGCGCACCATCACCTTGCGGAAATCACTGCCCGCGTAGGAGTTGCTGAAGGCAATGCTGTAGCTGGCGGTAGGGCCGCCGGCGATGCCAGCTTCGCCTGCCTGGGCTGGATGGGCGGCAAGCATCGCCAGCCCGGCCAGGCAACCGGCGAAGCGCCCCATGATCTCCTGGAACGGCTTAGTGTTCATGCGGTTCTCCATTACGCTTGGGATTCGTGCCCGAATCATCGAGGTGTTCGCTGATCGGGTCGCCGAGGGCAGTGTTGATACGGATGAAACGATCGAGTCCAGGCAATACCACCAACCGTTCGCTGGGGCGCCTGGAAAGGAAAATCGACGGGGTCAAACGGTCGCCCGATAAGGCGTCATGGGAAGAACCGAACACATACAGACTCCTTTCCCTGGTGGCTGATACCTGAAACCGATGGATTGCTGCAATGGCGATGAGCATAGCCCCAACACGCCCGCTTCGCCCGCAGCCGGGGAGGACTTCAGCCAACGGAGCGATACGCTCGTGACACCTGGGCGACTGAGGGGGCCTACCCTTCGGGCGGTCTGGGGAAAGCATCCGGCGGCCCGGTTGCCAATGGCTATCCAGGCGTTGTCGGCACCGGCATCCCCTCCATCCAGGAGATGCTCTATCATGAGCGAACGTTCATGTCATGCCTATCTGCCGACTAGCCGGGACACTGTATTCATGAGAGACCTGCCGCCGACCGCGACACTGCGCGCCTTTGAAGTCGCCACCCGACACACGACCTTTACCTCTGCCGCCAATGAGCTGCACGTCACGCAAAGCGCGGTCAGTCACCAGCTCAAGCATCTCGAAGCGCTATGGGGGTTGCCGTTGTTCGAGCGCGGCAAGTCATTGAGCCTCACCGCAGCGGGTGCCACGCTGGCGCCCATCGTGCGGGAGTTCTTCATGAGCCTCGAAGCAACCCTGGCCGATCTGCGGGAGCAAAAAGGCAGGGTCCGGCTCGAAGTCAGCACCACGTACTCCTTCGCCCTGAAATGGCTACTGCCCCGCTTGCCGGGACTTTCTCGCCAGCATCCCGAATTGCTGGTGTCCCTGGACACCACGGACAAGATCATCCATTTCTCCAGTGCCCAGGCGGATGTCGCGATCCGGCTCGGCAAAGGCACTTACCCGGGCCTGTATTCGGAATTCCTGTTCGGCGAGCAGGTGTTTCCGGTGGCGAGCCCCGATCTGCTGCAGCGCTTCGGGACACCGCGCAGCCCTGCCGAGCTGTTGCACTACCCGCTGCTGACCCGTGATGGCGCCGAGCTGGTACCGAAATGGGAAGCCTGGTTCGAAAAGGTCGGGCTGGAATTCCTGCCGCTCAAGGAAAGCGTCCGGTTCGGGGACACCAACATGACGGTCGAGGCCGCTTTGCTCGGCCAGGGCGTCGCCCTGGTGCGCAGCGGACATGTTGAAAACGAAATGAGCGATGGCCGCCTGGTGCGGCTGTTCGATGTGCCGTTCCCCTCGCCACTGGCCTACTACTTCGTTTGCCCGAAAGGCACCGAATCGCAACCCCACATCGTCAGCTTTCGCCAATGGCTGCTCGGTGAGGCGCTGAAATTCCAACGGGCCCATGGATGATGCATGAGCATTCATTCATGAAACGATGAGGAGACTTCGCTGTAGTTCCCGCAGACGGGCTGCCTAGAATGGTGCATGCCTATCCATATCACCTTGCTGGTTCTCTTCGCCGCGCTCCTGCATGCCAGCTGGAACGCGCTGCTGCGTGGCGGTGCCGACCGACTGTGGTCGATGACGATCATGTGCGTCGCCATCGCTTCGGTCAGCCTGGTCTGCGCAGCGTGCATGGCGCCACCGGCGGCGGCCAGTTGGGGCTATGGGGGGCTGTCGGCACTGCTGCATATCGGCTACAACCTGTTTCTGGTGCGCAGCTATCGGGTCGGTGACCTGGGGCAGGTCTATCCGATTTCGCGAGGATCGTCCCCGGCGTTGATCACCCTGGGCGCCGCTGCCTTTGCCGGCGAAAGCATTGCCCCCGAGGCATTACTGGGTATCGCCCTGGTATCGGGCGCAATCATTTCCCTGGCCTTGCGGGGGCGCAGCCTGTCGGTGCCCAGCCTTCCCTATGCGCTGGGAACGGGCTGTTTCATCGCGGCCTACAGCGTCACCGACGGCATCGGCACCCGTCTTTCCGGCGCGCCGCTCGCCTACACCGTGTGGATGTGTGCCCTGTGGGGCTTGCTGATGCCTGCGGTGTACATCGGCTTGCGTGGTGCCCGCAGTCTGTTCTCCATCAGGCCCGGCATGGGCGCCGCCCTGGTGGGCGGAGTGGTCTCCTTGCTGGCCTATGCAATAGTCATCCACGCCATGAACGAAGCCCCCATGGGCGCGGTATCGGCATTGCGCGAAACCAGCGTGCTGTTCGCCGCGTTGATCGGCTACGTGTTCCTTGGCGAGACGCTGACTGCCCGGCGGATGCTGGCGTGCGCAGTGATCGTCAGCGGCATCCTCTTGATCGGCTGACATAACCGGTTTTCCTGACGCTATAGGAGGTACTCACGATGAACAACGTCTCCCAGGCACCGTTGATACTGATAACCGGCGGCGGTCGTGGAGTGGGCGCCGCCACCGCGCGGCTGGCCGCCGCGCGAGGTTATGACGTCGCGATCAGCTATGTTGCCAACCAGGCCTCGGCACTGGCGGTGGTGGCGGATGTGCAGGCATTGGGGCGCCGGGCGCTGGCCGTGAGGGCCGACAGCGCGGACCCCGGCCAGGTGGCCGACTTGTTCACGGCCATCGACCGCTCGTTCGGCCGCCTCGATGTGCTGGTCAATAACGCCGGGGTCCTGTCCGTTCAGTCGCGCCTGGAGGATCTGGGCTTCGAGCGCATGCAGCGCATCTTCGCGGTCAACTCCATCGGTCCGATGCTCTGCGCCCAGCAGGCAGTGAAGCGCATGGCCTACCGGCACAATGGTGCGGGCGGCGTGATGATCAATGTCTCCTCGGCATCGGCGCGCCTCGGCAGCCCCCAACGAATATGTCGACTACGCGGCATCCAAGGGAGCCCTGGAAACCTTCACCATCGGGTTGGCCAAGGAGGTCGCCCGGGAAGGCATACGCGTCAACGGCATCCGCCCCGGGCACATCTACACCGAAATGCACGCCAGCGGCGGCGAGCCGGGACGTGTCGATCGCGTCAAGGACACGATTCCCATGGGCCGCGGTGGCCAGCCGGAGGAAGTGGCGCGGGCCATCCTGTGGTTGGCCAGCGCGGAGGCATCGTTCGTTACCGGTACGTTCCTGGATGTGACCGGGGGGAAATGAGCGGGTAGGCCGGATCCGTCCGTCCCGCCAGGGCACTACCCACCCCGGAATTCTCCGGCCGATTGACTGAGCGGCGCTGTCGGACGGGTCAGGTGGATTTGAACGGATCAGGCCCCTGGCGGTGGCAGATTAAAAGCTGCCCACTCCCCGGAACATCCATTGTTCGACGCGCCTCGAAGTGATGCCGTCCCTGAACCCATAACCTGATAGCCACCCTGGAGGAGATGGCTATGACGCACCCCCGTTTTTTTGGACAGACCGTACTGACCTGCACGTTCATCCTGGCAATGATTGGTTGGGGAATCGGTTTCTATGGGCCGCCGATCTACATGCAAGCGGTCATGGATCGCACGGGTTGGCCAATCGCCCAGGTCTCGACTGCCGTCACCCTGCACTTGCTCAGCGGTACGATTGTCATCGCCAACCTGCCGAAGCTTTACGCACGATTCACAATCCCCGGCATCACCCTGCTGGGCAGCATTGTCCTGGGCATCGGCGTGAATATCTGGGCTCATGCCAACCAGCCCTGGGTGCTGTATGCCGGTGCCGTCTGCTCGGGTATCGGCTGGGTCACGTTGGGTGCCGTTGCCGTCAATACCCTGATCGCTCCCTGGTACGTCAAGGAAAGACCCAGGGCGTTGGGCAAGGCTTACAACGGCGCCAGCATGGGTGGCGTGATCTTTTCGCCGTTGTGGGTGCTGCTGATCGAACGTTTCGGCTTTGCCACGGCAGCGTGGATGATCAGCACCATCGCCGTACTGCTCGTCGGTGTCTTCGCCTTCCTGGTGTTCAACAAGAGCCCACAAAGCCTGGGGCAACATCCCGATAACGCAGACCGGCCGGAACCTGTATCGATCGATGCCAGTGCAACCCCTTGGACCCTCCTGCAGACGTTCAGGTCGGCCAGTTTCCGCAGTCTGGCAGTCGGCATGTCCCTGGGGCTTTTCGCCCAGATCGGCCTGATCGCGCACTTGTATTCGATCCTGGCGGGACGCATGGGAGCCCATGACGCCTCCTTCGCCATGGGCCTGGCCACCGCCAGTGCGATGGGCGGGCGATACGTCGCCGCACGCCTCATGAGCCGAGGCATGAACCGCCGCCAGTTGGCCTGCCTCGGCTATGCCATCCAGATGCTGGGCACGCTGCTGCTTGCAGTCCTGGACCTTCATCCCATGGTGGTCTGGATAGCCGTGGTACTCATCGGCTCGGGCATTGGCAATGCCACCTCCCTGCCCCCCTTGATCGCACAAACCGAATTCAGCCGCGAACAAATAGCCAGGGTGATCGCCCTGATGGTCGCGATCAGCCAGGCCACCTACGCCTTCGCCCCGGCATTTTTCGGCGTGCTGCGCTGCGCCTTCACCGATCCCGGTCACGCGATCCGAGCCGTGGTAACAGCCGCGGTCGTGGTGCAGGTGCTGGCCATTTTTTCGTTCTATCGGGGAGTATCCATTCGCCCTTTCAAGAAAGTCGTTTCCTGATCTGTCGCATTCGAAGATTCAAGTACGACAGGCTCTGGATCGCATTGACTGCTGCAAGGTCATACGGTCATGGCTAACAGAACGGAGTAATCGCCCTTATGACTTCGAACCTTGCAGCGCTTTATAACGCCTACATCGCCTGCCTGAATGCACAGGACTGGGAAAACCTGGGCCACTTCGTGCACCCGGATGTGGTTCACAACGCAAAGCCACTAGGCTTGCACGGCTATCGCAGCATGCTGGAAGCCGACTATCGGAACATTCCCGACTTGCGCTTTGAAATCCAACTGCTGGTGGTCGACCCACCCCGGCTGGCAGCTCGCCTGGCATTCAATTGCACGCCGACCGGAGAGTTCCTGGGCCTTGCGGTCAACGGGACACGGATCTGCTTCGCGGAAAACGTTTTCTACACGTTCGAGGACGGCAGGATCCGTGAGGTCTGGTCGGTCATCGACAAGGTCGCGATCGAAGCCCAGCTTCCATCGGCGTAGCGGATACTCAAGGCCGCAGGTCGGTTGAGCATCGACCTGAGCAACCACCTCGATTTCCCGAGCCCTAGATCATCGGTGAGCTGCTCACCACCCGCAGCGCCAGCCCCTCGAACGCATCCAGCGTGATGGTGAATTCGCCTTCGGGCGTCAGGTCGCCTTCGACCCGTTCATTGATGATGTCGACCACCGGCCCGGGTGCGATATTGGGCAGGTGCAGGGTCTCAGTGATCGGGGTCGAACCGAAGTTCAGCGCGGTGATCTGCGTCCCTTTGCCAGCCGGCAGTTCGTGAACCATGATCAGCAGTCCTGGGTGCTCGACGTCCGGAATCAGTATCTGGCGACTGGCGGCGATGTCATAGGCACGGCGCGCAGCGAGGATCCTGCGCAGCTGCGAGACGAACGAATCCGGATCTTTCAACTGACCTGGCAAGCTGCCGTACAGGGTCTTCGGACGTGGCATCTGACCGGCCGACAGTGTCGCATCAGGGTTGAGGTCCACCAGGTCGTAGGCACCGCGGTGAATCCAACGCGTGTCGCCGTCGCCCATCAGATGCTCGACCTGTTCGGCGGGCAACGGCAACGCGCCCACCAGGTCCCAGCCAGACAATGCGAATACGCCGGGCTGCATCGCGTTATACATCACCAGCAGCAGGTGAACCTGGCGAATCTGCTGGATATCTGCCGTCGTAATGGTGTCGAGATCGCGAATTCCCAGCGCCGCCGTGATGATGCTCGCCGTGGTGCAGGACACACCGTTGGTGACGAACTTCAGATTGTAAGGCGCATGCTCTCCAGCGAGGCGTTCGTACATCTGCTCGCGGATGTGCTCACGCAGGATGTTGCCGGGGAAGGTCTGCCCCTGATAGAGGTAAGTATCGTGCGCGTGCAGGGTCCAGAAATGCACCAGTTCCAGGGTCAACTCATCATGATTCTGCAGCGCATGAATCAGCGAGCCCGGATCGATGCCTAAGGTGTGCATCTGGCGCAGCATCAATCGCAGGAACTCCGTGTCGCCCGTCAGCAAGGCATGCTGGTAGGCGGGTCGGGTGATGAAATCGTAGGACAGATCCGCCCCTCCGTGGGACATGGCGGCGATGTCGTCTACGGTCAGGTTCAGTTCCTGGAAACTGAATCCGCCGGCCTTGCGAATCGCTCCAGCGAGCAACTGGTTTGCGGTGATCGATAGCGGATGGCTTTCGGACCAGGCGGACCCCTCGAGCTTGCGCTCCACGCCGAGAAATCCGTTGGCGTCCAGACGCAGGATTTTCGCCCCCGAGACATCGATGGCATGCAGCGCGTCGCCGATGATCATCTGTTGAGCGGCAAAGGTCGGATCCAGCCAGTTCAGTGAAGGTTGCCCTTCCTTGAAGTAATGCAGATAGACCCAACGCCGGGGCTTGCCGTCGACCCCCATCACCACCGGGGTCGCACTCCAATCGGTTTCCTTGACGCCCGGTTCGAAGAAGATCACCCGTTGCAACTGTCCGACGATGTAATGCTTGTCTCGCAGAACGTCCACCTGCTGCGGGGTGAGGTTCTGCGCATCGCGTCCCTCGGCAATGTCGGGCAGCAGCGGCCAGTCCTCCTCACGGATTTCCACCATGTGGTAGAGCCCCGGGTAATCCTCATACGCCATCTCGGCCAGACGAAAATCCGCACCCTTACCGGTATGAGACGGGATGACATCCTCGATGACGACCGCATTGTGCGCGGCGGCCATCCGGGTCAATGCTTGCAACTGCGCCTCGGTGCCCAATTGCGGGTCGATGTCGAAACTGATGCGGTCAAAATTGCCGTCGATCGTAGGTGTGTAGTCAGTGCCCGAAAGGCCACCGGACCTTTTCAAAGGGCCATTGTGAATGCCCTGGATACCGATTTTCGACAGCGCATGCCATAAGGTCTCATCCCCCAGCGCTTCAAGCACAGTGCCATTTTCGCGGGTAACGATGGAAGCCGGATACGCGGTGAACCACACCGAAGCCAATGCCGAGGCGTCGCGAGGCCGGGTATGCGCATAAGGCTGCTGCCACAATCGACCCTGACCCGAGTAGAGCCTGGCGCGCTTCCTCGCTGCATTGAGCATCGATTGCTCGATCAGCCAGTCGACATGGTTTTTCTCAGCTGCCGTCATGGACACCATCACCTCCGTCAAGAAAACCGCAGGCGCCAGCTCTTCAACCGAGGCGCCGCTCGTTTCCATATGAGGCCGCTACGGGACATTCGTTGCATCGAATCAGGAGAAAGCCTGCCAGACGCAATCGGCCAGGTCGGAGCGAAGCTCGATCGGCTTGAAAGTGCGGGCTTCGGACAAAACACCAGGACGATGCCTTGCTGGGGGTGATTGCACTGCAACCTCCCATATCCCTTCGCAGCGGACGCGCAGCGTTCAGCTCGGCAGCTCTCGACGCTGCATCACTCTGCAACCAGCAGCCTCTTCACCTCGGCGACAATCGAGTCTATGTCGAATGGCTTGGGCAGCACCGCATCGAACAGGTCCGATCGCGTCATGCCCAGGTGCGCCTGGGCACCGCTCATCAAGATGATGGGCAGCCCATTGACGGACGGCAAGGCTCGCACGGCCGTGGCGAACTCAAGACCATCCATGACCGGCATCATGAAGTCAGTAATGATCAGGGCTGGACGTTCTCTTTCCAGCACTTCGAGTCCTTTTTGACCATTGCTGGCCGTTACCACCATGAAGCCCTCGTCCTCTAGCGCAAAACTGAGGATGTCAGCGATCAGATACTCGTCGTCGACGACCAGGATGGTGGTCATGTCAATTCAACCCGCTCAAAGACTTATGATATTGAACCAGGCAATGACTCAGCTGAGACTGAAGGTTCATTTCTCAAAGCCTTTTCAAGGAAAACATCTTGATCCCGGATGACCACCTCGAATCGCGACGGGTCATAAGAGCTGTCTCGTACCTTAAGAATGGAGAGCGTCCTTCTTAGTTCAGAGCGATCCTCGAGGAAGCGCATGAGCATCAGGTTGTCGACGATGCTGGACAGGTCCGAGTTCGGTGAGCTGACCTCGGAGCCGAATAGGTCACGCATCTCCCAGGAGGCGAACACCGTAACGCCCCTGGCCCTGAGCTCGTTCATGAGCGCGCTGTAGAAATCCGTAATCCGCGCGGGGTTGGTCGAAGTCCGTGTCATGCCGCTCAGGCTATCGATGAACAGGCGCTTGATACCCTTTTCCTTAACGATGTCCAGCAGTCGTGCGCCGAGTCCGTCCAGCAGGCCTTCGGTGGTGGGCTGCCAGGCAATGCTCAATGCTCCGCTTTTTTCCATGCCTTCGATATCGATACCCAGGGAGAGGCCTTTGAGGCGCAGTCGCTGCGGGCTTTCATAGAATCCAAAATGCAAGCCAGGGGCGTCTGCCGTCGACTGGGCGAGGAATTTGAGACCCAGCGTCGTCTTCCCGATCCCGGAAGGACCAATGACCAGGGACACACTGGAGCTGTACAAGCCTCCGCCCAATATGTCATCCAGAGAGTCGATCCCGCTGGCGATACGCGTCATGTTGGCACTGTCCGGGGCGGAAGGACGACTGTACAGGCTTTCCAGGCGCGGATAGACAACCAGGCCGTCATCGTTGATTTCACATTCGTGAAGACCGGTCAGCGCGCTGCTGCCGCGGGTCTTGCGCAGCTGGATACGCCGTACCGAGCGCGTCCCGAACAGCTCCTCTCCCATTTCGATGACACCATCGACCATCGTGTGCTCGGGGCTGCCGTCGTCAAGCCGTGAACTGGTAAGGAACAATACGGTGCAACCGGCGAAAGCGGCATGTCCCTGCAGCTCCGAGATGAATTTCTTGGTATCGATAGGCGAATCGGCCTTGGAACGCGCATTGAGCAGACCATCGACCACCATCACGGTCGCCTTTTGTCGGCTGATCTCGCGTCTGAGCAACTTCACGACTTCATCCAGGCCTTCGTTTTCCAACGTATCGAATGCGCTGACAAACTGGATTTCGGCGCCGATCTTGGATGCGTCGAAAAAACTCAGCGTAGAAAGAAACTGGAAAAGTCGATCATGTGATTCGGCCAACAGCGTGGCGACTAAAACCCGGCCGCCACTGCGGGCGTGATGGAATCCAAGCTGGTTCGCCAGGATCGTCTTGCCTGACCCTGGGCGTCCCTGGATTATGTATGAAGCACCCGCGACCAACCCTCCCTGGAGCAGCGCGTCGAGTCCTTCGATTCCGCTTTCAAGGCGTTTTAGCTTTTCCACAATGCGACCCTGATCTGAAAAAACAGGCTGTTCAAGCCCAATGAAGGGGATGCTAACGCCATTTCCGCTTCGGAGCCATTCAGGTCGAGCGTAAAGTTGGATTGGGGATCGCTTGCCTTGGGCCGATACGCCTTGACGGACACCGCCTGGCCGACGCCCGCCGTTTCTTCAATCAGTGCTCAGAACAAGGCATCCAATAACCGGTAATAGCCGATCCCGGCCGCCAGATACAACCGCTGCAACCCGTGAAATGGAATTCGACGCAGCGGCATGACCGGGAACGGGAACGCCTGGGTCGCCCCCGACAGCTTCGCGGCCAGGTGCTTGCCTAACGCCGTGGACAGGGCGATGCCGCGACCGTTGTAACCAAGCAGGACGGACAGCCCCGGCGCAGGCTCATGGACATGCGGAAGAAAACTCTGGGTCAGCGCCACCCGACCACTCCACCGATACTCGACGGGCACCTGCGCCGCTTGCGGAAACAGCGCCGCCAGGGAACGCTCAAGGTGCGCCCAGTCGCGGGGCTGGGAAGGCTCCGAAAACGGCCCACGTCCCCCCAGGAGCAAACGCCCCTGGGCATCCAGCTTGAAGTACAGCAGCAAGCGTCGAGAGTCCGAACAGACCTCGCCACCGGGCAGGATGCTCTTGCGGATCGCCGATGGCAGCGGACGGGTCGCAATGATGAAGCTGTTGGCTGCAACGACAGTCTCGCGCAAGCCGGGCCACAGGTCGTCGGTATAGCCATCCGTGGCCAATAGCACCCGTTGCGCACTGACCCTGGCCCCTTGCACGGTGGACAACGTCCAGCCCGACGGCTGTCGCTGCAACCGCGTGACGCGGCTGTGGCCGTGGATCATCGCGCCCTGCCCCAATGCGGCCTTTGCCAGGCCACGGGCGTAACTCAGCGGATGCAAGCTGCCGGCCCGCGGATCAACCCAGCCACCCAGATAGTTGTCGGTACCGATGCGTTGGCTGACGGCAGTCCGGTCCAGCAGCTCCACCTGGACTCCACGGCGTTGCCACTGCCCGGCGCGCTGCTCGATGACTTTCATCGCGGCGGACGAACAAGCGGGTTGAATCCAGCCTTTCTGGGTCGCATCACAGTCGATTGCATACCGGCGGACCAACGAAAACACTTCGTCGGCGGCGCAACCGGCTACATCGAGCATCGCTTCGGCACGGGCCGCACCGAATTTGGCGTGCAATTGATCGGGATCGAACTTCAGCCCGGGAATCACCTGGCCGCCGTTGCGTCCCGAAGCCCCCCAGCCGGGCTCCCCGGCATCCAGCACACAGACATCGACCCCCGCCTCGGCCAATCGCAAGGCCGTGACCAAACCGGTGTAGCCGGCCCCCACGATGGCGATATCCACCTGTTTGTCTTCAGCCAGCGCCGGCGTTTGCACCGCCGGCGCAGCAGTCGCGGCCCAGAGCGAGGCCGGCAGTTGCGGTGCGAAAGGGGCATTCATGCCTGCACCTGCGCGTTGTGGTCGAGCAACCGGCGAAGAAAATCCTGGGTGCGTGGGTGGGTCGGGGTGCTCAATACTTCTCGGGCCGGCCCTGACTCGACGATCTTGCCGCCGTGAAGGAAGCAGACCTTGTCGGCCACGTCCCGAGCGAACGCCATTTCGTGTGTCACCACGATCATGGTCATGCCCTCGTTGGCCAGGTTACGCATCACCGTCAACACCTCGCCCACCAGCTCTGGATCCAGGGCCGAGGTCGGTTCGTCGAAGAGAATCGCCTGGGGGTTCATCGCCAGTGCCCGGGCAATGGCGACACGTTGCTGCTGCCCACCGGACAGTTCGTCCGGGTAGGCATTCATCCGATGGGACAAGCCGACCTTATCCATCAGCGCCTCGGCATTTCTGCGGGCGACCTGAGGTTTTTCCTTCTTCACGTAGATGGGCCCCTCCATGACATTTTCCAGGGCCGTACGGTGCGGGAACAGGTTGAAACGCTGGAAAACCATCGCCACCCGGGTGCGAATGTCGTGGATGCTCCTGGCGTTGCGATCAACCCGTTCTCGGCTGACCAGAACGTCGCCCTGGTCATAACTCTCCAGGCCGTTGATACAACGCAGCAACGTAGACTTTCCCGACCCCGATGGGCCGATCAGGCACACCACTTCACCGCTCTTGACCTGCAAGTCGATGCCTTCGAGGACCGGCACGCTGCCGTAACGCTTGTGAATGCCCTTGATCTCGATCATGACGTTCTCCGGGTGCTGAAGCGTGCTTCCAGACGACGCAGCGCAAAGGACAGCGGCAGGCTCATCGCCAGGTAGAGCAATGCCACCAGGGTGTAGACCGTCATGTTCTCGAAGGTAGAAGAGGCGATCAGTTGCCCCGCACGCGTCATCTCGGCCACGGTGATAGTGGAGACCAGCGACGAGTCCTTGAGCATCATGACCAGGGTGTTGCCGTAGGGCGGCAAGGCAATGCGCAATGCCTGGGGCAGCACCACTCGCCGCATCACCATCGCACCGCGCATGCCCAGGGATTCGGCCGCCTCGATCTGCCCTTGCTGGATCGCCTGGATACCGGCCCGGAAGTTCTCGGCCTGATACGCCGAATAAGCGATCCCCAGGCCAATGATGCCGGCCTGCATTGCAGTCAGCTGGATGCCGAATTCCGGCAGGACGAAATAGATATAGAACAGCTGCACAATGATCGGCAGCCCGCGGATGACGTTCACCACGCTGATGGCGAACAAGGCGATCGCCCTTATCCTGGAAACCATCATCAGGGCCAGGACCAACCCGATCAACGAGCTGAGGACAAACGACCCGGCCGTCACCTCAAGAGTGACCACCGCCCCTTTGAGCAGGATTGGAAGGAAGTCCAAGGCATTCTGGAGAAACATAAGGCTACCCACGAAACAATGAGTGGACCCGCCCGCCGTTGCGGGCGGTCGACAAAACCGTCAGTTGAGCTTCCACTTCCTGATGATCTGGTCGAGGGAACCATCGGCCTTGATAGCGGCGATGCCTTTGTTGACCTGCGCAAGCTTCTCACTGTCTCCCTTGCGCATGATCAGGCAGACATCCCCCATCACCACGGGCTGGTAGCTCTGGACCAGATGCACCTTGTTCTGCGTGCCTTGAGCCAACTGGTAGGCGACCACCGGACGATCGGCAAAGCCTGCCTTGATCCGACCAAGCGCCAGGTCGCGCATCAGGTCGGGAATCGAGTCGTAGCCACGCACTTCCTTGAAGACACCGCGCTTGTTCAGCTCATCGATGAACACCGTGCCGACCTGAGCGCCGACCACCTCACCGGCAAAATCCTCCATGCGGGTGTACGGGGTCTGGTCGTCGGCCTTGACGATCAGACCCTCGCCATAGCTGAAGACCGGGTCGGAATACTGCACCACCTTTTCCCGCGCCGGCGTGCGAAGAATGGCGGCGGAAATCAGGTCGATCTTGTTTGAAGTCAGGGAGGGAATCAGCGAAGCGAAGGTGGTCTGCTGGATCTCCACCTCGAAGCCGCCAGCCTTGGCCACTGCCTGCGCGGCGTCGACCATCATGCCCTGGATACTCTGGCTCTTGACGTCGAGGAAGGTGAAGGGAATACCCGTCGCGGTTGCGCCAACCTTGTAGACGGGTTCGGCGGCGACGCTGGCCGAAGCGATGCCGCAGGCCAGAGCGACAACGAGCGTGAGTGCACGAAAGCGAGTAAGCATGGCGTATCTCCCAATGGACGCTTTTATTTGTCTTAAGTCCGGTAAGGGTGCCCCAGGTGTATGGCAGGAGGCTCAAAATGAATATAAACGATTTACTTGAATCGTAAAGAGATTTATAAGTATCGAATATCGATATACATGAAGCAAAAACAAGGAATTCCACATGAGCGAAACCCCTCACCCTCTGTTCAATCAGTCGCTGGAGAAAGGCCTGGCGGTGCTGCGAGCCTTCAACGCATCCCGGCGCACGATGAATCTGGCGGATATCGCGCAAGCGGCGGATATCAATAAAAGCTCCGCGCAACGCATGATCCACACCCTCGAAGAGCTTGGTTACGTGCGCAAGCATCCGCAGACCAAACGCTTCCAGCTGACCCCGAAGGTCATGGAGATCGGCTACAACTACCTGGCCGCCGATACGCTGGTCGACGTGGCCAACCCGTTCCTTGCCGAGCTGGCCCAGGCTACCGGGGAGACGACCAACCTGACCGAGCCCGACGGACTGGACATGGTGTACGTGGCACGCTTCGTGGCACCGAAATTCATCCCGATCCACATGCCCATCGGCAGCCGGATACCAATGTACTGCACCGGTTCCGGACGGGCCTTCCTGAGCGCCCTGCCCGACGACGAACTCACTGCCGTACTGCACGCCAGCGAGCGCAAACGCCATACCCAGTACACCCTGACCGCGGTCGACGACATCATCGAGCAGATCGAGACCACGCGGCGCAGAGGCTACGCCACGAACAAGGAAGAGTTGTTCCTGGGCGACATGTCCATTGCTGCGCCAATCATCGGCAGCCAGGGCCTGCCGGTAGCGGCCGTGCATGTGGTGGTGCCCAGCAGCCGCTGGACCATGGAGGAAGCCGAGCGCAAGCTGGCGCCCGCGGTCATCGAATGTGCACGGGCGATTCGTTCGTCGATACGGACCCTTTAGCAGATTGCTCCAGTGGACAGACACCCTGTCCCTTGCACAAATCCAATTATTACCACCGTCGCTTAGAGGGTGGACTGCGCATACAGGATAGGGTGATTGAGCCCTGGGCTAGTTCAACTGGGAGCCCTTCCAACGAAACACGCCGGGGCAGGTAGCAGTATTTGAACTAGAACAGCACCAACGGTTTGATGGTGCAACTTACCTATCACTCCGGTTGCCGCCAAGGCTCGTGAGTGACTCACACAGAAACATCAAACCGAAGCCTTCAGATCCACCCCCAGCGCCCGGGCAAAGGCCTTGACCAAGGGGCTGCGTACAGTGTTGTGACGCAGTATCAGACTGAACGGCGTGACGATGTTGAACAGGTCTGGACATACTGCGCGAAACTCTCCCCGCGCCACCATCGATGCGGCGTAATGCTGGGGCAGGAACCCGAGGAAACGCCCCGTCTTGATCAGCAGCGCCACGGCTTCCACTTGGGTGGCTGAGGCGGAGAAGCTGTCGTAGTGCGCAAACTTCAGTTTGTCGCGATGAATCGCGTAGCGATGGTTGACGCATTCGTACTCCTTGAGCACATGTGCGCCAATGTCCTCGTCCGCCATGGAGAACAGCGGGTGGCCAAGTGCGCAATAGACCTGCGAACGTTCTTCATAGAGTTCGTAGTAATCGAACTCTTCGCGTTTTTGATAAATCGGTACGATTCCCGCTACCAACCGCCCTTCGACGACACCTCTTTCGACTTCATCGAGTTGTGAAGCCTGAAGTTGAAACCGGACTTTGGGCGACTGTTCATTCATTTGCCTGAGCGCAGCAACTAACGGGGAGTTATCATCCGAGATAGTATTATCAATAACCCCCACACCAAGATCACCAACAAGTTCGTTCTGCGCTGAACTAAGTCGGTCACGGAAGTTGTCGACCGAGGCAAATAAGTCTATCGATGCCTGATACACCAGACGCCCTTCTTCCGTCAGGTGAAAGCCCTCGCGCCCACGCGTACAAAGGCGCATCCCGATACGGATTTCCAAGTCGGAAATCTGTTTGCTGATGGCTGCCAGCCCCACGTTCAGCTCATTTTGTGCGGCACTAAAGCCTCCCGCCTCGACCACCGCCTTGAACACTTTGAGCAATTTGAAGTCCAGCCCGCTGAGGGCCAACGGTGCCCTTTGCGGGGTTCTTGGCGGCGGGTTTCCGGAATTGGAAAGTGGGGTTTCCATAATGCTTATTTACCTCTGGCGCTCTATTCAACAACCTGTGCCCAACAACAAGAACAAGCTGGCCCAATAATAATGAACACAGAAAACCAAGCTTGGCAACCGCCAATAAATTCCGAACATCAGCGCCAAAACGCTGGTCGCGAAACATCAAAAGCTGACAGTTCGATCAGCGCTCGCACCGATGCAACTGCCCTCTTGAAAACTGCTCTGGCCTGACTTCGCTCGCTGATTTTCGTAGCGACGTCGTGGCCTGGAGTACCCGTTTCAGTTCGCGAAACCGACGAGGAAAACAACAATGTCTCAAACCACCGACCGACTCTGGGGAGCTCGCTTCAAATGCGGCCCTTCCGAAGCCTTGGCGGCCCTGTCCCGTTGCCCTGAGCGCTACTTCCGGCTCACCCCGTACGACCTCGCCGGCTCCAAGGCCCATGCCCGGGAATTGCAGCGCGCCGGACTGCTGAACGAGCAAGAAACCCTGACCATGCTCGACGCCCTGGAACGCATCGGCGCGGACTATCGCGCCGGCAGCATCGCCCCGACCCTGGATGATGAAGACGTCCACACCTTCATCGAGCGCCTGCTGACCGAACGGCTTGGCGCCTTGGGTGGCAAGCTGCGGGCCGGTCGTTCGCGCAACGACCAGACCGCCAACGATCTGCGGCTGTTCCTGCGTGACCACGTACGCACCGTGGCCGTTGAAGTGCTGGCCCTGCAGCAGGCGTTGGTGGAACAGGCCGAGCAACACATCGAAAGCATCTGCCCCGGCTTCACCCATCTGCAGCAGGCGCAACCGATCGTGTTTGCTCACCACCTGCTGGCCCACGCCCAGTCGATGCTGCGCGACGTACAACGGTTGGTGGACTGGGACGCACGGACGTCGCTGTCGCCACTCGGTGCGGCGGCCATGGCGGGCTCGGCGATCGCTCGCCTACCTCAACAATCGGCAAAGGAAATGGGCTACAGCGGCGTTTGCGAAAACTCCATCGACGCCGTGGCCAGCCGCGATCACGTCGCCGAGTTCCTGTTCATCGCCAGCATGCTCGGCATCAATATCTCGCGCCTTGCCGAAGAGTTCTGCCTGTGGTCATCGCGGCAATTTCGCTGGGTCGCACTGGACGATGCCTACGCCACCGGCAGCTCGATCATGCCCCAGAAGAAGAATCCGGACATCGCCGAACTGGCGCGAGGCAAGGCCGGTCGCCTGATCGGCAACCTGACCGGCCTGCTCTCCACGCTCAAATCCCTGCCCCTGTCCTACAACCGCGACCTGAGCGAAGACAAGAACGGTGTGCTCGACAGCGTCGACACGCTGCTACTGGTATTGCCCGCCATGGCGGGAATGGTGGCGACCATGAAAGTCAATGTCGAGGAGTTGCGCCGCCAGGCACCGCTGGGCTTCACCCTCGCCACCGAAGTTGCCGATTGGCTGGCGGTGCGCGGCGTACCGTTCAAGGAAGCTCACGAAATCACCGGTGCTTTGGTCCAGGCGTGCGAGAAACACGACATCGAACTGTGGGAGGCCTCCCCCGCTCTGCTGGCGGAAGTCGATCCTCGCCTCACCCCGGAGGTACGCGAAAGCCTGACCCTCGAAGCCGCCATCGCTGCCCGCAATGGCTGGGGTGGGACCGCGCCACAACAGGTACGCGAACAGATCGGACGCTTGAAAGCCGCCCTCGCCACCCAGCAGCAATGGACCGAGGACTATCAGGGCTTGCGCCTCTGAGCAACACACCGGACCTGTGGGAGCGAGCTTGCTCCCACAGCGATAGCGCTGCAACCGAGTACGGAGAAACAACATGAGCCAGACACAGGCAGAACGACTCCAGGCGGAGCGCAAGCTGGCGGAAAACCAGTTCGACATCACCCAGTACGATCATGTGCCCCGGCGCTACTACGGGCGTATCTTCTTCGCCACGCTGATCGTCATCGCCCTTGTTGGCCTGGTGCGTGCCTTCGCCGAAGGCAAGATCGAATGGTCGTACATCGGCCAGTTCCTGACCTCCGAGGCGATCATGTGGGGCTTGCTCAACACCATCGTCATGGCGGTATTGGCCATGGCGCTGGGCATCGTGTTCGGCGTGATCACCGCGATCATGCGCATGTCGGCCAACCCGATCCTGCGCTATGTGGCCGTGACCTACACCTGGCTGTTTCGCGGCACGCCGTTGATCCTGCAACTGCTCCTGTGGTTCAACCTGGCGCTGATCTTCCCCACCATCGGCATTCCCGGCCTGTTCGAAATGGACACCGTGAGCCTGATGACTCCGTTCGCGGCGGCCTTGCTGGGCTTGAGCATCAACCAGGGTGCCTACACCGCCGAAGTGGTGCGCGCCGGCCTGCTGTCGGTGGACACCGGGCAATATGAGGCTGCCAAATCGATCGGCATGCCACGCCTGCAAGCGCTGCGCCGGATCATCCTGCCCCAGGCCATGCGGATCATTATTCCGCCGGTAGGCAACGAGTTCATCGGCATGGTGAAGATGACCTCGCTGGCGAGCGTGATCCAATACTCGGAATTGCTCTACAACGCCCAGAACATCTACTACGCCAACGCCCGCGTGATGGAGCTGCTGATCGTTGCCGGCATCTGGTACCTGGCCACCGTCACCGTCCTGTCCTTTGGTCAGAGTCGCCTGGAGCGTCGTTTCGCCCGCGGCGCCGGCAAGCGTTCCTGAGGAGTTCCACATGAGAAGCATCGTCAAGGCCGTGAGCCTGAATAAATATTACGACCAGTTCCACGCGCTCAAGGACATCAACATCGAAGTCGAGCAAGGCGAAGTGCTGTGCATCATCGGCCCGTCCGGCTCGGGAAAAAGCACCTTGCTGCGCTGCGTCAACCAGTTGGAAAAAATCGACAAGGGCGGCCTGTGGGTCGACGGCGAACTGGTGGGCTACCGGATCGTCGGCAACAAGTTGCACGAACTCAACGAAACCCAGATCGCCCGCCAGCGGCTGTCCACCGGCATGGTGTTTCAACGGTTCAACCTGTTTCCTCACATGACCGTGTTGCAGAACATCATCGAAGGACCGTGCCAGGTACTCAAGCGCTCCCCCAAAGAAGCGAATGAGGAGGCCCTGGAATTGCTCGCCCGTGTCGGCCTGGCGGACAAGTGCAACAGCTACCCGATCGAGCTTTCGGGCGGCCAGCAGCAACGTGTGGCCATCGCTCGTGCATTGGCCATGCGTCCCAAGCTGATGCTGTTCGATGAACCCACTTCGGCACTCGACCCGGAACTGGTCGGTGAGGTGCTGTCGGTGATGCGCGATCTTGCGCAGACCGGCATGACCATGATCGTCGTCACCCATGAACTGGGCTTCGCTCGCGAAGTTTCCAATCGCATGGTGTTCATGGACGGCGGGCAGATCGTGGAGGCTGGAAGCCCCGAAGAAATACTAATAAGTCCACAGAACCCTCGCACCCAAAGCTTCATTTCTGCCGTTCGAACCTAAGCGTCCGTTGACGCTCACAACACTCATAAGAGAACGACCATGAAGAACTTCTTTATCCCCGCAGTACTCGCTGGCGTCATGGCTTGCGGCTTCACCTTCGCGGCCGAATTGCCGGCAAGCATCAAGGCCAAGGGCGAAATCGTCGTGGCGATCATGCCGAACTACCCGCCGATGGACTTCAAGGACCCGGCCACCAACACCCTCACCGGCTTTGACTATGACCTGGGCAACGCCCTGGCCGAGCGCCTGGGTGTGAAGATCAAGTGGCAGGAAACAGGCTTTGAACAAATGATCAACGCCCTGACCACCGACCGCGTGGACATGGTGCTGTCGGGCATGACCGACACCGCCGAACGCCAGGCCAGCGTGACCTTCATCGACTACTTCACCAGTGGTCCGCAGTTCTACACCTTGCAGAAAAACAAGGACACCAACGAGATCCTCGACCTGTGCGGCAAGAAAGTCGGCACCAGCCGCCGCACCACCTTTCCAGCGGAAATCGCCGAGTGGAGCAAGGCCAACTGTGAGGCCGCCGGCAAGCCGGGGATCAACGTGGTCGGCACCGAAGGCTCGGCCGATGCCCGGGCGCAACTGCGCCAGAGCCGCATCGATGCAGCCATGCAGGGCAGCGAAACCCTGCCTTACCTCAAGACCCAGGAAAAGGACATGTACAAGACCGTGGGCCTGCCGATCTCCGAGCAGTACACCGGCATGGGCGTGAGCAAGAAGAAACCTGAGCTCAGCGAAGCGGTGAAGGTCGCGCTGCAAAGCATGATCGATGACGGCAGCTACCAGGCGATCCTGAAGAAGTGGGATCTGGAACTGGGAGCGATCAAGACCGCGACCATCAACGCCGGGAAGTGATCGCACAGGCCATTTGATTCCGATGTGGCTGCGGGCTTGCTTGTGAGTGTTCCAACGTCAATGTTGCTTCACTCGACGCCATCGCGAGCAAGCCCCGCCACAAAGGGTCTGGTGTCTACGAATAAAGATGGAGCACTACCGATGCCCTCCTCACCCACCTGGCCCGCGCCGCACAAGGCTTGCCTGGCCCTGGCCTTCGACCTCGATGGCCCGACCGGTGATGCCATGCTCAACGGCTCGATCTGGCGTAAGCCCGAGTACTTCGGGTTCGGCGGCTATGGCCCTTACCGTGCACTGCCGCGCCTGCTCGATGTGCTCGACGAATTCCGGATCCCGACGACATTCTTCGTCCCCGCCTGGGTCGTGGAGAACTGGCCGAGACAATGCCAGGCGATTGTCGAGCGTGGGCATGAGGTGGCTTATCACGGCTACAAACACGAATCCTTTTATGCCCTGACACTGGATCGGCAAAAGGAAGTCATGCAGATCTCCCGCGAGGTGTTCTGGAAACACCTGCACATCCGCGCAGAAGGCTTCCGCACGCCGTCCGGCGACTGGCGCGCCGAGACCCCGGCCATGCTGGTGGAAGCCGGGGTGATCTATTCCAGCAGCATGCGCGGCGACGACCGACCGTACCTGATGGAGGTAGCGGGTTTCGATACGCCGCTGGTGGAAATTCCAGGCCGATGGGAAATGGACGATTACGCGTCCCTCGCCTACACCCGCGCGCCGAACTTTCCTTCCGGGTTGGACCGTACGGCCAGTTACGCGCTGACCCTGGACAACTGGTGCCGCGAATATGACGGCGCGATGGACGAAGGGTTGTGCCTGACCACCCTCTTGCACCCGAAAATCATCGGTAAGCCGGGACGCCTCCTGCTGCTGGAAAAGCTTTTCGAACACATGCGTCGGCGCGATGACGTGTGGTTCGCCACCTGCCGCGACGTCGCCCACTTCTGGTTGAAGGAGCACCGCCATGGCTGATTCCATCTGGCCGGAAGGCTATCGCTGCGCTGTGGTACTGACCGTCGATTACAACGACATCCATGGCATCCTCACACAAGCCCCGGAAGTGGCCGGGCGTGACAAGACCTTATCGGTATGGCGCTACGGTACCCAACGCGGCGTGGCGCGCTTGCTCGGCCTGTTCAAGGAACTCGGGGTCTGCAGCAGTTGGTTCGTCCCCGGCATCGTGGCCGAGGAAAACCCAGCGCTCATCCAGACGATCCAGGACGACGGTCATGAGATCGCCTGCGCCGGCTACCGTCATCAGGATTACGATGCGCTAGACCTGGACGCCCAGGGCGCCGATGTCGCCAAAGGCTGCGAGACCCTGGGCAGGCTGACCGGCAAGCGCCCGGTCGGCTTTCGAATCCCGGCGGGCAATGGCGCGCCGGGATTCATCGGCGCATTGAAGGACCAAGGCATCCGCTGGTCCTCGTCATGGCGTGGCGATGACTTGCCATTCGCTCACCCGACGGCGCCCGCTGTCATTGAAGTGCCGCTGCATTATGAGCTGGAAGACGAGCCTTACTTCGCCTTCAACTTGAGCCCGGCGGTGCCACCGGCACAATCACGGATCGCCTCCTACAGCCACACCCTGGGCAACCTGCAAATGGATTTCGCCGGGTTTCACCGATTCGGCCTGTGCTACGTGCTTCGCCTGCACCCGGAAATCATCGCCACGCCGGGACGGATAGGCGTGTTGCGCGAGCTGATCGAGGGCATTCAACAGCACGATGACGTGTGGATCGCCACCGGCGCCGAGGTCGCGCAATGGTGGGCAAACAGCGCGGCGCCGGCAGCTGAGGATCATCCCGCATCGGTGTACGAGCGCCATTACCGGGATTACGTCTCATGAGCGAACGTTTGCAACGGTTGGCGCAATTCTGTGTCGATCTGCGGTTTGAAGATCTATCGCCTGCGTTGGTAACGCAAGCCAAGCGGCACATTCTCGATACGTTCGGCGCAACGTTGGCTGGCGCCGAGAGCGATATCGCCAAGCAGGCACACAAGGTGTTCGCTGGTGAAGCGGGCGAGGTACCGGTTTGGGGAACCGATCTGCAGGTCTGCGCGGGCCCGGCAGCGATGCTGAACGGCATCGCCGCCCATGCGCTGGAACTGGACGACACCGGCGGTTGCGATCACTCCGGGGCCGTCGTGCTGCCAGCGGCGATGGCGGCGGTTTCGCTGCGCGCACGGCCCGTGAGTGGTCGTGAATTCATCAGCGCCATCGTGATCGGCTATGAGGTTGGTCGCCGAGTGCTCGAAGCCTGCGGCGGCTATAGCGCCCACAATGGCGCCGGCTGGCACTCCACCGCGACCTGTGGGGTGTTCGGCGCAGCCGCCGCCAGTGCGCGCATCCTGGGTCTGGATACGCGGCAAACCCTGACGGCACTGGGCATTGCCGGCAGCTTCAGCGGTGGCCTGTGGGCCTTCATTCACGACGGCTCGCACAGCAAGAAGCTGCACAGCGGGCGCGCCGCAGAAGGTGGCCTGTTGGCTGCGCGGTTCATCCAACAAGGCATCAGCGGCCCGACGCAGTTATTCGATGACGTCTGGGGCGGTTTTCTGAACACCCTCGCCCCAGCGACTTCAAGGCCCGAAGCGCTGGATGCAGAGCTCGGCGTGAACTGGAAGCTCGCCCGCTGCTCGATCAAACCCTATGCCTCCTGTCGCGGCACCCATTCGGCCATCGACGCCCTCGGCCAGCTGTTGGAGCAGTTGAAGGTATCCGTTGACCAGGTCGAAAACCTGCACGTCGGGTTGAGCGGTTTTCTTCACGGCATGTGTGGCGGCCAGGATGTCACCCGTCTCGCAGCCGCGCAAATGAGCCTGCCGTATGCCCTCGCCGCGCGGTTGGTGCATGGGCATTGCCAACTGCACGCTTATGACGATCGGCAACGCAACGATCCTCTGGTGACTCAGTGCATGTCGCGCATCCAGCTTGAAGTGGACCCGCGACTGGATGAGGATGGCGAGCCTGTGGTGACCCTGCGGACCGTGGACGGTCGGCAGGCAAGCCTGTGTGTGGAAGTGCCCTTGGGAGCGCCGGGCAATCCACTTGCCGATGAGGCCCTGGATGAGAAGTTCTTCAGTTTGACGACGCGGGTAATGCCCCAGGAACGGGCTGCGGAACTACTGAAGCAACTGCGACGCATGGAAGACCTGGAATCGATACGTACGCTGGAACGGTGGCTGGGGTGATCAGGGTATCGACGGCTCGGGCGTCATCGCGGTGCACGCCAACAATCTGAATAAGGACATTTGCACCTCGTGGCCACTTACTCCCTCGTCATTCGACGCTTGATGATCGTTTCGCTGACCATTGTGGTGAGCCGCGCCATCACCAGCCCGTTGCTTACGCTGTTTCTGAGCAACAAGCTGGGCCTCAATCAACAAGATGTCGGCTTGCTGCTGGGCATCGCGGTGTTCATCGCCACCCTGCTGGCCTTGTACGGTGGCTACATCATCGACCGCCTGGAGAAGCGCCGGCTGCTGATCCTGGCGATGCTCTCCAGCGCCGTGGGTTTCGTCCTGCTGACCTTTGCCGAAAACCTTTACCTGACTACCTTGACCGTGGTGATCACCGAGACCGCGTCAGCCCTGTTTCTGATCGGCTCCAAAGCGATCCTCAGCGAAAACCTGCCCATCGGCCAGCGCGCCAAAGCGTTTTCCCTGCGCTACACCCTGACCAACATCGGCTACGCCACCGGTCCCATGCTCGGCGTGGTGATTGCGGGGGTCTACCCGATTGCGCCATTCCTGATCGCCGCAGGCATCGCGTTCTTCAGCGTCTTTCTGATGATGGGAATCCCCAGCGATGGAACGCCGACAGCGGCCCTTGGCCCACCGCCCAGCTTTCTCAAGACGTTGAAGACCCTGAAGAACGACCGCACGCTGATCATGTTCACCTGCGGCTGCCTGCTCAGCACCGTGGTGCACGGGCGCTTCACGCTCTATCTGTCGCAATACCTGCTGGTCACTCACGACGCCAAGCGTGCACTGGAGATCATGGCCGCCCTGCTCGCCTGCAACGCAATCACGGTGATTGTGCTGCAATACCAGATCGGCCGGTTCCTCGACCGCGAGAAGCTGCGCTACTGGATCGCTGCGGGCACCAGCCTGTTCATGCTTGGCCTGATCGGATTCAGCCTGGCGGACGACATGCTGAGTTGGTGCGTGGCGATGTTCATTTTCACGCTCGGTGAAATGATCATCTACCCGGCCGAATTTCTCTTCGTCGATACCCTGGCCCCGGAAGAACTGCGCGGCAGCTACTACGGCGCCCAGAACCTGGCCGCCCTGGGCGGCGCCCTGAGCCCGGTGATCTGCGGGTACCTGCTGATACAAACCCCGGCACCGACGATGTTCTATGCCTTGAGCGCCTTGACTGCGATGGGCGGGCTGCTGTGTTTCATGAGCGGGCGTCGGGTGGCGGCCGTGCAGAAGTGATTCATGGAACGGCATTCTTGCTGTAAGACGGCTCGGCGGCGTGAGCAACGCCAGGTTCCGGAACATCGGATCCATGACTGACGATCAGGGCAGCGACCAGTGATCAATAGTTTAGAAATCTCTGAACTATCTTTTTGCGCTTCCCTATTTTTTCCGTCAACCGCCCCTCCCTACTATTGACCGCAACAAAGGAGCCTTCCATAGAGATCCGGCCCGAAGATTGCCTTTCCTGATTGTCACTGCCGTTCGTTGTGCGTTTCGGTTAGCCGCAACGTCGCCGTGTCAATCATGCGAAGGAACCTTTGGAGCAGATCGATGAAGTTGGAAATATTCCGAACGTTGTGGGGCTACACAGCGAGCAAGGCACAAGCGCTCGACGAGTTGCTTGAAGCAGGGTTCGATGGCATGGAAGCCCGCCTGCCCATGACCGCCAGCGAACGTGCCGAGTTCGCAGCCTTTCTACGCATCAACAAAGTCAGTTATATCAGCACCGTCTTCAGCGCCTACGACGTTCTGCCGGAGCAGTCGGCAACTCCCGACGAACACCTTCTGGACCTCGACAAGAAACTCGGTTGGGCGGCTGAGTTGGCACCGCGCTTCATCAATCTGCTGGCTGGCAACGATCGCTGGCCCCTGGCACAGCAAGTCGACTTCTTTGGCCGCGCGATGGACCTCGCGCGCAAGCATGGCCAGGTGTGCGCCTTCGAAACCCATCGCGCTCGCTCGTTATTCAACCCCTGGGTCACCCTCGAGTTGATTCGTCAACTGCCGGACCTGCGCTTCACCAGCGACATCAGTCATTGGGTCGTCACCTGCGAGCGCCTGCTCAACGATCCGGAAGACGATCTCAGCACCTTCGTCGAACGCGTTCACCATATTCAAGCCCGAGTCGGATACGACCAGGGACCGCAAGTGCCCCACCCCGCCGCCCCCGAGTACAGCCAAGCGCTTGCCTTCCATCAACAACATTGGGAGGCCATCTGGCGATCCCAGGAAAAACGCGGGTATCAGGTCAGCACGCTGACACCGGAGTTCGGCGCCGACGGCTACCTGCATCACCTGCCCTTCACCAACGTGCCGGTGGCTGATCTGTGGTCGCTGAACGTGTGGATGGCAACCACCGAGCGCGAGCATTTTCGGCGTTTCGCCTGCACCTCAACCCGATAAGGAGCGCCCACTCATGCCTGACAAAACGCCCACGACCGCCAACTTCAATCGCATTCCGGTGGTGGATATCGCCGGGCTGTACAGCGACGACCTCACCCAGCGACAGGCGGTGGCCGAAGAACTGGGTAACGCCGCCCGCGCAGTCGGTTTCCTGTACATCAAGAACCACGGCATCGAGTCGTCACTGATCGACGGCTTGCGTCAAGCGGCGAAGAACCTGTTTGCCCAATCGCTTGAATACAAAATGCAGCATTACATCGGCACTTCACGCAGCCACAAGGGTTTTGTGCCTGAAGGTGAAGAGGTCTATGCCAAAGGCAAACCCGATCACAAGGAAGCTTTCGATATCGGTTTCGAAGTGAGCGAAGACGATCCGCTGGTGATTGCCGGCACGCCACTGATCGGGGCCAACGAATGGCCGGACCTGCCGGGTTTCCGCCCCGCCGTCGAAGCCTACTACGCCGCGGTGTTTGCATTAGGTCGGCGCTTGTTCAAGGGGTTCGCGCTCGCTTTGGGCCTGGAGGAGGACTATTTCGAGGCAATGGTGACTCGCCCACCGTCGAAACTGCGCCTGATCCACTACCCATTTGACCTGGCGGCTCAAGACGCGCCCGGCATTGGTGCCCATACCGACTACGAATGCTTCACCATTTTGCTTGCCGACAAGCCAGGCCTCGAGGTGATGAACGATCAGGGGCAATGGATTGATGCGCCGCCCATGGACGGTACGTTTGTGGTCAACATCGGCGACATGCTGGAGGTCATGACCGCGGGCACATTCGTTGCTACGGCTCACCGAGTGCGAACCGTCAGCGAAGAGCGCTACTCGTTCCCACTCTTCTATGCCTGCGACTTCCATACGCAAATCAAGCCACTGCCGCAGTTTCTTGAAGGCGGTAAGGATTACGAGGAAATCACCATCGGTGAGCACATGTTTGGCCAAGCGTTGCAAACCTATCAATACCTGCGCCGCAAAGTCGAACGCGGCGAACTCAAACTGTATGAGCGCGCACGCAAGCCTTCGAGCTTCGGTCACTTGAAGAACCAGACGCAGGAAGCGTCCTGATGCCCCCGACCGTTCCAAGACAACCCTGTTTCAAACCAGTCCAATCCTACTTTTTCGACGTGGAGTCACCGATGATGCGCAATCCAATGAATATTGCTGTCCGCTTGTCCCTGCTGGCCTTCGCGATCCTCGGTGCGGCAGGAGCCCACGCAGCCACGACGGTGACACCCGGCGTCCTCAAGGTCGGCATGGAAATCACCTATCCGCCCTTCGAATCTTACGACGAACAAAAGAATGTCGTCGGCTCCGACCCCGAACTGGCGCGATTACTCGCCAAACATCTGGACCTCAAGGCCGACTTCGTTGACACCAAATTTCCCAACCTGCTTCTGAGCCTGAACGCCGGTCACTATGACGCGATCATCTCGGGCATGTACATCACCCCCCAACGGCAGACTCAGGCGCAAACCATCCCATACGCCAAGACCGGCGCAGCGATCATGGTGCTCAAGGACAGCCCGCTGAAACCGAAAGTACCGCAAGACCTCTGCGGCCTGAAAGTCGGCCTGGAAAAAGGCACCACTTGGGTCACGCAATTCAACAAACTCTCGACCGATTACTGCGTCCCGAATAACAAGGGCGCGGTCATGGTCAGCGAATTCCCGTCCGCCCCTGAAGTGACCCAGGCGCTGCTCTCCGGCAACGTGCAGGCTCAGGTGGAGATCGACGGCGCCGCCGGCATGATCGCAGAACGCACCAAAGGCCGGGTTGTGATCAGCACCGATCACTCGATCTATCAACAGACGCTGGGGATCTACGTCAAAAAGGACAACGACGCGCTCTATCAGGCGCTGCTCAAGGCTTTTGACGCGACGAAAGCGTCGGGTGAATACGCCGCCCTGTTGAAGAAATACAACCTGGAAGAACCGACTAACTGACTCAATGCAGCCCTGTGGGAGCGAGGCCGCTCCCACAGTCGGCGGCGTTCGCTTGACTGCCCGGCATAGGTGAAGCCTCCGTCGACGCCAGCAGTTGGAGGTACACATGCAATTTGAATGGCCCTACTTCTTTTCTCTGTTTTCGGTCTCGGACTTCTGGAAAGCCTGCATTACGGTGGTGGAACTCAGCACGCTGGCCTGGTTCATCGGCATGCTGCTGGGCTTCCTGCTGGCGTCGGCCAAGCTTTCGGCCACGCGTTGGATCAGCGTGCCGGCGTCGGTTTATATCTGGTTCTTTCGCAGCGTGCCGCTGCTCGTACTGGTGGTGTTCGTCTATAACCTGCCGCAGATGTTCCCGGTCACCCGTGGCGTACTGTCCAACCCGTTCTATTCCGGCCTGTTCGCACTGGTGGTGACCGAGGCGGCGTACATGGCGGAAATTCATCGGGGCGGCTTGATATCCGTTGCCAAAGGCCAGAAAGAAGCCGGCCGTGCACTGGGCATCGGCCTGATCGGTCTGCAGCGCCTGATCGTGATCCCGCAGGCGTTCCGCATTTCCCTGCCGACCCTGATCAATGAATACATCACAGTGGTGAAGCTGACCTCGCTGGTCTCGGTGATTTCCTTGACCGAACTGTTGACCGTGGGCCAGCGCCTTTACGCGCAAAACTTCCTGGTCATGGAAACCCTGTCGGCTGTGGCGGTGTATTATGTGCTGATCGTGACCGTGCTCGGCTGGCTGTTTCATTGGCTGGAGCAACACCTGGAGCTCAACAACCGCAAACCACAGACGCTGGATGACATCAGCCTGCGGCGTCTTCGCGCGGTACGGGCGGTGACCTCTCCGGCAGACGCTCGTACAGCGCCAGGGCCTGGTTCGGCACCCGCCCTGCAGCTGGTTGACATTCACAAGCGCTACGGCCAGCACGTCGTGCTCAAGGGCATCAACCTTGATGTCAACGTGGGCCAGGTGATCTCCATTATCGGTCCGTCGGGATCGGGGAAAACCTCACTGATTCGGACCATCAACGCCTTGGAAAACATCGACCAGGGCGAGATCATTCTATTCGGCGAAAGCTATATCAACGCCGGTGACAACACCAACACGCACCCAGTACGCCGTGGGATACAGCGCATCGGCATGGTGTTCCAGAGCTTCAACCTGTTTCCCCATCGCACCATTCTCGACAATGTCACCCTCGCCCCGCGTTATCACGGCCGCGACAAGTCCATCAGCGAGCAGCGCGCCTACGCTCTGCTGGACAAAGTAGGGTTGCTGGCTCACGCGCAAAAGTATCCGCATCAGTTGTCAGGCGGTCAGCAACAACGGGTGGCAATCGCCCGCGCATTGGCGATGGATCCCCACATCATGCTGTTCGATGAACCTACTTCAGCCCTTGACCCGGAACTGGTCGGCGATGTGCTCAAGGTGATCAGCGACCTGGCAAAAGAAGGCATGACCATGTTGATCGTGACCCATGAAATGGACTTCGCCATGTCAATTTCCGACAGGGTGGTTTTCATGGAGGACGGCCTGGTCAAACTGGATGCGGAGCCTGGGATGATCCGAGCTGACCAGTGCGGCGAGAGAATCAGGAAATTCATGAGGGTTTGAACTCGGTGTGATTGGCTCCTGGCACTCGAGATGGAAAATTCGTCAAGCACGCCGATTCCCACCCACGTTATGCGTTGCGAAGCTGCTGGCGAGTCATTCTGATGAGGACTCATCCGGATCTCGGATCATTGGCCCCGATGGCAAACCGTATGCGCACGCGACAACCACCTGCCTGATCTTCGATCATCCCGCAATCACACAGGGGACCTCTCATGGCCAAGACCGAGACCGATCCTGGCCCACCCGTTATCCGCGTACAACTGCGACGCCAAGGCCTTTGCGCCGACACTGTCTGACAATATCGCTGCGACTTGATCAATGGTGAACCATGAAATATGCATCCTCCAGAACCGATCGCATCGATCTCTATTGGTCACATTGGCCGGATAATGTCACGCCTGGCGAGGAAATTGTCCGTGGGTTCGAGGCTGATCTGTTCCCGGCTTCGCATGCGTTGGGATTGGGTATCGTCACTTGGTCGCCACTCGGCGCAGGCATGCTGACCGGTAAGTACCGCAAGGGCGAGAAAGGACGCGCCGAGGGCCTCGGTGGCAAGGTGTTCCAGGCAGAGAATAGCGAGCAGCGCACACAGGTCCTCGACACGGTGATCGCCATCGCCAACGAACTGGGCGTCAGCCCCGGTCAGATCGCCATCGCCTGGTCCGGCACGCACGGGTCGTTGCCCATCATCGGCCCGCGCTCGGTTGAGCAGTTGGCCGACAACCTCGCAGCCCTGTCGGTTGAACTGTCAGCCGAGCAGATTCATCGGCTCGACACCGTTAGCAGTTTGTCTGCTTCGATGCCAGCAAGGACAGCGGCCCCTTGGGCTCGCGCAGCAGCGCAGATCGTGGCTTGAACGTGGGTGGGTGATGCAAGCCGACGACAAGAAAGCCAGACTCAACTGTATGCATCACCTGCCCTGCCCCCCTTATCGCCTGACATGTTCCTGTCAGCCTCCCGTCACCCTGACGTCAGATCGTTGCGCCTAAAGTAATGCCAGGATTGCTCCTGCGGCGCCATCGTGAACCTGCGGGAGCGAGCCTGCCCGCTCCCGCAGGAACCTGGCTTAACCAGAGATTCCGCCCCCTTGGTTGCTTTTTGCCGGAGCTCTTGTCATCAGCCGGAAGGAGAAACGCAAATGAACCACCCTGACGGGCACGACAGCGCACTTGATCAATTCATCTGGCCATCGCCAGACGGTATCCTGGACCGGAAGGACCTGTTGCTTCGCCTGCGCGCCGAACAGCGGTTCATGGCCGCACAGGACCCTGCATGCAGGCTCGATCAACAAGACTACCTGCTTTCCCTGATCGATTCGGTATCAGCACGGGCCGACGGTGCCGCGCAACGCTCAGGTTTCGATGCCAGGCGAATGCGTAGCGTCATCACCGAAGCGGCCATGAGAAGCCATTGGGGCAAGCCCTCAGGCGGTCGCCGAACCCAGGGCATCGCCGCACATTACGATGCGCAGACTTGCATGGCCGCGGTACTCGATGTCGAGCTGAGCGACGAGGGGCGCTTGATTGTGCATGACACGGTGTTTGTCGCTGACCTGGGCACTGTAGAAAAACCCGGTCGCCTACGCGCCCAGCTGGAAGGCGCATGCATGATGGGGGTCGCACTCGTGGCATCTTCTGAATTTGGTGTGACGGCGGCGGATCTGTGCCCGACGATCGCCCAACGCTCCCGCTGGCCACTCGTCTCATGGCTGCCAGGGCACATCGCGGTACATTTGATCAACCCAACGGGTGCGCTCCAGGCCTGCCAGCCCAGCCAGCTGAGCTATGTCCCCATCGTCCGGGCCTTGTGCGATGCGATTCGCAAAGCCTCGGACAAGCGTACCAGCGATTTGCCGCTCAAAAGCCAGTCGCTCGAAAGAGTGGGCGGACGTTAAATCCACTGACGGGCTTCAAATCAAACCCGGCGCCAGGGCTTTCAGCGTCGCCGCCACACCAGTGGTGCACTGCCATTTGGCAATCCGATAGCCACGAAAGCAGGGTAGATTATCTCTTCCAGACAAGTGAGGTTTCGCGCCATGCCTTCAACTCCCTGTGTCCCGTCCAGCCTCCGTGGGCAACGCGGCGCGAACCTGTTCGTGGAAGTACTGCGCAGGGAAGGCGTCCGCCATGTCTTCGGCAATCCGGGAACAACGGAGCTGCCTTTGCTCGATGCGCTCTCGGGCGTCTCCGATATTCACTACGTGCTCGGCCTCCAGGAGGCCTCGGTCGTGGCGATGGCCGACGGTTATGCCCAGGCATCCGGCCGCCCCGGTTTCGTCAACCTCCATACAGCAGGAGGCCTTGGCAATGCGATGGGCGCCATCCTGAACGCGAAGATGGCGAACACGCCGCTGGTGATCACCGCGGGCCAACAGGATACCCGCCATGGCGTGACCGACCCGCTGCTTCATGGTGATCTGGTCAGCCTGGCCCGACCGAGCGTCAAATGGGCGGAGGAAATCCAGCACCCCGAGCATATCCCGATGCTGCTGCGTCGCGCTCTTCAGGACTGCCGCACGGGGCCGACCGGCCCGGTTTTCCTTTCGCTGCCGATCAACGTGATGGAGCAGCACACCGATGCCGATGCTGGCCAGCCGTCGCGAATCGAACGAGGAGCGGTGACCGCGGCGATTGACCCGTTGGCTGAGGCCTTAGCGACGGTTGCTCCGGGCCGTCTGGCGATTATCGTCGGGGAGGAGGTCTCCCAGTCGAATGCGCAAGTGGAAGTGGTGAGACTCGCCGAAGCACTCGGCGCGCCAGTCTTCGGGCCATCCTGGCCCGGGCATATCCCCTTCCCCACCGCTCATCCTCAATGGCGCGGAGCCTTGTCGCCCAAAGCTGCCGATATCCGCGAAACGTTCGCTGACTTCGATGCGGTCTTGCTTCTCGGCGGTCATTCGCTGATCAGTTACCAATACTCGCAAGGCCCGGCGATTCCCCCTCATTGCCGTCTCATTCAATTGACCGGCGATGGCCACCAACTGGGCAGAGTGCATGGAACGGCGCTGGGATTGATAGGCGACATCAAGCTGTCCTTGCAGTTGTTGCTGCCGTTACTGGATCAGATGCTGGCCCCACACAGCCAGGCCATCGCGACGCTGCGAAATGTCGCTGCGCACGAGCGCAGTACTCGCCGAATCGCAGTGGCCGAGCGCGCGAAGCGCGAATTCAATGCGCCCGTGACCACGCCTTTCGTTGCGGCCCATGAAGCTGTCCGGGCAATCGGCCCTGATGTGTGGATCGTCGACGAAGCGCCGGTCACCATCGCTCATGTGCGTGCTTGCCTGGATTCGCATTCGGCCCGCCAGTACCTGTTTACACGCAGCGCCATCCTTGGATGGGGCATGCCGGCGGCTGTCGGTACATCCCTTGGCCTGGACCGCACCCCGGTGGTCTGCCTGGTCGGCGATGGCTCGGCGATGTACTCCCCCCAAGCGCTTTGGACAGCGGCACACGAGCGTTTGCCCGTCACCTTTGTGGTCATGAACAATGGCGAATACAACATCCTGAAAAACTACGCGCGTAGCCAGGCGCACTACCGAAGTGCCGGTACGAACCAGTTCATCGGCATGGACATCCGGGACCCGGCCATCGACTTCCAGGCCCTCGCCTCCTCCCTGGGGGTCGCTTCGCGCAGGGTCGAGCGCGCCGGCGATATCGCTGAAGCGGTCGAGGATGGCATTCGCTCAGGCCGTCCCAACCTCATCGAATTACCGATCATGGCTTGAAGCTAACGGCCGTTCACCTTTGGCGCGGCCCCATGAAAACTGCAGCCCTCATCAGCGACCGCGATCGACATCATGGATGATGAGCTTGCACCGGGCCTTCGCAGCTATCACCTTATCTATTGACGCCAGCCTTCCTCATGGGACGATCAAAAGCCCACGCCCTATCGTGTTCGGATAACCGTCAGCGTGTCCGTATGAATCGGGCCTTGTACTCCTTCGAAAACTGCTCACAAGCCTTGCCAAGCTCATCTGAGCTTTCATCGGTTGATCTTGATCAGGTTGAAGAGGTGCAATTATTCCCAATCTGTAGACGTTCGATCCACCAAGCTTCGTGGTTGCCTTGGTCAGCACAATAGCTGTAGCTTTGATCTTCAATAAGCGAGGATATGTCATTGGACGACTCTGAACACCTGAAAAAACTGTGCGCTCGTTTCAACTCTGGAGAATGTCTGAGCTTTACGTTTTTCTGGGGGCACCAGCGTAGTAAAACTGGCGTCACGGCTTCGTGCTTCAGCCAATGGTTCGAGGCCGGGTTCATTGTCGACGGGCAACATTACCCGACAGCCGAACACTACATGATGGCCGAGAAAGCGGCCTTGTTCGACGATCAGGATATTCGTGCGCAGGTGCTCCACACGCCTACTCCAAATGCCGCCAAAGCGCTTGGCCGCAACGTGCGCGGATTCAATGATAAGGTTTGGCTGCAACACCGATACGACATCGTCGTTCGAGCGAACCAGGCCAAGTTCTCCCAGAATCCGCAGTTGAACGATTTTCTTCTACAAACCGGTTCGCGGGTTATTGTCGAAGCCAGCCCGGTTGATAACATCTGGGGTATAGGGCTCGCACAGGACAGCGCGGATGCGAACAATCCGAATCTGTGGAAAGGCTTGAATCTGCTGGGATTTGCGCTGATGCAGGTGCGGGACGGGACTGATATGCCTGCTCCAAGGTAGTGTCCTGACCTTGCTCACGAAAAGCGCAAAAGCCTTGGCGAACGACAGGGCTTATTGCATGCGACCTTATCAAGAAAGCGCGTCAACCAACAGAAGCTGAGTCGCCCGAATTTTTGTCGACACCTTCAGGCGGCTGCTTCTGGCCGTTTTCTGCCTGTCGCCACCGGCAGAAATCGGCCAGAAGCGGACAGTTTCATAGGCTTAGCAGCGCATGCTTGAAGGCGTCTACAGAAGCAGGGGCGATTCACCTGCTCCAGGCCGTATCGAATCCGAGTAGACAGATTGCCATCATCCGCGTAATTTTTACGCCTCCTACAGCCAATCAGCGATTGATAGCAGGACGCTTATGAGAACTCGTGGCATGACGCAAGTTAGGACATTTATAGACTGGGATACAGCGAGACGAATAGTCAAACCATCTATAAGAAGGTCAGGGCAAACTCAAAACCTGACATCAATGCTCGAACTACAAGAATTCATTTCAGAATTACTTCATGAAGCGGATAAAACTGCCAATTACCGTATAACATATCGAATATACCACGGATGGCACCGTGGCAAAACCAAGACTTCAGATCTTATTGCATTTGAAAAACTATCGGCTGCAAGCTCGTTGAGCCGAAGGATCGGGGCCTGCTCTTTTGCCCCAGAAATTGTATTCGGCAACAACCTACTGTGCGGCGGCAAAAGAGGCATTCTCTTTGACACTCTTAGAAGAAGAGAGGAAAGCGACAAAGACGAGCAGAAAATGGTCGACACTGCACTCGTAAGTGACCTATTGACTTCGGTACGCCAAGAGAGGGACGCAATTTACCTTGTAATTGGCGACGACGACGATCTATTACCCGGTGTTATTACAGCAGAGCGCTGGGGGGCCAATATAATGCTGGCACGTATCATACGTCCTTCTGATAACTCCCATCTACAAACGGCCGACCTAATTCGCAGAAGGAAGACACTCCAGTGATTAACGTACTCACGGACATCTTCGGACCGTTCTCAGACCCAGCAACTGAACTATCAATTCAAGAAAGCAATGATTGCTATCTTATAGAAATGTTCAAAGACGGATCTCAGAAACAGTATTCTTTAAATAGAAAAACAGAATCCATAAAATCACTATCAACAAAGCTAAACTACCCAAATATAAATTCACTATTAGCCTCTAGCGAATTTGCAGATTTGAAGGGCATGGCCGCCACCCAAAGCCGTATGCTCGCAGAGATAGGGAGTGCGCCGTTCCTCACCCCTAATTTCTCCTCACCAGAAACGGAGGGAATTTTCCATGACAACGGAGATTTGAGAAAACTTCTCAAAGCTAGATCATCAACCAAAACCTCCATTGTGTTACTTGATGGTCCGGCAGGTATCGGTAAGACAAGATTTTTACAGCGCTTAACGGTTGATCGAGCACAGTCGTATTTAAACTCCTGCGATTTCCCCCCTATCCTTTACATCGGAAGCCGCGGCGCCAAACTATCAAACCTAAGAGCAGAACTAGCTTCTGCCACCCAACAACTCAGAGCCAGCTTCACATTTGATCAAGTGCCAATTTTGGTAAGTCGCGGATTATTAGACATAGCAATCGACGGCTTCGATGAGTTGGTTGATGCTGATGGATACCATGATGCTTGGCACGCATTACAAAGTTTCCTATCGGAAATTGCCGGCCTCGGTGTTTGTATCCTCGCAGGTCGGGATACATTCTTTGATCAACAAGGATTTTCCGAAAGACTCGAGGCAAGCAAGGGAACTATTGATCTCACCCAGCTCCACCTTTTACTTGCAGAGCCACGCCAGGCCCTGCTGTGGCTCAAAGAACATGGATGGACTGAAGATAGTCTTGAGGAAATCGAGAGTATCCTCCAACACAACTCTTATGCTTTGCGCCCGTACTTTCTTAGTGTCCTTGCTGAAACCCCCAACTGGAAGGAGCAAGGTCAATCGAAAACGGTCCGAAACTTTCTAGTGGACAGATTTCTCGACCGTGAAACAAACCTCATTCAAAAAATGTTGGGCGGAGAATCTGACCGAATTCGTGACGCGCTCTCTCGAATGTTTGAAGATGCGGCAGTCGACATGGCAGAGCGCGAGCAAGGCGAAGTCGACATCGAATATCTGAGTCTGCTGTGCGAACTTTGCTTTGATGGTATCTTCAGCAGCGACGAGGTAAGAAAACTAACTCATAAGGCTGGTAGCTTTGGCCTCATGGAACCTGGTGCATCCAGCAGGATGCGTAAGTTTCCTCACTCCGAAATACTCAACCACTTTCTAGCGAAATCGATATTAAAAGACCTTTTCGAGAGAAAGATTGGCTTAGCTCTTCGCAGAGGCGTGTTTGGGGTGGATTTTGTCGAAGTATTTCAGGACGTGTTAGCTTCCGACAGAGAAAAAGACTTAGCGCCAGCCTTAAATGCTTTCGAAATTAAATTTAGCGAAGATTTTGCAAGCGACAGACTTCACGTAAATGGTTCCGCCATCCTACTCGCTTCTCTTGTAAAAGGTCTTGAAATCGAGGATCGCAAACTTAATAACCTACACATTAACGAGTGCTCGCTAACAGGCATTTTAGACAAATGCACTATAAGTAACACAGAAATTTATCGTCTAGATGCGCGCGGAGCAGACTTTTCCGAGCTTAAATTTGAAAGCACAAGCATCACAATGCTTATTGCTGACGAGCTAACTCGGTTCGGCAAAAGCATACCAGCCATTTCTACTATTCATCTTACAGACGGCCATCAGATCACGACCCTACACAACCCAGCCGAGGTAGACAACTGGATAAAACAACATCGCGATACTGAAGAAGAACCTTATCAGGACCTTGTATTCTTCAAGTTCTTCGAAAAAATATGTCGCCGTGCAATTCGACAATTTTATTTCCGTTACGAGGAGCAAGACCCAGACCCTGTTAGCGAGTTTTTGATCGATGAGAAATGGCCAATATTATCTGAAATTTTACGCCAACATGGCAGACTCGACGAAGTACATAAACAGGTAAGCGGCCCTACTAGCTTGCTCTATCATGTTCGAGATCCACAATCATTGTTATCAGCATCCGAGCCATCAGCGCTAGCTGTACGAAATGATGTAATAGCAGCAGCGAGAGATTGGGAGCAACAATGAACCTATGGCAATGAAAGTGAGATAGTGAAACAGTTAGCGAGAAGTACATTGGGCTGCTGCATATCTCGATTGTGCTCGGGTATTAACGCAAAAAAGCCCTACAGCCCCCAGTAACAAGGGCTGTAGGGGCTTTTTAGTTGCAGCTGTCAATTAAGCCGCTTGGCATTAAATGGCATTGATTGGCGTCCGCATTGCCCCATTTTTGCCCCACGGTTTCCTCAGTTGCAGGACACCTTCCAAAGCTGATCAAGCTTCGTCGTGTAACTCTGGCTCATCATCTCCCGCCGCATACCCCAATCGGGATTGGTAGGGACGCTGGCAGCACGGAGTGTGCCCCTCCCCCAGCGACTGCTGATCTGAATCGCACCGTTTTTTATAGACACGCTCGAATGGGGGCTATTGGCCGGAACCAGTCGTTCCTGAACGACTGCTTTTGGCCGTTAGCTGCCTTTCGAGAAAGGCAGCTCTGGGTCGTTAGCTGCCGTTCGCCACTGACCGCCTTCGACCATAGCGGTCTGTTGGCAATGAAAGGGACCGGCAATGAAGGAGCCAGATTTATTTACTGGAAATACTGTCCACTTTTTTATGAGGTTCGCCACTCCTTGGCTTGGCGCGGTTGAACCGCCGACGTTGGGAACACCCGCTGTGCCTGTAAGTCTACCTGTAACCAATCATTGGTAAGGTACAGCGCAATGGATAAGACAATTACCGTGGATCAACTGGCGACCACTGACCTCAGATCAATCAACGAGATATGGCTCGGCGGGACTCATACCCAGCTATGCCTCTGGCGTGGCGCACAAGTCTTCACCCACGAAATGCTCAGCGAAGGCACCCACGATCAGAATGTCCAACGCCTGTGCCTGCAGTTGGTCAACCCTGACGATCAGGCCGCAGTGGCCCATGTTGAGCGGATCGCGCGCGAACGACTGACAAAGATGGGCAAGGAAGGCGAGTTTTATCCGGCTGAGGAAGCGGACACCCATCAATAGTCGCTCTGCAGCGGTGATAAAAAGAGGAATATCGGCCAGTCATTAAGGTCCTCAGTACGTCACTTGAGGATCTGGCGCTACACATCTCGGCGATATCCCTTATTGGGCCATTCGATCAGAGGCGAGAATCTCCGCAAGAAAATCGATGAACACATTGATGCGGCTGGAGCCGCGGTGATTGGGCAAATACAGCGCATTGATGCAGCTGCTCGCACTGCCCGGATTGACTTCGTAATGCTCCAGCAACCGTGTCAGTCGACCTGCGGCGACGTCATCGCGCACCAGCCAGTCGGCCAGCAGAGCCACCCCGCCGCCCGCGATTGCGGCCTCGCGCAAGATGTCGGCGTTGTTGCTTTGCAACCGGCCATGCACGTTGAGCTGAAGGGGTTGCTCGTCGCCCTGAAACGTCCAGTGATGATGCGATCCACCGTAATCGAAGCGCAGGCACTGGTGCCCCAGCAAGTCATTAGGATGACTCAGCGCCGCGTGACGGCCCAGGTAATCCGGGCTGGCGACGACCCAGCGCTGGAAGCCCCCTACCCGTTTGCTGACGATGTCCTCGCTGACCACCGACGAGCCGAGGCGCACGGACACATCGATCTGCTCGCTCAACAGGTCACCGACCTGATCGCTCAATGACACGCTGATTTCCAGTCCCGGATGACGGTCGAGCAGTCGGCCCAGATGTGGCGCGATGATTCGCCGGCCAAACTCGACGGGGACACTGATCCGCAGGCGCCCTTGCGCCTCGCTGCCGCGGTCGGCGACCACGGCATCGGCTTCATCGATGGCCTCCAGAATAGCCACGGCTTTTTCAAAATAGGCTTGCCCGGCGACGGTCACGCTGGTGTTGCGGGTCGTGCGGTTAAGCAGGCTGGCGCCCAGCTCGCTTTCCAGGCCCGCCACCTGGCGTGTCACCGAAGAGGTGGAGATTCCAAGTTTGCGCGCCGCAGAGGAATAACCGCCGCAACGCACGGTTTCAACAAACATCTTCAACGCCAGCAATTTGTCCATCAGCGGAGTCCGGTCGAAAGGGAACGGAGCTGATTGTGCATGACCGTTCGCCCGCCGTCTTGCAGGACTGTGCTTCGCCGCGCTCCTCGATGCCTGTTGGTCAGACATCTGCCTTGCGACTCATGAATATCACCAGGGCCAAGGCAGGCAGCAACGCGATCGCCACCGCAGAGAGGCTCCAGCCGAAATGCTCATAGAGCGGGCTGGCCACCAGCGATCCCAAGGCGCCGCCGACGAAGATGCTGGTCATGTACACGGCATTCAATCGAGCCCGGCTGTGCGGGTCGATGGAATACACCTCGCGTTGGCCCAGCACCATGTTCAGTTGCACGGCAAAATCCAGCAGCACCGCGCACACGACAAGCCAGATGTAACCACTGCCGGGCAGCGCTGCAATCAACAAGGAGGCCGGAGCCAACAGCAGCGCAACGAGTGTCCCGCGACGGCCATGACCTGCATCGGCCAAGCGTCCGGCAATGGGCGCGGCCACGGCACCGACGGCGCCTACCAGCGCAAAGATCGCGATCTGCACCTGGCTGAAACCGTGGTGGCGCATCAGCTCGATGGGCGCCAGGGTCCAGAACAGGCTGAAGCTGGCGAACAACAATCCCTGATACAACGAACGTTGGCGCAGGACCGAATGGCGCCGGGCCAGCGCAAACACCGAGCCGATCAATGCGGCATAAGTCGCCCGATGCGTCGGTACGCGACGCGGCAGCGCAATGGCGGTGATCAGGGCGATAACAGCCATCAGCGCCGCCGCACTGAAGAAGACACCGCGCCAGCCGAACACGTCCACCAACAGGCTCGACAGCGGACGCGACAGCAGGATGCCCAGCAACAGGCCGCTCATGATGTTGCCCACCACCCGGCCTCGTGTTGCTTCCGGAGCCAGGTGTGCCGCCAGGGGCACCAGGATCTGCACCGCTACCGATGTGAGGCCGATCAGCAGCGACAAGACGAGGAATATCGACGGCGAGTGCGTCAGCCCGGCACACAACAGGGTAACGCCCGACGCGAGGGTGAGGCCCACCACCAGGCGCCGGTTCTCCGCAAGGTCAGCCAATGGCACCAGCAGCAATAAACCCAGGGCGTAGCCCAATTGCGTCAGCGACACGATCAGGCTCGCATTGATGCTGGACAGGCCAATTTGCGGCGCGATCAATTCGACAATCGGCTGAGCGTAATAAAGATTGGCCACGACCGCGCCGCAGCAGAACGCCAGGAACGCGACCATCAGGCCGGAAAGTGAAGCGGGTTGTTCGGCCTTGGCCGTCGCGGCGGGATTGCCCATGAACATGATGACACCTCGGTAGGTTTGGGGAAGTAATCGTCAGGCTAAGGGCAGCGGTCTGCCCGGAGAACCCATTGATCGGGCAATGAAGTGATGCGCGACACGCAACGCCAGCGGTGTTGCGGTTGGCGCAACAGGCTTTTGCGTGATCCGCTGATACTCCGGCGCATGGGCCTTCTCTACCCTTGGGCACTCGGCGCAGGACTCTCCATCGGCGCCCTTTTCCGGTTGATCAAGGAGACGTCAATGACCTCGAATCCATCCTCAATGTCCAGCGCGCGTGCCTCAGGCTTGGGATGCCCATGATCGGCATTTCCATGAGGTCCAGACCGTTTTGGATCGGCGCCGCGGTCCTGGCTTCGATAGGTGCGATCGCGGCTACCCTGCTGATGTGGCGTCCGGCGATTGCACCTATCGAGCGGCCGCGAACCTTCGATTCGGCGCAGTTGCAACGCGGCGCGCGCGTCGTCGAAGCAGGCGACTGCGCGGTATGCCACACGAGACCCGGCGGCCCTTACCTGGCAGGGGGACTGCCGCTGGTGACGCCGTTTGGCACGCTCTACAGCACGAACATCACACCCGATCCGCAGACTGGCATTGGTCAGTGGTCGCTGCCGGCGTTCGAGCGGGCGATGCGTGAAGGGATCGCCCGCGATGGGCACTTCCTGTATCCGGCCTTCCCGTACGTGCATTACCGACGCATGACGGCAGGCGATATAGAAGACGCCTATGCGTACTTGATGAGTGGCCCTGCCGTGCACGCTCCAGCCCGGCAAAACCGCATGAGCTTCCCGATGAACCTCCGGCCGCTAGTGGCGTTCTGGAATTTACTGTTCCTGCAGGGCGAGCCACTGACTCCCGTGGCGCAGCAATCCGATGCATGGAATCGCGGGCGCTACCTGGTCGAAGGCCCCGGCCACTGCGCAGGCTGTCATTCTCCGCTGAACCTGATCGGCGCCGAGACGTCCGGCGCAAGCCTGGCCGGCGGTACCGTGGATGGTTGGGAAGCGCCTTCGCTGCTGGGCATGGGCCGTCGTGCAAATGCCTGGCGCTACGATCAGTTGGTGAGCTACCTGCGAGGAGAAGTGGTGCACGGCCATGGAACTGCCGCCGGCCCGATGCGCCCGGTCAGTCTCGGCCTGGCGCGCTTGCCAGTCGGCGACGCACAGGCGATCGCCGAGTACCTGCTGAGCTTGCCCGCCAGAACGGTCACCACCGAGGTCCCAGCCGCAGATGCTAATGCCGGGGCCTCCGATCAGACCATTGGCGCCCTGCTGTTCGCCAGCGCCTGTGCCGGCTGCCATGGGCCAGCTGCACCGATGCGTGAAATCGACGAGCGTCCTTCGCTGGACCGTACGTCATCGTTGCAAGCCCCGAACCCGCGCAATTTCCTGAAAACCGTGTTCGAAGGCGTCCCGGCAACGCCGGGCATGCCGGGACCGATGATGCCGCCGTTTGCCGCCAGCCTCGACAACGATCAACTCATCGCACTCGCTTCGTACCTGCGCCGACAAGCCAGACCCGACCAACCCTGGACAGACCTTTCTTCAACCCTTGAAGCGATACGTCAGGAGACGAAATGACTCAAGTCACGCTTAACGTCAACGGCTCGGCCCGGACATTGGACCTCGAACCTGACATGCCGCTGCTCTACGCGCTGCGTAATCATCTGGGGCTCAACGGCGCCAAGTACGGGTGTGGCTTGGGGCAGTGTGGCGCCTGCACGGTCATCGTCGATGACAAGCCTGTATTTTCCTGCGTGACACCCTGCGCCGGACTTGAAGGCAAGCGGGTTCGAACGGTGGAAAGTCTTGGTACCGCCGAACAACCCGGTCCTTTGCAAAAGGCATTTATCGACAAACAGGCGGCCCAATGCGGCTATTGCATCGCCGGTATGTTGATGCGCGCGCAGTCACTGCTGGAGAGCAACCCGCAGCCGGATGAACAGACCATTCGTGAGTACATGGCCGGCAACCTGTGTCGATGCGGCACCCACTTGCGAATCATCGACGCGATCAGCCTTGCCGCCAGGCAAAACGGGAGCGCGCCATGACAGTGGTCAACGAGGTCAATCACAGCCGTCGCGCATTCTTGCGTGGGGGCGCCTTGCTGATGGCGTTTACCCTGGTACCGGTGCCGCGACGTGCGTGGGCGGACACCGAAGTCGACACGCTGGGCACGGTGGTATTGGCACCGGATCTGCCCGGCAGCCTGCGCACCAATCCCTATCTTGATGCCTGGATCCGCGTCGGTCATGAAGGCATCACCGTCTATACCGGCAAGGTTGAATTGGGCACTGGGGTCAAGACTGCCTTGCTGCAAATTGCCGCTGAACGCCTGGAGGTTTCTCCATCAGCGATCAACCTGCTCACCGCCGACACGGCGCTGACGCCCAACGAAGGTTACACCGCTGGCAGCCACAGTATTTTCGACAGCGGGACCGCGCTGTTCAACGCAGCGGCGCAGGTACGTGGGCTGCTGCTGGAGTCGGCTGGACGTAGCTGGGCGGTTGCGCCAGCACTGTTGACGACCCGGGAGGGCATCATTCACGGTCCCAACGGACAACGAATGGCCTACGCCGACGCTGTCAAAAACGTCGATCTGCACCGGTATGCACAGTCCGATTCGCCAGCACTGCCTGCGGCGCCATTCAAGTTGATCGGCCATTCGCTGCAACGGCTGGATATTCCGGCAAAAGTCAGTGGTGGCGCCGCGTTTGTCCAGGACATCCGCCTGCCGGGCATGCTGCACGCTCGGGTGATTCGCCCACCCCGCCCTGGCTGCACACTACAGGCCCTTGATGCAGCATCGATAGAGGCGCTGTCCGGGGTTGTGCAGGTGATTCGCGACGGCAATTATCTTGCGGTGGTCGCGCGGGATGAATGGCAAGCGATCAAAGCGATGCGCAGCGGATACGAAACGGCGCGCTGGAGCGGTGGCCAGGCAATCCCCGAATCCGCGGACATTCATGCATTACTCAAACGCCTTCCTTCACGCCCCTACCCGATCAGCCATGAAGGCACTGCCCAGGGTGCGACCGACAACAGCTATCAGGCCCGCGTGACCAAGCAATACCTGATGCATGGCTCCATTGGCCCGTCCTGCGCCGTGGCCTGGTTCAAGGACGGCACCCTCACCGTCTGGACCCACACCCAGGGCGTGTATCCCCTGCGGGCCGGGATCGCCGAAATGGTGCAGCTACCCCCCGAACGCGTTCGCTGTATCCACACCGAAGGGTCCGGTTGTTATGGCCATAACGGCGCGGACGATGCGGCAGCCGACGCGGCGTTGATTGCCATGCGCATACCCGGCACACCGGTCCGGGTCCAATGGATGCGCGAGCAGGAAAATCTCTGGGAGCCCTACAGCTCGGCGATGGTAACCGAAGTCAAAGCCAACCTGAACGCCCAAGGTCGGTTGCAGGACTGGAACTATGAACTGTGGACGACGCCGCACAACGAACGCATCGTCAACGCCGGCCGGCTGCTGCCGGCGCGATTGCTGGCTCGACCGTTCGCCTCCGCACCTTCGGTGCCCATCGCTCAACCTGAAGGCGATGGCGATCGCAACGCCGTGCCGCTGTACACGCTGGCCTCTACACGCATCAACATGAACTTTGTCACGCAGATGCCCTTTCGCACTTCGGCCATGCGTTCACTGGGTGCGCACATCAACATTTTTGCGATCGAAGCGTGCATGGATGAGCTTGCGTCCAGGGCCAGGGTCGATCCGATAGCCTTGCGCCTGGCTCATCTGGAAGATCCCCGGGCGCGGGCCGTGGTGGAGCGGGTTCGCGACGGCATTGGCTGGCAGCAAAAAAGCAATGAGCCTGGCGCAGGCATCGGCTTTGCCTTTGCCCGGTACAAAAACATCATGGGTTACTGCGCAATCGCGGTAAGACTGCAGGTACATCCGCTGACCGGTGAAATACAGATCGAGCATGTGGTCACGGCGGTGGACGTCGGACAGATCGTCAATCCCGATGGCCTGCGCAATCAGGTGGAGGGCGGGATCGTCCAGTCCACCAGTTGGACGCTGTATGAACAGGTCGCCTATGACGCCGGGGGTATACGCAGCTACGACTGGAGTGGTTACCCGATCCTGCGCTTTTCGCAGGTGCCCAGGAAGGTCGATGTTTATCTACTCGACCAACCGGGACAACCGTTTCTCGGCGCCGCCGAAATCGTCCAGGGTCCCATGGCCGCCGCCATCGGCAACGCCGTGGCGAACGCCACCGGCCGACGCTGGTTGAACCTGCCCCTGACCCGCTCGGAGCAGCCGTCCTGACCCGCATTGCGTTGCGTTTCACGCAATGCAGTGTTGGGCGTTCCTCGGATTATCAAGCGCCCGCCCGCCGATTAACTTAAAGCCATCCGGTGCCTGACCCAACGTCCGCCGCAACCCTGCTTTCTGTACCGCTATTGGAGAACACCCCATGACGCAGCACCTGTTCCAACCCATCGCATTGGGCCCCTACACACTCCCTCACCGCGTGGCGATGGCGCCTTTGACACGCTCTCGCGCCGGGCAACCGGGCGACGTGCCAACGGCCATGAACGCCGAGTATTACCGCCAGCGTGCGAGCGCCGCGTTGATCATTACCGAAGCAACGCAAATTTCCCGGCAAGGCCAAGGCTATGCCTGGACACCGGGCATCTACAACGCTGAACAGGTGCAAGCCTGGCGTGCAGTCAGCACCCAGGTGCATGAGAGCGGCGGCCTGATCTTCATGCAGCTCTGGCATGTGGGCCGCGTGTCCCACTCGAGCTTTCAGCCTGACAACGCGCGCCCGGTTGCCCCGAGCGCGTTACCCGTGCCGGGCAAGACGTTCATCGTCGACGCGGATGGCAACGGTGTCTGGAGCGATGTACCGGTGCCGCGTGCACTGCAGGCTCCAGAGATCACCGACATCATCGACGACTACCGCCGGGCCGCGCGCAATGCACTGGACTCTGGAATGGACGGCGTGGAAATTCATGCGGGCAATGGTTATCTGCTGGACCAGTTCATCAACAGTAACAGTAACCAGCGCGAGGATGCTTACGGTGGAAGCCTGGAAAACCGTGCACGGCTGTTATTGGAAGTGGTCGCCGCCGTAGTCGACGAAGTGGGCGCAGAGCGCGTAGGCGTACGCTTGACGCCGATGGGACGGTTCATGGGCATGGGCGATGAGACACCGCAGGCGACATTCGGCTACATCGTGCGCTCGTTGAACCAATGGACGCTGGCCTATCTGCACCTCGTCGAGCCCGCCGTGGTTGGCACCGTCAAGGACGAGCACTTCGATCCGCGATGGGATGAAATCATCGGTCAATTACGTGCGGCATGGGACGGCGTGTTGATGATCGCCGGTGGCTACGATCCCAAGACGGCGGAACAGGCCTTGATCGACGGCCGCGCGGACATCATTGCGTTCGGCAGAGCCTTCCTGGCAAACCCGGATCTGCCCCGGCGAATTCGTGAAGGGTTACCGCTCAATGCACCAGACCCGAGCACCTTCTTCGGTGGCGATCAGCGTGGCTACGTGGATTATCCGACTCATTCCTGAGCTGGGCTTAACGCAGTTGACCGGTCCGAAAGGCGGCCGGCGCGGATTGTTTGGGATTATCACTCCACATAACGCAGCCAAAGATGAATCCGACCCGAGACCGCCTGAGCGACTGCAAAAATGCGTGCTTGTAGTTTTTCAACGCTCGTGTTGTAGAGCGCGCAAAAGTCTTTCGCAACGAGATTGGCCAGAGATAGATCAGGCGGCTCAGCACGAATGAAGCCGATGTAAGAGGCACCTACGCCCATTAGCTCATAGCCATGCGCTTCTGAAAAATGACGCGCAACCGCAAAATTTTTCGCAGGGTCTAAATCGGAAGTGAAATAGCCGTTGGGAAAAGCAGCGAGTGCCTGGTAAGACTCCTGAACGGGTACCAAAGCGCTGACATTGGCTGGTCGATTATCGATACAGGTTTTTCCTGATAACCAATCCACTCCTGCAGGGCCTGCTCATCAAGCGTCAAACCATGAGCACAAGCATCTTCGAAAGACCTAGCTGCTACCAGGTTCGTGAAATTGCGAAAGCAAATTGCGAACTCCGCTTTCGTGATCGGATAACCTACATATTCATCGTTCTCAAAACATTCTTGAGGCAGCCCCGCGATGTCCTCCTCGGTGGCGTCATCCATTCCTGAATTACTGCGAGCATGGCCCGACGTGTATCAAGCCTGGTGCAGATCATCGAGCGAGAACAGAGGTTTAAAGCCTGGGTGCGACTCAGCAATCTTACGACGAGCCTCGGTCAGATCGTCAAAGCTGGTAATCCCGCTCACACCGTACTCATCGCAGGTCCCTACAGACGGGTTCTCACGCATGCCATTACCGCGAAATTCGATATCCATAAAGCGTGGCTTGCTCCATGTTGTTACTGAACTGAGGGAGTAATCCTAAGCGCTCCAAGATCATCATAGAAACAAGCTACAACAGGACCCGTAGCATGGAACACACACTGCATGTGGCCGCTGCCAATTCCTGCCGCAAGTTCAATCAAAGCGCCACTGGCGTAGAGATACCAAAGCTGAACACTCATAGGACAACATCAGCCCTCTCATACATCGGGCAACCGCAAGCGATCTACTTCGTCAAAGAGATTACAAAAGACGTCCACCAGGGAAGGGTCGAACTGGGTACCGGCCTGATCGGTGATGAAACGCCTCGAGCGCTCGACATCCCAGGCCTGCTTGTAGGCTCGAGGCATTCTTATGGCGTCATACACATCGCATATCGACACAATCCTTGCCGATAACGGAATTTCCTTGCCCCGCAACCCCTTGGGATAGCCGGTACCGTCCCAACGTTCGTGATGCGCCAGGGCAATTTCCGCTGCGAGATCCGTCAAGGGAGAACCGTCCGGGTCATGCAGGATTTCATAACCGATGCGGGCATGTTCCTGCATGACTTCCCTTTCCTGCGGCGTCAACGCTCCCGGTTTCTGCAGAATCGCATCGGCAATGCCGATTTTCCCGATATCGTGCATCGGAGCCGCCATTTTCAGGAGTTCGCACCATTGAGAAGGCATGCCGATTGCCTTGGCCAACAAAGCGGAGGACTCGCCGATACGAACGATGTGTTGCCCCGTGTCATCATCGCGATAGCTGGCTGCTCGACTCAAGCTGCTGCTGATCGCCTTGTAGCTGGAGGCCAGTTGGACCGTGCGCAACTCGACTTTGCGCTCAAGCTCGGCATTGACATCGCGTAGCAGCTTCGCCGCCTGCGCCAGCTCCAGGCAATTGCGTACCCGCAGTAGCACCTCAGGCAGGTCAATGGGCTTGGAGATGAAGTCGTTGGCGCCTTTTTCCAGGCCTTTTCGTCTGTTCTGCTGGTCATTCAAGGCCGTTACGATGATGACCGGTGACTCGGTGCGGTCCCGCTTATTGAGACGATCGAGGATCTCAAAGCCGTCAGGCGCGGGCATATCCAGGTCCAGCAACACCAGGTCCCAGGCGTTCGAAAGCAGCCAATCCAGTCCTTGGGCCGAGTCGTTGAAGGTGGTGATGTTGCGCAGGCCCACGGCTCGCAGGCATGAATCCAGAAGCCGGAGGTTGGTGGGCACATCGTCGATAATGACGATCCTGCTTTCAGCATTTACTTTGGTGAACATGCATCTGCCCTCTTCGCAGCGAGCGTCAATACGAGGTGACGGATACTCTGGCTATCCAACGGAGAGGGCACGATGGCCTGGCACGCCAATCGGTCGACCGAAGCGTGATCATCGGCCGCACGAACCACGATGATCGACATCTGCGCCTCGTCGATCCTCGTGCGTAAACCGCGAAAAAAAGTATCCAGCACAGGCACACGGTCCGCGGTGGCGACGATCAATACGCTGACTGTCGTGGTTTCGAGCACGAGGCTGGCATCAGGCAACGTATCGACGCGTTGCAACTCGAAATCACCGGCCAACGCCTCCCGAACCACCTGGGCATCCCGGGGGTTGTCGCTCACCAACAGCACGCGTGGCAAGCCAATCGCTGACGCTGTGCAATCGCTGGCCGGCGCTGGAAAATCCGAAGAGCACATGTCGATCCAGAAGGTGGTTCCCACGCCGACCTGGCTTTCAAAGCCCATGGTGCCGTGCATCAGGACCGCCAGGTCCCGGCACAACGCCAAGCCAATGCCGGTGCCCTGGATGGAAGAGTTCTCCTTACCCAAGCGCTGGAAGGGCCGGAAAAGCTCTTGCTGCACATCCGGGGAAATGCCCATCCCGGTATCCGTCACGTAAAGACGCAACCGGGCTCCCGTCTCGACAACCATGGCCCCCAGCGTGATATTGCCACCGGGTCGGTTGTACTTGATTGCGTTGGACAACAGATTGATCAGGACCTGCTTGAGGCGACGCTTGTCCGCCCAGACATGCCATGTATCCGGAGGAGCCTTGATGTGCAAGGTCTGGCCGTGCGCAGAGACCTGCTGCAAAACCATGTCAGCGCAGTTGGATAGCAGGCTTGCCACAGGCACCGGCTTGAGATCCAGCAGTGGCTTCTCAGCCTGCAGGCTGGAGAGATCAAGCAGATCGTCCACCAATTGCATGAGGTGTTCACTGGCCTTGATGATTTCCTGCAGGTTGGCTGTCTGTTGCGACGCGTCGTCAGGCGGTTGCATGAGCCCCAATTGGGCAAACCCGTAGATGGCATTCAATGGGGTTCGCAACTCATGGCTCATGCTGGAGATGAACTTGGATTTGGCCGTACTGGCCGCCTCTGCCTCCAGGGTTTTCTCCCGCAGATCCAACTGAGTCTGCTTGAGCGTCGTGATGTCGACACACGCCACGACCACGACACTGGACTCATCGAGCCGCGAGGGCTCCAGAGTGCGGCCTCGGCAAAGGATCCAGATCAACTTGCCATGCACGTCCCTGATGCGGAATTCCGCTTCCGGCGCCACGCTGGCACTGCCCCTGGCCTCTTCCAGGAACTGCGTGAAGGTCTGCCGATCTTCAACGGGAATGTTCTGCAGCAGGGTCTCCATCGGCACTTCATTGGCGGCAAAACCGAAACGCTGGCACAAGGCACCCTTGAGGATGAAACGGTGCCGCTGGGGGTAATACTCCCACAGCCCTTCGGCGAAGCTCTCCATGACCAACTCAAGACGCTGCTGCGTGGCGTTGCGAACGGACTCTGCCTGGGCCAACTGCCTGCCCATTCCCAGTGCCTGGTTGGACATTGACCACAGTTCGGTGATATCGGAAGGGCTTGCCGCCGGTTGCCAGTGGCCCCGACCGATCTCCCGCATCATTTGGGAGACCCCTTGGACCGGTGTGCTCAATTGGCGGCTGAGATCACGCGTGCGCCACCACATGAAGGCAAAGAACAAGGTGTAGAACAGCACCAGCCCCGCGACCAACAGATAACCCACTTCGCGGTAATGACTGGCGAGCAGATTGGTTTCGTGCATGACTGCCGCTTCGTCCACCACCGCCAGCAGGAACCAGCCGGTGGAGGGAATCTCGTCCCAGGCGACCAGGTGAGGCCGTCCATTCAACGTCAGCGCAACGATACCTTGTGAATGGTCGGGCAAGTTCTTGTTGAGGCTGGCAAGGTCCGGATGACGAGCGAGGTTCAAATCCGGCGATTGCAAGCGCTCGCGATCGACAGGTTCTCCAGCGGGCTGGTTCTCGACGTGCAGGGAAAAATCACGTTGGCCTGCCTTGGGGACGGCCATGACATCGAGCTTGTCGTTGACCAGCATCAGGTAGCCATCCCACGGCATCTGCAACTGCTCGATTCGCTTCAAGATGCCGTCGACCGTGACATCGACGCCGGCTACGCCCTCAAGAAAGTCGCCTCTGTAGACCGGCGCGATGGCAGACATCATCCATCCCTGGCCGGCAGGGTCCAGGTAGACATCCGTCCAGACGACTTTTCTCTCCGGGTTGTGCTGGGCATCGGCCAGGTAATAAAAGTTGTACTGGGGGATGTCCATATCATGGGGATACTGTTCGAGCGTATTGAACCAGGGATAAATCCGGTTATAGCTGTCCCAACTATTGAAATAGATGCTGGCAATCAACGGATCCCCATCCTTCAACTGCTTCATCATGAAATCCTGGTTTGCCAGGAGAGAAACCTTGTAGAGATCCTGTTTTTGCGGCGCAGTGACATTCGAATAGAACGAGGCGGACGCTCCGTCGTTTACCGCGCTGTAACGGACACCGTCGGCACTCAATGAAAGCGATGCCGCCGTGAGATTCTGGTTTTCGGTGAGTTCATGCTCGGTGGACTTGGCATAAAGGCCGATCGCCTTGTGGATCTGCTCCAACTGTCCCTGCACCAACAATGCATTCTGCTGAACCGATACCTGGATGTCTCGTGTCGCACTCTGATGCAGATATTCGATCTGGGAATTGCGTATGGACTGGTTCGTGATGAAATAAGTCGTGATCAGCACGCCTTCCACCAGGACAAGTGGCAACAGGCTGGTACTGGCAAACGCCCGCCAGATCCATCTGCGAAGGCTGACCCTCTCTGTTGAAGCTGCTTGCATAGGCACGCTCGTTGCGTCGGCGGCACACACTGATATCACAATGACACCATTGTGGTCGCATCCCTGGTTTCTGTCCAACAGGACTCTCGTCCTTTCGTCTGCCTGCCACCCCATCCGGCAAGTACACCAGCATCGATCAAAAGCCCGTGTGCAACCTTATGACCATAGTCGAACACCCGATTTTGGTCGCAAGACTTAAGCTATGCTCAAGATCGGATCACTAGAGGACGGGGCGAATGGACTCAGCCATGGCGATTGCAACACCGTCCACGCAGGATGCCGAGGATGTGGGGGTCCTGTTGCTGGATGCCCAGGGGGCGCTGCTGATCATGGATGACAGCGCCAGCCGGCTGCTGGGCCTAAGCGAGAGCGTCGCCGCCCTGATGCCCTCGCCCGGGCTTTTTTCCCTCAGACCGCTGACATTTGACCAGCACCTGACCCATGCGCGACTCAAGGGGAACTGGTATTTCCAGAGTACGTCGGCCAACGGCGACACGCTGAGCGTGACCCTCGACTACAAGGCCCGACAATCCACCTATCTGGTGAAAGTCCGCCGCGCCGAACCCGTTCACGTTGCCGAACAGGATTACCGCCTGGCGTTCCATTCTGCCGGCACCGGCCTGGCGTTGTTGCGAATGAGCGGTGAGTGGATCGCCGCCAACCGAAGGCTATGCCAGATGCTTGGCTACACCGAAGAAGAACTTCGTGCCACCTCCTTCCAGCGTCTGACGCACCCGGACGACGCCGATATCAGCAAGGATGAATTGCAAAGGCTCATCCAGGGGCACCGCACCAGCCTGACCCTGGAAAAACGCTACATCCGTAAAGATGGCAGCACGCTGTGGGCACGCCTGACCCTGGGCATCGCCCGTAACGCTGATGCCCAAGCGCTTTACTTCGTATCGCAGCTGGAAGACATCAGTGAGCACCTCGCCTTGCGCCAGGCATTGTTCAATAACGAACAGAAGTACCTCTCGCTGGCCCAAAGCTCACAAAACATCATCCTTCGCTACAATCGGCTGGGACAGCAGATCTATGCCAATCCCGAGCTTGAACGCGCCCGAGGTTTTCCCAACACTCACATCACCGAACGCGTCTCGACGCCCAATCAGCTCGATGAGTACTTTCGCACGCAGGTAGAGCTCACGTTATCGACCGGCGTAGCGAACACGTTCCTGCTGGAAAACAAGGACACGCATTCCCGTCGATCCATGGATTTCCTGTGCAACCTGACCCCGGAGCATGACGAAACAGGGGAGCTGTGTGGGGTGCTGGTCACCGCCCAGGACATCAGCGCATTACGCCGGCAGGAACGCGCCGAGAATGCGCGCTCCGCCATTTTCCAGAAGATGGTCACCCACGACACGCTCCTTGAGGTGCTGCCCCTGCTCGGCGCCTACCTGGATATTCTGACCCCCGAGTTGCACAACGCCATGGCGTTCAAGGCTGTACCTGGCGACGACTCCGCTGGCGCGCCTCCTACGGATACGTCCTCGATCGCAAGCTGCCTGGCCGACGATCTTGATCGACGTCCCGAGCTGTTCGGGCACCACCACTTCATCGCTGACTTGAAAAGCGATGCCCTGGGCGTCGCGTTCAGCCGGCCCGCCTTGAAGGCAGGCTATCGAGGTTGCTGGGTTGAGCCGGTGATCAACAAGACCGGCGGCACCATGGGCGTCATCCTGTTGTTCGTCGTTGGCGACACCCAACTGAGCGAGCAGGACCGCAAACATGCACGAATGGCCAGTCATATCGCTGCCATCGCCTGGGAGCGCTGCTCGGCCCACAGCCACCTGGCGCAGAGCGAACGCCGTTACCGCGAAGTCTTCGACCATTCGCAAGACATGCTTTGCCTGCTCGCCGTGGATGCCGAGCAGCAACTCAGTTGCCTGGAGGCCAATCCAAAGCTGTGCGAAATGCTCGGCAAAAATCATTCGGACATGATCGGCCAGTCGTTGGGCCAGTGCCTGGAAAAAGAAGCCGCAAGCATTGTCGAGGCGATCTGCCTGCACTGCATCGCCGTGGGAGCCCCCATCGAGCTGGATGCCCACCTGCCCTGCGGCCAGCGCTCACTCGTCGTCCATTTCAACCTGGTCCCCGTAGCCGATTCAAATGGGCGCTTGCATCGCCTGGTGTGCATCGCTCGCAACATTACCGACATCCTGGAGGCCCAGCGCAACGAACTGGCCCGGCAGCAGGAGATCGGCACGCTGGTCGAGAACTCTCCGGATGGTATTGCACGACTGAGTCGAACCGGAGAATTGCTGTTCGTCAATCCCGCCCTGGAAGCCTGGCTGGATCGCCCGCAAATCGACTTGCTGCGCAAGGGTCTGCTCGAGATCCTTCCGAAGAACCTGCAAAGCCAGTTATTCCATGCAGCCGTGATCGAAGCCGTGGAAAAGGGCCAGCCCCTGGAGCATGAATTTGTGCTCACCGAGCAGCATCGACTGCAGCGCGTCTATCACATCAGTCTCGTACCCGAGCAGGACATCCAGGGAAAGATCGCCACCGTGCTGGCAGTCGTTCGCGACATATCGCAGTTGCGCCTGGCTGAAATGCGCCTGGCATCGCTCAACAAGCAACTGCGCCAGTTGATGTCCAGTCGGGAAAGTGCGCGGGAAGAGGAGCGCAAGCTCATTGCGCAGGAAATCCACGATGAGCTCGGACAACATCTGACGGCAATACGCATGGGCACTTCGCTGCTGCGCTTCCAGTACGGCGAGCAATTGCCCCAGCTCAGCGAACAAGTGGCACGCCTGCTGCAACTGATCGACCAAACGGTGCAGGTGGTCAGGAACATTTCCACCAGCCTGCGCCCCTCCATCCTCAACATGGGCATCGTCGCGTCATTGGAATGGCTGACCGACACGTTCAAGCAGCAATGGGGCATCGACTGCAACCTGCAGGTTCCTGCGCAAAAAATCCATCTGGACGATGCCAGCGCAACCGCTGCATTTCGGATCGCCCAGGAGTCGCTGACCAATATCGCCCGACACGCCGAAGCCACTCGGGTCGATATCACGTTCGAGCAAGGCGAGAACGGCTGGTCACTGGAGATCACCGACAACGGCAAAGGCTTCGAGCAACGCGAACAATCAACCCGGACCCTCGGCTTGCTGGGAATGCGCGAACGCGGCCTGACCCTGGGAGGCACTACCACCATATCCAGCAGCCCGGGCAGCGGTACCACTGTCCAACTGCGCGTACCTGATTCAAGGAGTCACGACTCATGATCCGTTTAATGGTGGCCGACGATCACACGATCATGCGCGAAGGCCTCAAGCAATTGTTCGCGCTGGTAAAGGACATCTGCGTGGTGGCGGAAGCGGAGAACGGAGCCCAGGTCCTGGAGCTGTTGCGCCATACCGAGATCGATGTGCTCCTGCTCGACATGACCATGCCCGGTTCGAGTGGCGAGGATCTGATCAGCCGTATCCATGCCCATTACCCCAAACTGCCGATGCTCATCCTGAGCATGCACAATGAAGCCCACATCGCCCAGCGTGCCCTGCGTGCCGGCGCCTCGGGCTACATGACCAAGGACCGCGACCCGGAAGCGCTGTTGGCCGCGATCCGCAAGGTGAGCACCGGCGCACGTTACCTCGACCCACAACTGGCCGAGCAGATCGCACTGCAAAGCAGTGGCGTGACACCCGAGAACGCCTCGCAGAGCCTGACCTCGCGTGAGTTCCAGATCCTGCGCATGCTGGCCCAAGGACTGAGCGTCAACCAGATCGCCGAACAGCTGGTGATCAGCAACAAGACCGTCAGCACCCACAAGACTCGGCTGATGGAAAAGATGTGCTTTGCCACCAGCACCGACCTGGTGCGCTACGCCTTGAATGAAGGGCTGGTCTGAACACCTTGATCAGGGCTGATGGCCGCGGACGCCAAGGATGGCCGAAGCGATCTGTTCCAGGGGCAGCTCGCGCTCGACCGCGCCCAGCTTGAACGCCTCGCGCGGCATTCCATACACCACACAAGACTCTTCGTCCTGGCCCAGGGTCCTGGCGCCGGCATCGCGCATTTCCTTGAGGCCACGAGCGCCATCGTCCCCCATGCCTGTCATGATGATGCCCAGGGCGTTGCTACCTGCGCTGCGTGCGACCGAACGGAAGAGTACATCCACCGAAGGTCGATGCCGGCTGACGGGAGGCCCCTGGACAATATCCACCTGGTACTGGGCACCGCTGCGCTTGACCAGCATGTGAGTGCCTCCCGGCGCAATCAGCGCACGCCCGGGGATGATGCGGTCGCCCTGTACCGCCTCGCGGACCTCGATCTCGCAAACATGATCGAGGCGTTCGGCGAAGGCGGCGGTAAACTTCTCCGGCATGTGCTGCACCACGACAATGCCTGGACAGACCCGCGACAGCCCCTGGAGAACCTGTTCCAGGGCCTGGGTGCCGCCGGTGGAAGTACCGATGGCCACGATGCTTTCAGTCGTGCGCGCCATGGCCACGGCCCCAGGGGACAGGATCGCGTCAGCACTGAGCCGAGGCGGTACGTCGGCAGGCGTCCGTGCACCCACCCTGCGCCGCAGGTTGGCCTTCGCTGCGCCCCTGACGGCCTGGACCAGTTCATCCGCACTCTCAGTCAGGAACTGTCGCAGGTTGGACTGTGGCTTGGTGACGATACTGACTGCACCGGCCGCCAATGCCTGCAAGGTGGTCTTGGCGCCCTTCTCTGTGAGCGTCGAACAGATCACCACCGGCGTAGGCTTCTGCGCCATCAGCTTTTTCAGGAAGGTAATACCGTCCATTCGTGGCATCTCGACGTCCAATACGATGACATCAGGCCATTGCCTGTTCATCTTCTCCATGGCGTACACCGGATCGACGGCAACGTCGATAACCTGTATCCCGCTGGCCTGGTTCAAGGTCGCACTCAACACCTGGCGCACCACTGCGGAATCATCAATGATCAAGACCTTGATAGCCGTCATCTGAGATTACTCTTGGGCGATTCGAATACCTTGCGTACCGAGTCGGCATGATGGAGTTGGAGGCGTCCGCTGCCCACATCGAACACCAGGTGGCGATACCCTCGGCCACCTACGTGATAGGCCCGGCACTGCAATCCATGGTCCTGGATCAAGCGCCTGGCGGCATTGACGTTCTGCTGGCCGATCCCGGTAGCGTCACCGCGCTCTACTCCGGGAAACATGTCGGCCCCGCCGAAAAGACTCACTTCGAACTGCTCGGGCCGGGCCCCCGCCCGATGGATGCATTCGAGCAACAGCACCAAGGCATCCGTAGCGTAACGGCCGTTCAGGTGTCCGGCGCCGCGGCCGCCCCGCCGAGGCAACATGAAATGACACATGCCGCCCAACAAGCGTTGCGGGTGCCAGAACACCAGGGCCACACAGGACCCCAGCACCGTACACAAGCGCATCTGGCGTCCTCCGAACGCCACGTCGCCGGGCTGCAGGAAATACTCGATCACCTGAACCATCTCAAGCGTCCGGCTTACGGTAGATCGAGGGTTTGACCAGGTGCAATTCGTCGCTGATGCCATTCAGGCTTTCCGAGTGACTCACGATGAAATAACCCCCTGGCCGCAGATGCTTGCTCAAGCGCTTGACCACCTCGGACTTGGTCTGGTTATCGAAATAGATCATCACATTGCGCAGGAAGATCACGTCGAACTGCCCCACCGAAGGCAGTGGGTTGTTCAAGTTGATCGACGTGAAGGTAATCCGTGACGCCAACGCGCGGTCGACCATGAAGATGCCATTGTTGCTGCCCACGCCCTTCAGGCAGTACTTGTTCAGCAGCGGCTCGGGAATACCGCGGATACCATCCAGTGGGTAGCGTCCGCTCCGGGCTTTTTCCAGTACCCGGCTGCTGATATCGGAAGCGAGGATCTCCCATGGCCGGGTGCCCAGACTGTCAGCCAGCACCATGGCCAGGGTGTAGGGTTCTTCCCCCGTGGAGCAGGCACCACTCCAGATGCGCACCGGGCCATTGCCACGCAGCTCGGCGAGCACCACGTTGCGCAGAAAATCGAAATGCTTGGGTTCTCGAAAAAAATAGGTCTCGTTGGTGGTCAGCAGGTCCACCGCCATTTGCAACTCGGCCTGGTCCTTCATCAGCAAACGGTAATAGCTGCCGTAGGTGGTCAAGTTGAAAAACTGCAGGCGCTTGGCCAAACGGCCGCTGACCAGCTGCTTCTTGGCAACGGACAGGCTGATTCCGGCAATCTCGTGAATCATCGCCCGAAACTGCTGGAACTCGTTGTCTGATAGGACGGCATTCATGCTTTCGACCCGCCTTCATCGATGCTCGAAGCAAGGAGTGCCGACCAGTCATTGCGACTGAGCAGATGCTCGATGTCCAGCAACAGCACAAAACGATCACTGAGCTTGCCGACCCCCACTACGAATTCAGGACTAAGGCGTCCCTGGAGCGCCGGCGCCGGCTCGATCTGTTCGGCCGGGATCTCCAGCACTTCGCTGACGGCGTCCACGATGATGCCCACCAGGCCGGCGCCACTGCTGCCGTGGATCTCCAGCATGACGATGCAGGTGCGCGGATTTTCCAAGGTCTGGGCCCCGCCGAAACACAGGCCGAGATCCAGCACCGCAATGGCCGCCCCGCGCAGATTGATGATGCCGCGAACCTTCTGCGGCGCCATCGGCAACGGGGTGATCGGACCGTATTCGACAATCTCCCGGACGCATGGGGTACCGACCGCAAACATCTCCTGGCCGACGCTGAAGGTCAGGTACTGCTGGGCTGCCGTCCCTTGGGCCGATGGGCGCGACGCAGATATGGACATGGTTCACTCCTCGGGGCCCACCGCAGGCGGCAGCCCCCTCTCAAGACAACGTAGGCACGCCTGAGCACGACGGCTCAATGCAATTGGCTGGCGATCTCACGGACACACAGCACCTGGTCGATCTGAAGCACAGTCAGGAACGCCCCTCGTACCTTGACCATCCCTCGAATGAAGTCTTCACGGATCCGGTTTCCGATCGCCGGCGCGGCCTTGACGTCCGCCAGTTCGATTTCGATCACCTCGCTCACCGAGTCGACGACAATGCCCAGTACGTGGGGTTCGCCTTCCTGGGTCAGTTCCAGGATAACGATGCAGGTCCTGCTGCCTCGCTGCGTGGCGCCCTTGCTGAAGCGCGCCTGCAGATCGATCACCGGGACCACCGAACCGCGGAGATTGATCACCCCGCGGATGAAATCGGGCATCATCGGTACGCTCGTCACCTGGCCGTATTCGATGATCTCGCGCACGCACAAGGTATCGATTGCATAGACCTCCCTGGCGGACACGAACGTCAGCAATTGCAGGAGTTCGCTGTCGCACGGACTCTGCGGCACGTACTCGAAATGGCTCAAGGCTGCAGCGTCCATGTCTCAACTCCCGAAGCGAATGAAACCGCCTTCCTGGGCATGCTCGCTGCTTTGCAGGCCGCCCAGACCGGTAGCAGAGGCCCGTGGTACGGCAGACACCGCCACCCGCCCCTGCAAGGTGAAAAAGCCCATCAACTCCTGTAGCTGTTCGGCCTGGCTGCTCATTTCCTCGGCGGTGGCGGCCAGCTCTTCGGAGGCCGAGGCGTTTTGCTGAGTGATCTGGCTCATCTGCGACATGGCGGTATTGATCTGCTCGGAGCCGATGGATTGCTCTTCGGATGCCGCCGCGATCTCCTGGACCAGATCGGAGGTCTTGGTGATCGAGGGCACGATCTCATCCAGCAGGTTGCCGGCCCGTTCAGCCAGGGCAACACTGCTTTTGGCCACCTGGCCGATTTCCTGCGCCGCGACCTGGCTGCGTTCGGCGAGCTTGCGCACCTCAGCGGCGACAACCGCGAAGCCCTTGCCATGCTCGCCGGCACGGGCCGCTTCGATGGCCGCGTTGAGCGCCAGCAGATTGGTCTGATAGGCAATCGAATCGACGATCCCGATCTTCTCCGCGATGGTTTTCATGGCCGAGACGGTGTCCTTGACGGCCTGCCCACCCTCGCTCGCTTCCTTGCTCGCCTTGCCGGCCATGCCATCGGTCACTTTGGCGTTCTCGGTGTTCTGCGAGATCGACGCCGACATCTGTTCCATCGACGCTGACGTTTCTTCGACCGACGCCGCCTGCACCGAAGCCGATTGGCTGATGCTCTGGGCCGTGGCGGAGATCTCTTCCGAAGCGCTGGACAGCGAATCGGCGGAACTGCGAACCTCGCCAATGATCTGCGAGAGTTTGCTCACCGTTTCGTTGACCGCATTCTTCAGGTCTTGCAGGCTGCCCTGGTAATCACCCTTGACGCTGCGGGTCAGGTCACCACCGGACAGGGCCATCATGACCTCCATCGCCTCGCTGAGGGGCGCGACGATCGAGTCCAGCGTGCTGTTGATCCCCGCCACGATGCGGCGGAAATCCCCTTGGTGGCGAGTACTGTCCGCACGGGTATCGAGCCGACCGACTACCGCATTCTCGCTGAGCATCTGGGTGTCTTCTATCAGCGCCTGGATGTTGCTGCGCAGTTGCTCGATATTGTCGTTGATAAAGGCTTTTTTGCCGGGGAACTGGGCCAGGGGCGCCGACAGGTCGCCTTCGCCGAAAGAGCGTATGCAAGCCATGGCCTGTTTTTTCACGCTGATATGGCCATCGACCATGTCGTTGATGCCTTGGGCGATCTGACGGTAGGAGCCTTGGAATCGCTGTACGTCGATGTGCACATCGATGTCGCCTTTCTCATGCTCGTCCGACATGTGACGCATCTCTTCGATCAACGCCATGATGGTGCTGCGCAGATGTTCGACGGTGACGTTAATGAACGCCTTCTTGCCGGGGAAGGCTTGCAGGGGCGCCTGCAGATCGCCCTCGCTGATCGATTTGATGCAGGCCATGGCTTGCTTCTTGACGTTGATATGCCCGGCGACCATATCGTTGATGCCTTGGGCCATCAGCCCATAGCTGCCAGCGAAGCGTGCCGCATCGATCTGCACGTCGATGTCGCCTTTGTCGTGCTCCGCGGACATGCTGTTCATATCGCTGATCAACTGGTTCAAGGTCCCGCTCAGGCGGTCCATGGACCCCATCAGTCCGGTACGCTCAAGGCCGTTGCCACTGCCTTGCACATCCAGCTGCCCGGCCACGAACCGCTCCGCCAGCCGGCGTACATCGTCGGGCTCGCCACCCAATGTGTGAAGCAGCCGGCGCACCAGGAAGAAGCCGATCAAGCCGATGGCCAGCAAGGTAGCACCACCGACCAAGGCAATGCTGTAGATCGCCGTCTGTTCGGTCGATGCCGCAATCGCTGCATTTTTTTCCCCCAGGTCCAGGTTGTGCTGGCGGATATCGCCCAGGGCCGAAGTCACCTTTTCACGTGTCACGTCCAGGTCGAGCAGCAGACTACGGGCTTCAGGGGCCGCGCTCCTGAGGGCATTGTCGAAACGTTCCGCCCCCCGGTTGTATTCGTTGACTGTGCTGCGCAAGGCGCTGAGCAGCGTGGCGTCACGATCGTCGGAGACGAACTCTTTCTGGTACCGATCGAGTGCCTGGAGTACCGACTCCCTGTCACTTTGCTGGGAACCGCCGACAGGTCCGGACAGGCTCTGCCATTGGCGACTGTGGCTCTGCGCCAGGGCCAGGGCCACATGATCCAGCAACTGCAGGCTGGGCACAGTGTTGACTTGTGCATAGCTGGCGGTGCTCCTGACCCCACCCATCAGATAGAGACTGAGACTGACGAGGATCAGGATGCCCAACAGAGCTGAGGCGACCAGCAGCGAGATATTCTTTTTAACGGTCATGAGCTGTACTCCAGGGAACACTATTGAGTCAATTCAGGGCTGAGGGTCGTACCGTGCTTCTGCTGGCTGGCGACTTGCCCGAGTAGTTTGGGAATATCCAGGATCAACGCTACCGCTCCGTTCCCCAGGATGGTGAAGCCGCCCAGTCCGTGAGCTGTACCGAAAATCTTGCCCAGCGGCTTGATCACCGTCTGGAACTCCCCCAGCAATTGATCGACGACCAGGCCTACCCGCATCCCCGCGTAATGCACCACCACGATGTTTTCACGGCCATGGTTGGGCTCATCGATGGCGAACATCTCGCGCAGACGCAGCACCGGAAGCACCGCACCTCGCAGGTCGAGGAATTCCTGGTTGTCGCCGTCATCGGTCGACAGCTCGATGCACTCCTCGACCAGGTCCAGGGGCACGACGTAAGAAGCGTTGCCGACTCCGATCAGAAAACCATCGATGATGGCCAGGGTCAGCGGCAGGCGGATACGCACCGTGGTGCCCACGCCCTCTTCGCTTTCCAGATTGACCGAGCCGCGCAGCGCGACGATGTTCCGTTTGACGACATCCATCCCCACGCCGCGCCCGGACAGGTTGCTGACCTGATCGGCGGTGGAAAAGCCTGGCTCGAAAATCAGATTGAGAATGTCGCCGTCGGCCAGCTGTTGCCCTTCGGCAACCAGGCCGCGCTCCATCGCCTTGGCCAGGATGCGTTGCTTGTTCAGGCCGCCACCGTCGTCACTGACTTCAATGACGATGCTGTTGGCCTCGTGATAGGCGTTGAGGCGAACCGTACCCTGCTCTGGCTTGCCACGTTCACGACGCACATGGGAGGCTTCGATTCCATGGTCCATGGCGTTGCGCACCAGATGGGTCAGGGGATCGCCGATGCGCTCGACCACCGTCTTGTCCAGCTCGGTCTCGGCGCCAAAGACGTGCAAGGCGATGTCCTTGCCCAGCTCCTTGGAGACATCGCGCACCACCCGCTGGAAGCGGTTGAACGTGGCACCAATCTGCACCATTCGCAGGGTCAGGGCACAGTCGCGCACCTCCTCGACAAGGCGCGAGAGCGAGCTGGTCGCTTCAATCAACTCGCCGATGCCGCTCTGGATGGCCCCCAGGTTGGCGCCAGCGCCGGCGATGATCAGCTCGCCCACCAGGTTGATCAATTGATCCAGTTTGCCGGCGTCGACCCGAATCAGATTACCTTCGGCCGGACGGGCCTCTTTTGCCCCCCGGCTCTTGGTCGCGTCATCGCGCGCCATCTGGTCTGGCACCTCGGGGGCCACCGCAACGACCGTCGACTCGCCAGAAGACGAACTGGCCAGCCAGGCTTCACGGGTGACGGAACCGCAGGCGACGAAGGCCTCGACCATGGCATCGGGCTCAGCATCGAGACGGCCGATCAAGGCCCGGAAACCGGCCAGGTCGCCGTTGCATGGCAACACGCAGATCCGGCTGCCCTCGCGAACGAAGTCGAAGGCCCCTTCGATGGTGGCCTGGTCGGCATCACTGACGAACCCCAGCTCAAACCCCAGGTAACAGGTTTCCGGATCCATTGCCGCGATATCCGGCATGCCCTCGGTGATGCACACGACAGCGCTGATTTGCCCGAAGCTGTTGAGGTAGCGCAGCAATGACAGCGGATCCATGCCGTTGCGCAAAACGTCGGGACACAGGCGAAGGGACACATGCCAACGCGCGACGCAAGCCGATTGCGGCGGTTCGACCGTTGCCAGGCACTGCACCGGTTCCGGACAGTGCTCCAGGTAGCGGTCGAGACGCTCGACCAATGCCGCTCCCTGCCGCTCGTGCTCTGCTGTCATGCCTTGCAGGTCGCCGTGGCTGGCAAGCAATTCAATGAGCGTGCACAAGTGGTCCCGCACTTCGAGGAACAACGCGCTGAGCGACTCGTCCACCCGCAGCTCATGTCCGCGGACCCGATCCAGTACGCTTTCCGCGACATGGGTAAAGGCCACGATCGGCGTGAAGCCAAACAGGCCGGCAGACCCTTTGATGGTGTGTGCGACGCGAAACAACGCGTTGATGGTGTCGGCATCATCCGGGGCCTGTTCGATCTGCAGCAGCGCGTCTTCCATCAGGAGCAGAAGCTCCTGGCTTTCGGCGATGAAGGTCTGTAGCACATCGTCCAGATTCATGGGCGAACTCATGGTTTCAACCTCTCTGCTGACGAGGCGTGGCCGACTCGTCGAAAAAGCTGTGCAACCCGCTCATATCCAGTGCATCAAGCACCGCTGTGCTGGGATTGCTCAGCAGCAGGCTGGAGCCGTGGCTCAGTGACGACTGCTTGATCAGCACCAATAGCTGGAGTCCGGCGGTATCGATTTCGTCCACACCCCCAAGATCCATTTCGACTTCATGGGCCAAGGGAAACAGTTCCAGCAACAGGTCCTTGCGTTCAGCGGCGGTGTAGATGGTCAGGGGACCCTCGAGCACCAGGATCCGACGCAGACAAGCCGTGGTGTTTGTCATGACAACCTCCTTTCCAGGGACTCTGGCGGCGCTAAGGCATGATCAGTTTGGAGACGGCACCCAGCATCTGGGCCGGCTGGAAGGGCTTGACCATCCAAGCCTTGGCACCGACGGCCTGGCCCTGCTGTTTCATGGCCTCTGCGGTTTCGGTGGTCAGCATGATCACTGGCGTGAACTTGTAGGCCGGCAGCAGTTTGGCGGCCTTGATGAAACTCAGGCCGTCCATGTTCGGCATGTTCACGTCACTGACGATCAGGTGGATCTTGCGGCCGTCGAGCTTGGTCAGGGCGTCGCGACCGTCGACACCTTCGATGACCTCGTAACCGGCGCCCTTCAACGTGATGCTCACCACTTGGCGAATGGAAGCAGAGTCATCGACAATCAGGATGGTTTTGCTCATGGGAAACTCCCTAGAAAAAAGTGATCTCGGATGAAGGGCTGCTCACCACAGGCTTTCCGTGATGGATCGCGTGTTGTTCAGGCATCGTGTAGGTGCTTGCCAATTGCTCGAGCCAGCTCTCGGCGATGATCGGGGCAGGTGTTCCGCCGGCAAGGGCCAGTTGCTGGCGTTCGGCGATATGCGCATGCAGTTTGCAAAGATCGTTGTTGACCAAAGAAAGCATCTGGCCGACCCGGTCCTGGAACTGCAGGGCGACCAGTACCCCCGATATCTCGGTCGCAACGTTTTCGCTTTGCTGCTGAAGACTGCTGCTGGTATCGACAATGGCCTGGGCGTTATGCCGAAAGTGCTCGATCACCTGGGACACCAGTTGCTCGGAGTGAGCCAGGGTGTGTGAATCCTGCTGCGCCTGATGCCGGGAAAGCTCGACGGTGCGAGAGATCGCAGCGTTGACGGTGTTCACCGTTTCACTGATTTTCTGCCCCGTCTCGCCGGATAGACTCGACAGTTTGCGCACTTCATCGGCCACCACCGCGAAGCCACGTCCGGCATCCCCCGCCCGCGCCGCTTCAATGGCGGCGTTGAGCGCCAGCAGATTGGTCTGCTGGGCAATATCCCCGACGAACTTGGCCATTTCCTGCAACTGCGAGGTGAAGTCAGAAAGGAGCAAGACCTCCTTGAGTTCCGACTCCTTGCGCAAAAGCGCGTCACGCAGGGCAACCATGATCGAATCCAGGTCCCGCTGACCGACCTCAAGGATATCCAGCAGACGTGCGCCCGAATTCTGGCCTGCGCCCTGGGACGCGGAAGCACTGATCTCCCCCGACAGCGTCGCGAAGCGGTGACTGAGCTTGAGGATCGACTCCTCGCTGAGGATGCGCGCCGCATCGATCTGGTGGCTCCAGATCGGCAGCACCTGCGCACAGACCTCACCCAATCCTTCATCGGGTGAAACGGCCAGCGGAAGGTGACCTGGCAGATCGCCTTGCTGGGCGTGCAAACGGGTACTCACTAAGCGCTTGTTCCACATGCCCATGAACAGCGAGCCCAGCAGGACAAAAGCGCAACTGACTGCGCTTGCAGGGGTGAGGTCCGCGCTGATCAGTATCGCGGCGCAACCGAGCGCTGCCGTCAAACCCGCAGGCAGCATCAAGATCAGGGGGGAAGAATCTACCTGTCCTTTCACCTTCATCTCTCCAGTTCAGTGCGGATCCGGCGGGATCCGGCGCAAGAACATCCAGCCTTGGGATGCCCGGTTCTGTTGGCCTGAGGAGATGATGGCCAAGTAATAGCAATGAAACTATCGGAGCATCCTGATTTACCACTAAGGATTGCGGTTGCGCCGTAGGAGAATTCCTACGCGCCCCGGACACTCCGGAAGAAAAAAACCAGCGACAAGCGCTGGCAAGGAAACCCAGGTTCGTACCGCGTTAGCCAAAGCGCGTCTCGCGGCCTTGCACCTTGGCGCCCCAGAGCGCTTCGAGGTTCTTGAAACCCCAGGTTTTCTCCGACTCGAAGCTGACTATCCTGTCCTGCCCACAGGCCAGATCAATGCATTCGGGCGGCAGCGGTGTGCGACTCGACGCCGAGAAGAAAACCTTCACCATGGGCGTGAGCAAACATTCGTGATGCTGTTCCATGACCACCGCCAACCTGTCGCTTTGGAGTCGTACCAACGCGCCCACCGGATAGATACCAATGCATTTGACGAAGGCGTGAAACACTTTCTGATCGAAGTGCCCTGTCCATCCGGCCATTTTCCGAATCGATTCAGCGGGGCACCAGCGATCTCGATAAGGTCGGTCAGACGTCACGGCGTCATACACATCACAGACGGCTGCCATGCGCGCGAACAGGCTGATCTGGGTTCCGCATAATTTATGGGGGTAGCCGCTGCCGTCCACTTTCTCATGGTGATGCAGACAAACGTCCAGCACCCGGTCAGTGAAGTACCTGCTTTGCCCCAGCATCCTGGCTCCAGCCTCAGGGTGGGTGCGCATCGTCGTGTGTTCGTTGTCATTCAAAGGAAGTGGCTTGGCCAGGATGGCCGCAGGTATCGCCATTTTGCCCACGTCATGCAGCAAGCCAGCCAGACCGGCCTCTTCTACCAGGAGCGACGGTAGATCCAACTGGCGTGCCAGACCAATCATCAACCCGCAGACGGCTACGGAATGCATGTAGGTATATTCGTCGGCAGTTTTGAGGCGCACCAGACTGAGCAGTGCGTCAGGATGGCGTAACAGGGACTCGGATATCTCACCCACCATGTCCGTGACACGATCCAACTGAACGATCCGCCCCATCCGTAGCTCGCCGAACATCTCCATGACCGCGGCCTTGGAGCTGGAACAAAGTTCGGCCGCCCTTGACAACTCTTCGCTCATTGCCGCCCTCGGACGTGGGCAGACGGCTTGTGCGCAAGATCGGTCCGACGCACATGAGGGCTGCTGTCCGCCTTGCCCCGCTTGCGCATTGGTTTCAGCGCACGCAGAAACCTGTACGTCCACCCCCTTGGACAGGTCGATCCATGCCCCAACGATGCCCGGAACAAGGATCTTTTCCAGTACCTCTTCATTCTGGATGAGAAAGCTATTGTTCCAGAACGGACGCTCCATACAGGAACCGGTTAGCTCCTGGACAAACATTCCTACGCAAAGATCGGCCACACCGATATGTTTCAGCACGATCCAGATCCCCTCTCTGTCCGCAACCGCCCTCCCTGAATTGTCCGAATGCGATGACCAAGCGTGATATGGCTTGGATAGGCATCAAGATGCCGCCCTGGCCCTTGAATGATAGCTATGAGCCACCAACCAAATAATCGGAGCAATCTTATTTAGGGCTAGGAATCACGGATGCGCCTGTAGGGATTTTCCTACGACAGTTTCGAAGTACTGCTGGGGAGGGCCCCTTTCAAATTGCGCGCTGAAAAGAGACCGGAGTCAGGTTTCATTAGACCACTACACTTGTCACCTGCCCGCGTTACGCGGACAGATGCACTAATCGCGTTTTGAGTCGGCTTTGACGCCAGCGCCCTCCCACATGAGTTACTTGAACAGAATCTGCAACGCTGGGAAAACGAAAACGAGCCAAAGTCCCGTCCATGGCAACCGGCTTAGATCGCCAGCCCGGCGATGCGACCCTCGACCAGTTGCAGATAATTGCCCAACATATCCAGCCCTTGCTGCGTCATCACTGACTCGGGGTGAAACTGCAGACCATAGATCGGCAGCTCACGATGTCGCAGCGCCATGATTTCGCCAGGCTGGCCGTTTTCATCCAGCGCATGGGCCGTAGCCACCAGTTCGCCGGGCAAAGCGCCGGCCACGAGCGAGTGATACCGCGCCACTTCCAGACAGTCAGGCAAACCGTCGAACAAGTCACGGCTGTCGTGACGGATGCGCGACACCTTGCCGTGCAGCACCTCTCGCGCCCTGCGCACCTCTCCGCCAAACGCAACAGTGATGCATTGATGGCCCAGGCAGATACCCAGTATCGGCAAGCGGCCCGCAAAGTGTTTGATGGCGGCCAGCGAAATACCCGCCTCGGCAGGCGAACACGGCCCCGGCGAGACAATCAGCGACTGCGGTTGCAGTGCTTCCATTTCTGCCAGGGTGATCTGATCGTTGCGCCGCACCTCGACATCGGCACCGAGCATGCCCAGGTACTGCACGATGTTGTAGGTGAACGAATCGTAGTTATCGATCATTAAGTGCATAGGCCACCTCCTGACGTTGGGCCAGTGTTTGGCAGCGGCCCGCCGCAACCCGCATCAACTGGCTTTTCTCGATGGTTTCCTGCCACTCGCGTTCGGCGACTGAATCCTGCACAACGCCGGCGCCGGCTTGCACATAAAGTCGCGCATCCTTGAGCAGCCCGGTGCGAATGGTGATCGCCAGATCGGCGCGACCGTTCCAGTCCAGATAACCGATGGCACCGCCGTATACCCCGCGTGCATGCGGCTCAAGTTCGGCGATGATCTCAAGCGCACGCACCTTCGATGCGCCGCTGAGCGTGCCGGCCGGGAAAATGCTTTTGAACAGTTCCAGACCACTGACGTCGTCGGCTATCTGGCCGGTGACCGTCGAGACGATGTGCATGACGTGGGAGAAGTATTCCACTTTGAGCAACTGGCTTACCTGCACACTGCCTGTATTGGCCAACCGCCCGAGGTCGTTTCGCGACAGATCGACCAGCATCATGTGTTCGGCGATCTCCTTGGGATCGGCAAGCAGCTCTTCTCTGAGACGGTTGTCCTCGGCCACCACGCTGCCTCGCCGCCGAGTGCCGGCCATGGGCCGCGTCGTCACCGTTTGCTCCTGCTGGCGGAACAGCATTTCCGGAGAAGCGCCAACCACCTGGCAATCCCCCAGATTCAACAAGTACCGGTACGGTGTTTGCCCCAGATCCGACAGGGAGCGATACAGCGCCACGGCATCCTCCTCGAAAGGCAGGCTCATGCGCTGGGACAATACCACCTGCATTACATCGCCTGCGGCAATGTAGTCCTTGATCCGCGCCACCGCTTCGATGAACGCAGGTTGCGGGAAGGCAGATTCGGCGGCGGGAACAGTCACCTCGGCCACATGCGCGCAAGGTGCCGGTGCTACCAACAGGGGCCGCACATTGGCAACCAGACGATTGAGCCGATCCATGCCACTCTGATAGTCGCCCAACGTTTTCGAGCTTTCATGCACGATGCACCAGGCCAGCCGTTCGCGGTGGTCGAACACCACTACATCGGTGCTGATCAGTTGCAAGACGTCAGGGAGATGAAAACCGGAAGGCTTGCGGGGTACACGGCGCAGGCGTGGCTCAATCAGCCGGGTCGTTTCGAACCCGAAGTAGCCGAACAGCCCACCGCTGAACGGTGGCAGGCCGGGACAATCCGGTACGCGAAAGTGCTTTTGCAGCCGGGCCAGTTCCGCCAGTGGATCTTCGCAGTCAATCCGCGTCGACAATTGGTCGTTGCAGTAACGGCGCACGACACCTTCATCCAGTTCAATACGCTCATTGCACGGCAAGCCGATCACTGAATACGCCTGCTCGAACACACCGTCGTGCCAGTGCCCGGTTTCGAACAGATAATCCTGCCCGCAATTGGCTAGCGCCTGGTACAGCGAAAGCGCTTCGACGCCGACCGGCAACGGCAGGCTTTGCCACAGCGGTATATAGGTGTACCCGGCTTCACCGAACGCAAAAAAATCTTCCAGACTCAACATCCCTGTGTCTCCTGAGCATCACCCGGCGCTTATTTGAGCGGGGTAGCAGCAAACGCCGGAAGTTTCTCGATCTGTTCGGAATACGCAGCGAGCGCGGCATATTTTTCGACATCGACCAGATGCGGCACACGAAACTGCGTGAAACGCCAGGCGGCGGCTACCGTCACGTCAGCTTGGGATATCTGTTCCGTTGCCAGCCAGAGAGCATCGCGTTTGTTCGCTGCTGCTTGGTCCAGAAGTTCCAGCGCGGCACTCAGTTGTTCGGTAATACGGGTTTGCCAGGGTTCATAGTGAAACGCCTTCGGCTTGTTGTATTCATATTCGAGCGTCACCGCTTTCTCACACACGGCCAGGCCTAGTCCGATGAGCGACAGCACCTTGCGATACTGTTTCGGGTCTTTTGGCAGCAAACTGAGTTCCGGGCCGACCAGCGACTCCAGATAATCAATCACCATCGAAGAGTCCGTGATCATTTCACCGTCATCGAGAATCAACGTCGGTGCCTTGATGACGGGATTGATGGCGCGAAACTCTTCAGTGTCGCGAAATACCGAGATCTGCTTGTGTTCATGGCTCAAGTCCATCAGGCGCATCGAAATGGCCACGCGCCGAACATAAGGGGATCCCATCATGCCAACCAGTTTCATATCTTTCTCCTGAGTTGTTAGAACTTACCTGTCAGATTTTCGAGAACTCGACCCTTGCTCCGTAGAACAAAGAGGCGCGCTCTGAAACTGTTTCAACATCGCCTGTAGTAAGGAACGAGTTGCTACCGGGTTTAGCGCTGGAAAAACGCGGATTGCTTTGCAGATACTCCGTCAGATTTTCAGCGCACGCACGGGACTGGGACAGAATCCGCACCGAGCCCGGCAACTCTGCCCGCCACAGTGGCTCAACGAGGGCGTAATGGGTGCAGCCCAATATGCAAATCTGTGGAACTTGCGGGGTACTCACCAAGAGCGCATCGACGTGTTTACGTATTTCGACCCGCAACCGCTCTGTCGGCGCGTCTTGCTCAATCAGCAAGGCGAGACCGTTACAGACTTGTTGATACACCGCTGTAGCTGGATTCCGTTTGTTAATTTCCGTGGCAAAAATATTGGAGTCCACCGTATGCTGAGTGGCAAAAACCGCCACACTCTCGACAGCGGCATCTGCCGCCTCTTCGGCTACCGGTGTGACGACTCCAATCACCTCTCGATCCGGATAAAACGCTGGCAGCCATGACTGCTTCAAATTGCGCAGACTGGTGGCCACGGCGGTATTACAGGCGATCACGACCAATGAACAACCGTATTCGAAAAGCCGGGCAACAGCGGCCAGGGTGAGATCGTAAATATCACCCGATGCGTTGTTGCCATAAGGCGGGTTGCCATGATCTCCCAGATAGACAAAGTGTTCGTGTGGCAATGCAAACTCAAGAGTACGCATCACCGTCAATCCACCACTGCCGAAATCAAATACGCCAATCACATCGAACCTCGCTTGAATGCTGGGTAATGCCGGGTACTCACATTTATTTAAATAGTCGTGGCAATTGCAGTGGCGACGCCGATGTACAAAACGCCCGTCACCACACTCATCTGGCGCTTTGTCTTGAATATCTTCGCTGCGTGCCGGGCCAGGAGCATGTACATGGCGTACACCGATGTGGAAATGACAATGGCGGTCGCAATCAAGGCGATGCACTGCGGGACATAAGGCAAGTCTTTATTGACGAAGGTCGGGAACAAGATGATGTTCGTCAGAATGCCCTTGGGATTGGTAAATGAAACGATCACAGCTCCGGTGAACATTTGTAGCGGCGTGCGCTTGCTGGAAGTGGCCACGGCAACTTGTGTATGCGAGCGCAACGACTTCAGCGCCAGATAGAGTAAATAGACCACACCGATCCATTTGAGCCAGAACAGGATTCCGGGGTTTTTGCTGACCAGCAAACCCAGCCCCGACAGCACGATAAGGGCATGTCCCCCGCTCGCCAGGCCGAAACCGATGGCCCCAGGAAATGACTCCTTGAAACCGTGATCCAACGCCTGCGCCATGGAGAACGCGACATTCGGCCCCGGGAGGATTGCCGCTGAAAGAAAGACCACGCAAAACAAAATCCAAAGCTGAAAATCCATGTTGCACTCTCTCCGTGAGATCACCCTGACTGAAGGCGTTCGTCGGGGTCTTGATGCCCGTTTATCGGTGGATCAGACGGGGATCCCTATCCACTTCGGCAGAAACGCCTTGATCCACGCTTCAACCGCTGAGTCATGCCGATGCCAGCCCGCGGTATGTTCGTGGGCTGGCTTGGAACCCGGGGCCTTGAGCCGTTCGGTGCCAAGGGACGACCAGCGATCGATCGTTTCGTAAGTGACTTCCGGGTGAAATTGCAGCGCGTAGGCGTTGTCGGCATAGCGGTAGGCCTGAACCGGAAAAGTCGTCCCCGCCGCCAGTTGCACGGCGCCCGTCGGCAAGTCGAAGCCTTCGCTATGCCACTGATAGACATGATCCGGAAAAGGAGCGCTGGCATCGGCGGTGATTTCGTGCGCCGCGGCGAGCGGAGTGATCGGGTAATAACCGGCTTCGATGCCGCCGTTGTCCAGGCCGTAGACCCGCGACCCCAAGTGGCGGGTCAGCATCTGCGCCCCCAGACAAAGCCCAAGAAACGGTTTGTCTTCTTTCAGGGGATGGGCCAGCCAGTCGATCTCTTCGCGGATGTAGGCATCGCTGTCATTGGCACTCATGGGACCGCCGAAAACCACCGCCCCGGCGTGTTCGCGCATGTCCTGCGGAAGCGGCTCGCCGAATCGCGGCTTGCGGATGTCAAGCTCGAATCCCAGTTGCTCCAACAGCTGGCCGACGCGGCCCGCCGTAGAATGTTCCTGATGCAAGATGATCAGGATCTTCCTTGATTGATCCATTGCACAATTCCATGTTGCGAAGGGTAGCCTGGTGGCTGTCCGGTTCAGATCCCAATTCAGATCGACGCTTCGAAAGGAGGACTGCCGACCCACAGTTCTGCGAAATTCTGCGCCGCCGGACCAGGTCCGAGAATGCGATCGAGTTCGGCCGTCTGAAGTCGCCGATGAAAATCGGCGTTGTGGTCGAAACGATGAAACAACATGACCATCGCGTGGGAAAACTGCACATCCTTCCACACCTGCTTCAGGGCAATGTCGGAATAGGACAGCAGCAGGTCATCCTTGTCGTGTGCATAAAACCGCTCGAAAGCGCGAGCAAGAATGTTGGCATCGGACACCGCGAGATTAAGCCCCTTGGCGGCAGACGGCGGCACGATATGTGCGGCATCTCCGGCCAGAAACAGTCTGCCTTTCTGCATCTTTTCGGCAACGAAACTCCTCAGGTGGACAATGCTCTTCTCGATAACGGCGCCGCCGTTGACTTTCTCGGGTCGGCCTTCGATACGAGCTTGCAAGAGATCCCACATTTGCGCGCCAGACCAATTGTCGGCCTGTGCGTCAGGCGAACATTGCAGGTAGATTCTTGAAACGCTGGGCGAGCGCATGGTGAACAACGCGAGCCCGGACTCGTGGCTGGCGAAGATGACGTCCCTGGAAATGGGCGACATTTCAGCCAGCACCGCCAGCCAGGCGAACGGATAAGCGTGCGAGAAAAACTTGAGGGAATCAGCGATATATGGGCGACAAATACCGTGGAAACCGTCACAACCGACGATGAAGTCGCAATCGAGCACCTGTTGTACGCCGTTGAGTTTGAACGTCACTGAAGGTGTATTGGCGTCGGCATCATGAATCTGCACATCGGCAGCGTCGAATAATAGTGGATAGTCTGTTTTCAACCGCGCAGCAATCAGATCCTTGATGATTTCCTGTTGGCCGTAGATGGTGACGGTACGACCGGTGAGTGCTTCAAAATTCAGTTCGCGTGTCGCGCCCTCATAATGAAACTGCAACGTAGAATGCACCATGCCTTCAGACGCAATTCTCGAACCGACACCACTCTCAGTCAGAATCTTCACCGTTGCTGGCGTGATCTGACCTGCGCGACTACGGCCTTCTACATACTCTTTGGGACGACTCTCGACGATGACATTGTCGATACTCATAAGAGAAAGAAGTTGCCCCAACATCAATCCGGCCGGGCCTGCTCCTACGATTGCAACCTTTGTCCGCATGGGTTTGTCCCTCTGTGTAATAAGGTTTAAGACGACTCAGTGACAGTTGTTAGTTTTTTTGATGACTGCCAGTTTGCGCGCAGGCTTTCTTTCTGCTCATCTTTTCCGGGTAATGAGTTCACTCATGTACTGATTCAAGTCACGCAGATCGTTGATGCTCCAGGCGTGCGGAGCAATTTTCACGTTGTTTTCTCGCAAGGTTTTTGGAATCAGGCTTCCACTCGGGCGAAGAATGACCGATGAAACAATCACACCGGGATAATCATTGAGCCGCTTCTTGAAGGCGGACGTGGTCAGGTCAGGCGTCGGCGGATTGCTTTTTTTCGCCAACGGCCCTGTTCCTTTGATATCGGCGCCATGGCACACGGCGCATCGCTGTGTATAAAGATTCTTTCCATTGGCATTATCCGCATAGGATAACGACGACTGAAAAACAGATAAAAAACCAAGCAGAACAACAGGTAATATCTTCATTTGCATTTATTTTATTCAGACGAACAAACCTATCCGCTCTTTTCGAAAGTCATGAGCGGCGCACAGTTGCTCACGACAAATACATGCCGTGGACAATTAATCAGTTCAGTTTGTTATCAGTTGGAAACGCGCAGGTCCACACTCGGAATGTGATTGCACCCGGACAGAGCAGAAATTGAAAGTGCGCGAGATTGCCCTGTAAAAAAGGCGCACGCAGGAGAGGATGAATGAAAGGCCGTGATATGAAACATGTCATTCCCTTGAATTGGTTTACTTATTCCAATGAGTACTATCCTTAGTCACGGATGCTAATTTCCCATTTGTTACAAGACATGTCAAGATTCAAAAACCACAATTTCATGTTGGTACGCCCTTTTTCTCGCAACCTTATGCAACGACAAGGTTAGTCATTGAACCAGGCGAAAGCCTGGACGATACGTCGAAGTACAGCGGTTGGAAAGCTCGCCGCTAGTGAATGTACCTCTCCAGACCAACCCACTGTCTCATAACCCCCATCGCCACACAGGCTCGCTTAAATGCTCGGCAAAAAAGTCCGACAGCGCCTTGATTTTTACCGGCCGGGTGCGGGCCGAGGGGGTGACGAAATACAGGCCGCCACGCGCCATGCTCCATTCCGGCAGCACCACGACCAAGCGTCCATCGGCCAGGTATTCGCTGGCTATGAATTCCGGCAGTTCGGCAATGGCCAATCCTTCAAGCAACACTGGCAATAACGCATCGGAGTTGGTCACTCTTAACGGGCCGCTGGGCACCACTCTTCTTCGGTGCCGTCTTTATGGGTGAACCGCCACACTTGGCTGCGGGCTCGATAGGCATAACTCAGGCATGTACGGGTCGCCAGTTCACGGGGGTGGCTGGGGTGGCCGTGGGCAGCTAGATACGCCGGTGAGGCAACCAGGTATTGGGTGACCGCGCACAGATGCCGCGCAACCAGGGACGAGTCCGGCATTACGGCAATCCGTAGTGCCGCATCGAAGCCCTCGGCGATCAGGTCTACCGAAGCGTCTGAAAGGTGTAGGTCAATCGACAGCTCGGGATTCAGAGTGTTCTCACTGATGCGCTTGCTCATGTCGCTTCGATGCGCAAATAAGTAGCGTTGCGCTGGGACAACCTGGTCGAGTAAGTGACGCACTATTTCCAGGGCCTGAACCGACAGCGGGACAATGTAAGGCGGTACATTTTGGTTCTGCTTACCTGGCTTTCGCATCGCTAACTGAAGTTGCTTTACGACCTCCGCTGGTATGACCCATAGCTACCTAGAGACATGCGCTTCTGCACGCCCACCCAGTAGTATCTGAAACGCCAGATTTTCCCGCCGCGGGCGGTCACGTTGAGCGCAAGCCCATCCGTGTCGCCTATTGTGTAGTCATTGCCAGTGATTCGGGTTTGCCAAACGGTCGTATCCGAGAGGGCCATAGCGAGCTCCTGAACAGAGTCAGGACCGGATGCTCGTCTCGCTATCCAAAGCTGCTCCAGCAAAAAACCGATTCAGTGCCCATCCAAATCCAAGATCCTCATTCGGGACTTAAATCGGGACTTAAAAGCACTGGATGGAGCTGGATTTCAGTGGTTTCCGCCAGAACGAAAAAAGGGCCTTTCGGCCCTTATTTCAATCACTTACAGAATTCAATGGAACTCTGTAGCGCTATATCTGGAGCGGGAAACGAGACTCGAACTCGCGACCCCGACCTTGGCAAGGTCGTGCTCTACCAACTGAGCTATTCCCGCGTCTTGGTGTGGCGCATTCTATAGATTCAGATTACGCCGTCAACCCTTTGATTCAAAAAAGTTTTATTTCGAGTCCACGTCGGTCCGCAGATGCGGCCAGGCGGCGCGCAGGTACTGGACCATCGACCACAGGGTCAAGCCCGCGGAAATCAGCAGCAGTGCATAGCCCAGCAACACCCAGAAACTGAAATCGGACGGGTTCGCCAGCAGGATCACCAGGGCCAGCATCTGGGCGGCGGTTTTCCATTTTCCGAGGTTCGATACCGCCACCTGGGCGCGGGCGCCCAGTTCGGCCATCCACTCCCGAAGTGCCGAAACGACGATCTCACGACCGATGATCACCGCCGCCGGCAAGGTCAGCCAGAGGTTGCCGTGTTCCTGCACCAGCAGCACCAGGGCCACCGCCACCATCAGCTTGTCGGCCACCGGGTCGAGGAAAGCACCGAACGGCGTGCTCTGCTGAAGCCGGCGTGCCAGGTAGCCATCCAGCCAGTCGGTGGCGGCGGCGATGGCGAATACCGAGGCGGACGCCACATAACTCCAGTGGTACGGCAAGTAGAACAGCAATATGAAGATCGGAATGAGCAGGACGCGTAGAACGGTAAGCAGGTTTGGGATATTCATCGGCACAACTGGCTGCGAGGTTGACGGGCATTCTACTCGCTATGCAGGTTTGCATAAATCGACTCAGCGAGCTTTTTACTGATACCGGGTGCTTTGGCTATCTCTTCGATGCTGGCACGAGACAGCTCCTGCAATCCACCGAAATGTTTCAACAGGTCGCGCCGCCGTGTCGGACCCACCCCTGCCACCCCCTCCAGGGTCGAGGTACGACGGGTCTTGCCACGCCGGGCACGATGACCGGTGATGGCGAAACGGTGGGCCTCGTCGCGAATCTGCTGGATCAGGTGCAGCGCCGGGGAATCCCCTTTCAGGGTGAACTCGTGGGCCGCATCGTTCAGGTACAGGGTCTCGAAACCGGCCTTGCGCGTAGCGCCCTTGGCCACGCCCAGCAGGATCAGGTCGGGCACCATGAGTTCATTGAGCACATCGCGGGCCATGGACAGCTGGCCCTTGCCACCATCCACCAGCAGGATGTCCGGAAGCTTGCCCTCCCCGTCCTTGAGCTTGCCGAAGCGGCGCATCAGCGCCTGGTGCATTGCCGCGTAGTCGTCGCCCGGTGTGACGCCCTCGATGTTGTAGCGCCGGTAATCGGACTTGATCGGGCCTTCCGGACCGAACACCACGCAAGACGCCACGGTGGCCTCGCCACTGGAATGGCTGATGTCATAGCACTCCAGCCGTTGCGGCGGCTCGTCCAGGTTGAGCACCTCGGCCAGGGCATCGAACCGCGCCGCAACGTGCTGGCGGTTGGCCAGGCGCGCCCCCAGGGCCTGCTCGGCGTTGGTCACGGCCAGTTGCTGCCAGCGCGCGCGAGTACCGCGCACGCGATGACTGATGGTCAGTTCGCGACCGCGCAGCGTATGGATGGCCTCGACCAGGGCCGGGAAATCCTCATGGACCACGTTGACGATCAATTCGCTGGGCAGGTCGCGTTCCGGACTGCTGACGTAATACTGACCAAGAAAGGCCGACATGACCTCGGCCACGTCTTCCTCGATACCTACCTGGGGGAAGAAGTTCTTGCTGCCCAGTACCCGGCCGCCCCGCACGCTGATCAGATGGACGCACGCGCCGCCCGGGTTGATGAACGCAGCGATCACATCGACGTCGCCGCTGCCGCCCTCCATGCTCTGCTGGTCCTGTACACGGCGCAGCAGGCCGATCTGGTCCCGCAGTTCGGCGGCCTTTTCGAATTCCAGGTTGATCGCCGCCTCTTCCATCGCCGCCGACAACTCATCGGTCAGCGCATTGCTGCGCCCCTCCAGGAACATCACCGAGTGGCGCACGTCCTCGGCATAGACCTGGGGCTCCACGAGCCCGACACACGGTGCCTTGCAGCGCTTGATCTGGTATTGCAGGCAAGGCCGGGTACGGTTCTTGTAATAGCTGTCTTCACACTGGCGGACGAAAAACGTCTTCTGCAACAGGCTCAGGCTTTCACGGATCGCCCCGGCGCTGGGGTAAGGACCGAAATACCGGCCTTTGGCTTTCTTTGCGCCACGGTGAATGCTCAGCCGCGGAAACGCCCCATCGGACAGAAACACGTAGGGATAGGATTTATCGTCCCGCAGCAGAATATTGTAGGGCGGCCGCCATTCCTTGATCAGCGTCTGCTCGAGCAGCAACGCTTCGGTTTCGTTGGCAGTGATGGTGGTTTCGATTTGCGCGATGCGCCCCACCAGCGCGGAGGTCTTGGGGGCCAGGCCGGTCTTGCGGAAATAGCTGGCCAGGCGCTTCTTGAGATTCTTGGCCTTGCCGACATAAAGCAGGCGCGCATCGCTGTCGAACATGCGGTACACGCCTGGGCGGCCACTGCAGGTAGACAGGAAAGCGCTTGGATCAAACAGGTCGGTCATTATCAGGCGCTGGCATCGACCATGCCGTGGCGCACCGCCAGCAGCGTCAGCTCGACGTCGCTGCTGATCGAAAGCTTCTCGAAGATGCGGTAACGGTAAGTGTTGACGGTTTTAGGCGACAGACACAGTTTATCGGAGATGATCTGCACTTTCTGGCAGCCGACAATCATCAGGGCGATCTGGATCTCCCGCTCCGACAGTGCATCGAAGGGCGACTCATTCGTCGGTTGGAAAGACTTGATGGCCAATTGCTGAGCAATCTGCGGGCTGATGTAACGCTGACCGGCGAAGACCAGGCGGATGGCCTGGACCATCTCGTTCAGGCCGGCGCCCTTGGTGAGATAACCGGCCGCCCCTGCCTGCAGCAGGCGGGTCGGAAACGGATCCTCCTCGCACACGGTCACCGCGACGACCTTGATGTCCGGGTGGCTGCGCAGCAGTTTACGCGTGGCTTCGAGACCGCCGATGCCTGGCATCTTCACGTCCATCAGTACCACATCGGGCTTCAATTCACGTGCCTTGATCAGGGACTCTTCCCCGGATTCGGCCTGGCCGACCACCTGCAGACCGTCGATGTCAGCCAGCATTCGTGTAATGCCCGTACGAACGAGATCATGGTCATCGACCACTAACACCCTAATCAAGCAGACACCTCACGATTTGGTCTTATATGGGTTGCTTCACACCTTAGCAAAAAGCTTTCGGCAGACCTAGCGCAAATGGGGCATTTAAAAGTTACAACAGATCTTCAGGGACCCGGCGGCCGAAGCGTCAAGCATCGGCGTCTCGCTGCATCCTCAGGAAACATTCGTCTTCGCCCACGACGCTCAGACCCAGGCGCTCATAAAGCCGGCGGGCTGGATTGTCCTTGAAAACCGTCAGGCGCAACGCCGGCCGACGCTCCACCCCCACCATGTCCCAAACCTGTCCGATTGCCCAGGTACCGGCGCCCTGTCCCCGAAATGCCTTGTCTATCTGCAACTCCCGGATATACAGCGCCCGGGCGTCGCGGCTCAGGCTGACAAAACCCAGCGCCTGCTCATCGCGACAGATGATCCAGTTCTGACGAATGATCCAGGCCAGGTCGAACGCCTCATCCTGCCAAAGGAGGTCATGGCGCAGATAGTAAGGCAGCATGTTCACGCAGGTCAGCTGCCGGGCGAAGCCGATATCCCCGGCGCTAGCCGCACGCCACTGGAAACTCATGGGCACCTCATTCACAAAACCCTATTCAAGCACATCGACAGTAACGTGGAGCGGGTTAAAAAAGCTGTCTGACTCTACCCAACCCGAGCGATTCCATGCACCCGATAGAATTATCTTATTGAACGTGCGCACTACCCTCTAGTAAGCTCGGGACCATTCATCGGAGACAGACCATGCGCAACGCCCTCGTACCGCTTCAAACCGCCAGCGCCCCGCGCTCGGTTGCGGCTGCCCGGGTAGATGGCAGCCCTGCTCCGGTCAACTTCTATTTTGGGTATTGGTTTAGCCACTGGCGCGCCTGATACCCCTCCGGCGCCCACTTCAAACGGGTCGCCTTCCAGAGTTCATGAACCCCCGGTCGGCCTCCCGACCGGGGGTTTTGTTTTTCTGGGCCGAACATTTTTGCAACACCGACAACTTGAGGATTCAGCCATGAACTACGCCACTTATTACCGTTACGACACGTTTGCCGCCTGGCGATTTACCAGCCACCGCTCGGGACAGCCTGCCGCCTCCGATCGGTCACCTATCGGTGGCATGCCTGCATTGCCGGCCAATACGGCCAATTGTCGAACACCTCAATAGGACCGACGCGCGGGAACACGCCCGCTGCTGGTCCAGGAAGCCTTATCATGAATTCGTCCGTCTCCGCTCTGCCGCTGTCCACGCTCACCCCCGCCAACGAAGCCCTGACCCTGCGGTTGCCAAGCTCGTTGCAGCTCAAGCACCAACTGCCCCTCAGCCACGCGTTGAGCCAACAGGTCAACGACCACCGCCAGGCCATCCGCGCGATCCTGAACGGTGAGGATGCCCGGCTGCTGGTCATTGTCGGCCCATGCTCCATCCACGATCCGAAATCCGCCCTCGAATACGCCGCGAACCTGGCCCACCTCGCCCAGGAGGTACGCGACAGCATGCTGCTGGTGATGCGCGCCTACGTGGAAAAGCCCCGCACGACGGTGGGATGGAAAGGCCTGGCGTACGACCCTCATCTGGACGGCAGCGATGACATGGCGGCGGGCCTGACCCTGTCCCGCCAATTGATGCGCGAAGTGCTGCGACTCGGCCTGCCCGTCGCCACGGAACTGTTGCAACCCATGGCCGCCAGCTACTTCGACGACTTGCTCAGCTGGGTCGCCATCGGCGCTCGCACCACCGAATCCCAGATCCATCGGGAAATGGCCAGCGGCCTCGGCATGCCAGTAGGCTTCAAGAACGGTACGGACGGCGGGGTTGGCATCGCCTGCGACGCCATGCGCTCCGCCGCCCATCCTCATCGGCACTTCGGCGTCGACAGCCAGGGGCACCCGGCGATCATCCAGACCCAGGGCAACCCCGACACCCACCTGGTGCTGCGCGGCGGCCACCGTGGCCCCAACTTCGATCGCCAGAGCGTCGCGCAGATCCACAATGACCTGGACCGCCTCCGGATACCGGCCCGGATCATGGTGGACTGCAGCCATGCCAACAGCGGCAAGGATCCGTTGCGCCAGCCACAGGTGTTCAACGATGTGCTGGAGCAGAGGCTGCAAGGCAACCGTGCCCTGATGGGCATGATGCTGGAGAGCCATCTGTTCGAAGGCTGCCAACCCATCGGCCCGTCGATGCGCTACGGCGTATCGGTGACCGACGGCTGCCTGGGCTGGGACGCTACCGAGCGACTGCTGCGCGAAACCCATCGCCAGTTGATTTCAGCCCGCTGAATGCTCGAGGGCGCCCTCCTCCTGGAGGGCGCCGCTGGAACGGACATCCACCAGTACCCCGGGAAAATGTTGGCTCACGTCATCCAGCCGCTCGACCTGATAACGAATGCGCACGGACCGGCCGAGCTGGCCCTGCCAATAGGCGGCGGGTACGTGGAAGGCAACCGGTTGACCAACCATGGCCGCGACCACTTCGCGCTCCTCCACATGGCTGTAGTTCCCATCGCATTGCAGCCAGATCCATTCGCCAACCTCGAAGTCGACCGCCTCGATGACTACGGTGACCCCATCGTCCAATGTATCGACGTCCACATCACCCTCCTTCAAGCCCAGGATCCGCGGCGCCCTCAACGGTTGGCGAACCAGGGCGCCGATATGCAATGACAGGACCTCGGCGCGGCGCACCGAATGCCCACGCCTGACGACATAGGCCAGGTCCAGGTGATGCCCAGCATGGGGCGCGAACTGCGAGGCATCCAGCCAGAACGACACCTCTCGACCAACGGCATGGGCCTCGATATCCAGCACATCGCGCCAGAGTGCCGTGCCTCCCCGACGGCCCATCAGGATCAACCGGTCCCCGACCGCCATTCGCGGATAAGGCCGGATGACCACGCACGTACCCTCGGGCACACGGCCGGGGTCGAGACTGCCGCCCACCGCATCCACGGCGATGGGCGGCAAAAGCTGCAGGGGAGCGTCCCCGATCATCAGCTGCAAGGGTTCGGAATCCATGGGCGCGGGCAATCTCCTGCCGATGACCCGATAGGAAATCTCCAGGGAGCCGCTGTCCAGTTCAGCGATATGAGGGGCACGCACGACAAACGTGATGTCCCGATCGACCTGTCGCTCGGTGACGCAGCGGCGGACTTCGTGGCGATACGGCTCGCCATCGCAATCGAGACCGTGCCAGAGCAGCAGCACCTCGTCGCCGCACGTCATCATCGGATAGGGCTTGATGGTCACGACGGCCCTGCGCCAGGCAGGGTCGATCACTCCCGCCCTTGCAGACGCCAGAATGGGGGCCCGCAATGTCCTGCGGGCACTGGGCCGGATTCGCCGGCCAGATAGATCAGTGGTCATGTGCAACTTCCAGTCCGTGGATAAAGGCGCTGCTCCTGCAAAGCGCCCGATGGGACCATTAAAGCGCGACCGCCCACGACGCACAGTCAGACGAGACGACAGGGAAAGTGGTCCCTTTGCACCCAAGACTGTAGCTGCTCGCGACCGAGCCTATCGGACGCATCCCGATACCAAACAGCCCGCTCAACACGCTTCTGATCTTTCCCGCTTTATCTATTCCGTTTTCGACGGGCGATAACGGTTTCTTCCTACACCTCAGCACAAGGGGCTGCATTAGAGTGGCGTCGTCAATTCAACATGAACCTCTTCGAAAAAGGTACGAACATGCAACGGAATGCAACCACACAATTTCCCATCCTGTTGGTCCATGGTTTGTTCGGGTTTGACAGGGTCGCAGGTGTTGAACTTTTCCATGGAGTCAAACAGACACTGCGCGCCGCCGGCGCACGGGTGTTCATTCCCTATCTATCGGCCACCCACGCCAACGAGGCACGCGGAGAAGAGCTGCTGGTCCAGATCGACCGCGTCCTGGCTGGCACCGGTGCCGCCAGAGTCAACCTGATCGGCCACGGCCAGGGTGCGCTGGCGGCCCGTTACGCCGCGGCTGTGGCCCCTGACAGGGTCGCTTCGGTGACATCGGTCAGTGGCCCCAATCATGGCTCCGAACTGGCCGATTTCCTGCGCAAGGCACTCACCCCTGGACGCTTGCCGGAACATGTGGCGAGCCGGGTCGCGACCCTGTTCGCCGATTTCATTTCGTTGCTCAGCGGCCAGGCGCAGCTTCCCCACGCCGCCATCGCGGCACTGGCGGCGCTCACCACCGAAGGCGTGGGCGCTTTCAACGACAAGTATCCCCAAGGTTTGCCAAAGAACTGGGGCAGCAAGGGACCGGACCTGGTCAATGGCGTGCGTTACTACTCCTGGAGCGGTACGTTGCAGGAGATTCCCAGCGACGGACACGACGCGACGGCCCCGCTCCAGGCGTTCTGCCGGGCCTTCTCCGAATACTTCATCACCGAAGCCGGGCAGAACGACGGCCTGGTCGGGCGTTTCAGCTCGCACCTGGGCAAGGTCATTCGCTCCGACTACCCCATGGACCATATGGAAGCCGTCCACCCCGGATCCGGGCGCGCGCGCAAGGGCGCGGACCCGACAGCTCTGTATGTGCAACATGCCGAACGCCTGCGCAAAGCCGGCCTTTGATCGTCAGGCCCAAGGTTTTGACGCAATTTTGACAACAACCCGCGAGTGAATCCGGTAGGCTCAACACCTTTGAAGACACCTGAAGGAATTTTCCAATGGCCAAAGCCACTGCCCGCCACATCCTGGTTTCCACCGAAGACAAGTGCAACGAACTGAAGGCCCAGATCGAAGCCGGCGCCGATTTCGCCGAAGTCGCCAAGGCCAACTCCTCCTGCCCTTCCAGCCGCCAGGGCGGCGACCTGGGTTCGTTCGGCCCGGGCCAGATGGTCAAGGAATTCGACACCGTGGTATTCAGTGCGCCGATCAACGTGGTGCAGGGTCCGGTCAAGACCCAGTTCGGCTACCACCTGCTGGAAGTCACCAGCCGCCAGGACTGATCCCGGTCCTTCGACGCAACGGCCCGCCCTACGTGGCAACGCCGCTCACTTGAAGAAGTGAGGTGAGCCCTGTGGCGAGGGAGCATGCTCCCGCGCCACAGGACTGGCGATCAGTGCGCCGCTCGCGTACAAATCGTGCTCATCGATCACCCGGCTTTAAGGCTGACAATGCGACTGGCGTTCCCCTCACTGCTGTTGACTGCCGTATTCCTGCTCACAGGCGCCACCGGCGTGGATGCCGCACCGCAACATGCCCTGACCGTCTATGGCGAGCCAGCCAGGTACCCCGAAGGCTTCAGTCACTTCGCCTACGTCAATCCCCAGGCTCCCAAGGGCGGTACCCTGCGCCGCTCGGCCATCGAGATCGGTCATTTCGATCACGTACTGCCGTATATCGACAAAGGCATCGGCGTCAGCCAGATTGACGGGATGCTGTATTCGCCGCTGGCCCAACGTTCGCTGGACGAGCCTTACACCGTCTATGGCCTGGTGGCGGAAAAAATGGAGCGCTCCGACGATGGGCTGTCACTGCGTTTCTATCTGAACCCCAAGGCCCGCTTCGCCGACGGCAAGCCCATCACCGCCCAGGACGTACGCTACAGCTTCGAACTGCTGACGACCCAGGGCAGCCTGCGCTACCGCACCCAGTTCGCGGCGGTCAAAGGCGTTGAGGTGGAAGCCGAACGTACCATTCGCTTCGACTTCAAGAACAACGAAAGCCGTACCCTGCCCCTGGACATCGCGACTCTGCCAGTCTTCCCGGAACATTGGTGGAAAACCCGCGATTTCGCGGGCGGTGGCGGCTACGAGGCACCACTGGGCAGCGGCCCGTACCGGGTCGACAAGATCGACTCGGGACGCAGCATCACCTTCGAGCGCAACGCCGACTGGTGGGGCAAGGACCTCCCGGTCAGCCGAGGCCTCTACAACTTCGATCATTTCAGCATCGAATATTTCGGCGACACCGATGTGGCCCGCCAGGTACTGCGCGGCGGCGCCTACGATTACAACCGGGAATTCTCCGCCACCGGTTTTTCCATCGGCTACGACAGCCCGGCGCTGCACGACGGACGCCTGCAGAAAGCCCATCTGGCCACCGAGGCTCCGCAGACGGCCCAGGGATTCGTGTTCAACCTGCAAAAGCCGCAGTTCCAGGATCGCCGCGTGCGCCAGGCGCTGGCCATGCTCTGGGATTTCGAATGGAGCAACCGGCAGATGATGCGCAACCTGTACGTGCGCCAGCAGAGCTTCTTTTCCAATACCGATCTGGCCGCCCGGGAACTGCCCGACGCCGGCGAACGGGCGATCCTCGAGCCGTTGCGCGACAAAGTCCCCGACGAAGTCTTCACCCAGGTATTCCAGGCTCCCAGGACCGATGGCAGCGGCATCATCCGGGACAAGCAATTGCAAGCCCTGGCACTCCTGGAACAGGCCGGCTGGAAACCCGACGGCGACCGCCTGGTGAACGCCGAGGGCGAACCGCTGAGCTTCACCTTCCTGATCAGCCAGAACGGTATCGACCGCCTCCTGCTGCCCTATAAAAGAACCCTGGCGCAGATCGGCATCGACATGAACATCCGGCGCATCGACCCTTCCCAATACATCAATCGCCTGATGAGCCGCGACTACGACATGATCGTCACCGGCTATCCCGTCAGTGCCTCACCAGGCATGGAGCTCTACAACTATTTCGGCTCGGCGTCGGCCAACGACCCGGGCGCCAACAATTACATGGCCCTGCAGAATCCCGCTGTCGACAGGCTGATCGACGGCCTGGTCAAGGCCACCACCAAGGATGACATGCTCCGTCATGCCCACGCCCTGGACCGTGTGCTGCAATGGAATTACTACTGGATCCCCAACTACTACCCGCCGGGCAGTTCCACCGTGTGGTGGAATCGCTTCGGCATTCCGAAAGTCCAGGCCAGCAACGATGAAGCCATCGAAAGCTGGTGGGAAATCAGTACCACGCCGCTGACCAACGAACAGATGACCGCCGAACGCATCAAGCGCGGCTCCCCCGGAGGACGGCACTGATGTGGGCCTATGTCGCGCGGCGCCTGCTGCTGATCATTCCAACCCTGGTGATCATCCTGCTGGTGAATTTCGTCATCGTGCAGGCCGCACCGGGCGGGCCGGTGGAACAGGCCATCGCCCAGCTGCAAGGCATTGGCGGCAGCGGTGTCGGCAGCTCGGGCAATGCCATGACCGGCAGCTCCCGGGCCAGTCGCGGGCTCGATCCGCAATTGATCAAGGACATCGAGAAACAGTACGGTTTCGACAAACCGGCCCACGAGCGCCTGTGGCTGATGCTCGGCAGCTATGCCCGGCTGGACTTCGGCAACAGTTTTTTCCGCGGTGCCACGGTCACCGACCTGATCCTGGAAAAGATGCCGGTGACCATTTCTCTCGGGCTCTGGGCCACGCTGATCACTTACCTGGTGTCGATTCCCCTGGGGATCCGCAAAGCCGTTCACCACGGGTCCGCGTTCGATGTGTGGAGCAGCACGGCGATCATCATCGGCTACGCCATGCCGGCCTTCCTGTTCGCCATGTTCCTGATCGTGGTGTTCGCCGGCGGCACGTCGCTGAACTGGTTTCCGGTGCGCGGACTGGTGTCGGACAACTTCGATTCGTTGTCGACCCTGGGCAAGATCGCCGATTACTTCTGGCACCTGGTGCTGCCGGTCACGTCCCTGGTGATCGGCGGCTTCGCCACCCTGACGATCCTGACCAAGAATTCGTTCCTCAATGAAATCACCCGTCAATACGTGGTCACTGCAAGGGCCAAGGGCATGAGCGAGCGCCGGGTGTTGTATGGCCATGTCTTTCGCAATGCGATGCTGCTGGTGGTGTCGGGGATCCCCCAGGCATTCATCAGCGTGTTCTTTGCCGGCTCGCTGTTGATCGAGGTGATCTTTTCCCTCGATGGCCTGGGACGCATGAGTTATGAGGCCGCCGTGTCCCGGGATTACCCGGTGGTGTTCGGCTCGCTGTTCATCTTCACGCTGTTCGGCCTGCTCATCAAACTCATCGGCGACCTGTGCTACACCCTGGTGGACCCCCGTATCGATTTCGCCGCGAGGAACGCCTGATGTTCAAGCTTTCCCCGTTGGGTCGTCGACGTTTCGAGCGCTTCAAGAAAAACCGACGCGGCTGGTGGTCGCTGTGGCTGTTCATCGGTCTGTTCATCCTGACCCTGGGCGGCGAACTCATCGCCAATGACAAGCCCCTGGTGGTGAGCTACCAGAACTCCCTGTATTTCCCGGTATTCAAGCGCTACACCGAGCGGGAATTCGGCGGGCAGCTGCCGTTCCAGGCCGATTATCGCAGCGGCTACGTGCAGGACCTGATCCGCAAGGACGGCGGCTGGCTGCTGTTCCCACCGATTCCGTTCAGCGACGACACGCCCAACTACGAACTCAACCAACCGTCTCCGAGCCCACCCTCCTTCGTCAACTGGCTGGGTACCGACGACCAGGCCCGGGACGTACTGGCCCGGGTAATCTTCGGCGCGCGGGTGTCGATCCTCTTCGCCCTGGCCCTGACGGCCATCAGCGCGCTGATCGGCATCACCGCCGGTGCGCTGCAGGGTTACTACGGCGGCTGGGTGGACCTGCTGGGCCAACGCCTGCTGGAAGTCTGGTCCGGGCTGCCGGTGCTCTACCTGCTGATCATCCTGTCCGGCTTCGTGGAACCCAATTTCTGGTGGCTGCTGGGGATCATGGCGCTGTTTTCCTGGCTGGCCCTGGTGGACGTGGTCCGCGCCGAATTCCTGCGCGGGCGCAACCTCGAATACGTGAAAGCCGCCAGGGCCCTGGGCCTGACCGACCGCAAGGTGATCGTGCGGCACATCCTGCCCAACGCGATGAACGCCACCCTGAGCTACCTGCCCTTTATCCTGACCGGGGCGATTTCCACCCTCACGGCCCTGGACTTCCTCGGTTTCGGCATGCCGGCCGGCAGTGCGTCCCTGGGGGAACTGATTGCCCAGGGCAAGCAGAACCTGCAGGCACCGTGGCTGGGGCTGACGGCCTTCTTCACCCTGGCGCTGATTCTTTCCCTGTTGGTATTCATCGGCGAGGCGTTGCGCGATGCATTCGATCCTCGATCCTGATCCTGATCCGCGGTCATGAAGCGAAATTCCGAAATGAGCGACAACCTGATCGAAATCCGCGACCTGAGCGTGGCCTTCAATGACAACACCGTGGTGCGCAACCTGTGCCTGGATATCCGCCCGGGCGAGTGCCTGGCCCTGGTGGGCGAGTCAGGCTCCGGCAAATCGGTGACCGCTCATTCGATCCTGCAATTGCTGCCCCAGACCGGCACCCGCACCACCGGCAGCATCCGCTATCGCGGCCAGGAACTGGTGGGCGCCGAGGCCAGCACCCTGCGTGAGCTGCGCGGCAATCGGATCGCAATGATCTTCCAGGAACCGATGACCTCGTTGAACCCGTTGCACAGTGTCGAAAAGCAGATTGGCGAAACCCTGATGCTGCACAAGGGCCTGGGCGGCAAGGCGGCGCGACAGCGCATCCTTGAACTGCTGGCACTGGTGGGTATCCAGAACCCGCTCGAACGGCTCAAGGCCTACCCCCATCAACTGTCCGGCGGCCAGCGACAGCGGGTAATGATCGCCATGGCCCTGGCCTGCGAACCGGAGCTGTTGATCGCCGACGAACCGACCACCGCCCTGGACGTGACCGTACAGCGCAAGATCCTGCTGCTGCTCAAGTCCTTGCAGCAAAGGCTCGGCATGTCACTGCTGCTGATCAGCCACGACCTGAACCTGGTACGCAGCATTGCGCAACGTGTGTGTGTGATGAAGGCCGGGGAAATCGTCGAGCAGGCGCCCTGCGAAATCCTCTTTGACGCCCCGAAACATCCCTACAGTTGCGAGCTATTGCACGCCGAACCCGAAGGCGAGGCCCTGCCCCGGGACGAACGGGAAGATGTCTTGCAGGTCCGGGACCTGCGGGTGAGTTTCGCCCTGGGCGGTGGATTGTTCCGCCGCAGGGAATACTTGCGGGCCGTCGACGGCATCAGCCTGAATATCCAGCGGGGCAAGACCCTGGGCATCGTCGGGGAGTCCGGTTCCGGCAAGTCGACCCTCGGCCAGGCGATCCTGCGGCTGATCGAATCCAACGGCAGCATCCGCTTCCAGGGCCAAGCCCTCGACCAGCTGTCGCAGAAGGACCTGCGGCCATGGCGCAAACAGATGCAGGTGGTGTTCCAGGATCCGTTCGGTAGCCTCAGTCCGAGGATGTCGGTGCAACAGATCATCAGCGAAGGCCTGGAGGTCCACTGCCCCTCCAGTGCCCAGGAATGCGAAGCCCGGGTGATCCAGGCCCTTCAGGAAGTCGGCCTCGATCCCCAGAGCCGTCATCGTTACCCTCACGAGTTCTCCGGCGGCCAGCGCCAGCGTATCGCTATTGCCCGTGCATTGGTGCTCAAGCCCGCCTTGATCCTGCTGGACGAGCCCACCTCGGCCCTGGACCGCACGGTGCAGAAGCAGGTGGTCGCCCTGCTCCGTCAGCTCCAGGAACGGCACGGCCTGACCTACCTGTTCATCAGCCATGACCTGGCGGTGGTGCGGGCCCTGGCCCACAACATGATCGTGATCAAGGACGGAAAAGTGGTCGAGTGCGGCGCCAGCCATGAAGTGTTCGAGTCACCGCGCCACCCCTACACCCAGGAACTGCTGGCGGCCGCTCTTCCCAGGTAAGGGCGATGCGGCCGTAACACTCAGCTATCGCGGCGCTGATCCAGTGCCTGGGCAAATTCGCCAATCGCCTCCACCACCTGCTGCGCCCCTTGGTGGATGTCGAGAATGACGGTGCCTGCCTGGTTCGCCAGCTTCACGCCCTGCTCGGCCTTGAGGGTGCTGGACTGCATGCTGGTCACCGCTTGCCTGGCCAGATCGCGGTTCTTGCCGACGACCTCGGTGATGGCGACGGTGGCCTGGCTCGTGCGCCGTGCAAGGTTGCGCACCTCATCGGCAACCACCGCGAAGCCACGTCCCTGCTCCCCGGCGCGCGCGGCTTCGATGGCCGCGTTGAGCGCCAGCAGGTTGGTCTGCTCGGCAATGCCCCGGATGGCATCGACGATGTTGCCGATCTCCTCGGACTGAGCGCTCAATGCGCTGATGCCCGTGGCCACCCGCTGGAGTTCATCGGCGATGCTTTGCACCACGGTCACCGTCTCTTGTACGACCGCCGTGCCACGCTGGGTGTGCTCATCGGTCTGCCGGGACGTCTCGAAGGCCAGTCGCGCCGCGTTCGATTCGGTCTGGCGCTGCTCCACTTCACGGGTGTGATCGGTGGCGAACTTGACTACCCCATACAATCTTCCCTGGGCATCGTAGAGTGGGTTGTAAGTCGCCTGCAGCCAGACCGTGGCGCCTCGCTTGTCGATGCGCTGGAACAGGCCTGTCACGTATTCGCCGCGATTCAAACCCGCCCAGAACCCACGATACGCGTCACTCTGGACTTCCCCGGGCTGGCAGAACAGACGATGGTGCTGGCCGAGGACCTCTTCTAGTCGATAGCCCATCACCTTCAGGAAATTCCCATTGGCATTCACCACGTGGCCACCGAGGTCGAATTCGATAACCGCCATGGAACGGTCCATCGCCTGCCTGAAGCTGGACTCAGTCTGGCTTCGAAGGACACGCTCGTTGACGTCGCGCGTCACGCCAATGATGCGCTCCAGCGCGCCTTGCTGATCCAGCACCGGAATATAAGTGCCTTCCACCCACAGCCAATGCCCATCTCGGGCCAGATGCAAGGTTTGCACATCGACACGCTGGCCCTGCCCCAGTTGCCGCCACACGGCCGCGTATTCCTGGCTGCGCGCATAAGCGGGCTCGCAGAACATCCGGTGATGGCGGCCCTGGATATCCTCCAGGGCATAGCCCAGCATGCTCAGGAACAACGGGTTGGCGCCGAGCACCTGTCCCGCCGGGTCGAGCTCGATGATCGCCATGGCCTGGTGGAAAGCGGCCCGTTCGGCCTCGAGAGTGGCCTGCCTGGCCTGGATCGGACGCAAGGTTTCCTGATGCTTGCGAGTGCGAATGAACATGGCGGTACCACTCCGGAAACGTAAGTGCCTGGCCGTAGCCAATTGAGGCGCGATGCCTTCTTGCTGGGAGGCACTATTAAGCCACTATTTTCCGAAAACTTGTACAAGTTTATTTTCATGTACAAGATTTTATGAAACAGGAAAGCTTACTCCCGATTTCAATGCCAGCCGATCCGCCAGCGTTGCTCGTCGCGCAGTTCTATCCAGTCAAATACCTCGACGCGCCCACTGTGAACCGCCTGGATCTCGACCTGGAGGGGTACCCCCGCTTCATCGACGATCAGTTGGGTCACCAGAAAATGCTTCTCTCGATTGACGGGCTTGCAGGCCGTCCATTTGGAAAGCTTCAGCTTACGGGGATTGAATGTGTTCACGGACGCTCCAGAAAAATCAGGAAACCAGCACAAAAGCATGTACACAAATTTATATATGTACAAGTTATCCAAGAAAACACCGACGCAGCTTCGATCCTGGAATTTCCCCCGGCATAATGCGGCTCATGACGCCACCTCCGTGGACGCCGCCCATGCCTTCCCTCTGGAAATGCCCGATGAACCCCACCGAAAGCCTCAAGGATTACAAGCGCGTACGCACGCTGGCGATTCGTTCGCTATTCGAGATCATCGAGCAATCCAGCGAAGGCACGGTCATCGTCGACCGCGATGCGAACATCGTCTGGATGAACGAACGCTATGCCCGGCGCTTCGGCCTGAACTCGGCGCAGGAGGCCATCGGTCGGGCATGCGAGAGCGTGATCCCCGGCAGTCTGTTGCGGGAGGTGGTGCGTACCGGGCGGCCGATCCTGCTGGACATGCAAGACACCCCCAAGGAACCCCTGGTGGTGATGCGCCTGCCAATCCACGACAGCGCGGGCGCGGTGATCGGGGCCATCGGCTTTGCCTTGTTCGACGAGCTGCGCAGCCTGTCGCCCATGCTCAAGCGCTACCTGAGCATGCAGCAAGAGCTGGCGTCCACCCGCTCACTCTTGCGGGCACGGCAGACCAAATACAACTTCGCCCATTTCATCGGCACCAGCAGCGCTGGCCTGGAGGTCAAGCGCCGCGCCCGACGCAGCGCCAGCACCGAATCGCCAGTGCTGTTGCTGGGTGAAACCGGCACCGGCAAGGAATTGTTGGCCCAGGCCATCCACAGCGCCTCGCCGCGGGCGCACAAGGCCTTCGTCAGCATCAACAGTGCAGCGATTCCCGAAGCGCTGCTGGAGGCGGAGTTCTTCGGCACCGCTCCTGGCGCCTTCACTGGCGCCGACCGCAAGGGTCGGGCCGGTAAACTGCAGATCGCCCAGGGCGGTACGTTGTTTCTGGATGAAATCGGCGACATGCCGTTGCCGCTGCAAAGCAAACTGCTGCGAGTGCTCCAGGAAAAGGAGTACGAGCCGGTAGGTTCCAACGAAGTACTGCAAAGCGATGTGCGGGTGATCGCCGCCACGTCCATGGACCTGGAAGCCGCCATCAAGCGCGGCGAATTCCGCGCCGACCTGTATTACCGTCTCAACGTGCTGCCGATCCAGGTCCCGCCACTGCGTGAACGCCTGGACGACCTGCCGGCCCTGAGCGAAGCGATCCTCGAAGAACTGCGCAGCCAGCACGAACTGGCCCCCGCCGCACTCGACCTGCTGGGGCAGCACGCCTGGCCGGGCAACATCCGGGAACTGCGTAACGTGCTGGAGCGGGCGGCGCTGCTCAGCGACAACCTGCTGCTCAGTGCCAGCGACATCCGCGCAGCCATCGGGACCTTCATCCCGGTAACGCGCCCAGCGGATATGGGCTTCGAACCCCAGCCCCAGGAAACCTTCAGCCAGGCCCGGGCACGCTTCGACCGGCATTTGATCGAAACCACCCTGGCGCAGTGCGGCGGCAAGGTGGTGGAAGCGGCCGAGCGGTTGGGCCTGGGGAGGTCGACGCTGTACAAGAAGATGGTGGCGTTGGGAATTGCAGAGTCTCAATAAAGAGACTCATATCTCTATAAATAGACAGCTCCTTGAGAAGCGCTTCGCGCGCATCGCGGGCAGGCTCGCCCCCACAGTGGACCGCACTTTTTCGACGAACACGGTCAACCTGTGGGAGCGAGCCTGCTCGCGATGAGGCCAACCCGGTTCACAAAAATCTCAAAATAGAGACAGAATTTGAAATCCGCTCAGCGCAATCTCATAATTTCCTTATATTTCAGTCAGTTACGCACCTGGCACAAAACTCGCTAAAGCCTCTCCCACAGTTTCATCACAACAATAACAATCCAGGAGACACACCATGAGTGTGATCATTGCCTTGGCAGCCCTCGCGCTGCTGATGGTTGCCGCCTACCGTGGCTACAGCGTTATCCTCTTTGCTCCCATCGCCGCCCTCGGTGCCGTCCTGCTCACCGATCCATCCGCCGTCGCCCCTGCGTTCACCGGGGTGTTCATGGAGAAAATGGTCGGCTTCATCAAACTGTATTTCCCCGTGTTCCTGCTCGGCGCCGTTTTCGGCAAGCTCATCGAGCTGTCGGGTTTCTCCCGTTCCATCGTGGCGGCGGCGATTCGATTGCTGGGCACGCGACAGGCAATGCTGGTGATCGTGCTGGTCTGCGCGCTGCTGACCTACGGTGGCGTGTCGCTGTTCGTGGTGGTTTTCGCGGTGTACCCGTTCGCCGCCGAGATGTTCCGCCAGAGCAATATTCCCAAGCGGCTGATCCCGGCAACCATCGCCTTGGGCGCGTTCTCCTTCACCATGGACGCACTGCCCGGCACGCCGCAGATCCAGAACATCATCCCCAGCACCTTCTTCAACACCACCGCCTGGGCCGCGCCATGGCTGGGGGTGATCGGTACGATCTTCGTGTTCAGCCTCGGCATGCTGTTCCTGCAGCGCCAGCGCAACAAGGCCCAGCGTGTGGGCGAAGGCTACGGGACCGAGCTGCGCAACGAGCCGGAAACCGCCGAGGACATCAAGCTGCCCAACCCGTGGATCGCCGTCTCGCCATTGCTGATGGTGGGCATCATGAACCTGCTGTTCACCCAGTGGATTCCCCAGTGGTACGGCAAGACCCACAGCCTGGCGCTGCCGGGCATGGCGGCACCGGTGACCAGCGACATCGCCAAGGTCACCGCGATCTGGGCGGTGCAGGCCGCGTTGCTGGTGGGCATCATCATGGTCTTGCTGTTCGGCTTCCACGCCATTCGCAGCAAGCTGGCCGAAGGCAGCAAGAGTGCCGTTGGCGGCGCATTGCTCGCGGCCATGAACACCGCCTCGGAATACGGTTTCGGCGCCGTCATCGCCTCGCTGCCCGGCTTCCTGGTGCTGGCCGACTGGCTCAAGAACATCCCCAACCCGCTGGTCAACGAAGCCGTGACCGTGACGCTGCTGGCGGGTATCACCGGTTCCGCGTCGGGTGGCATGAGCATCGCCCTGGCGGCCATGTCCGAGACCTTCATCAGCGCCGCCAATGCCGCCAACATTCCCCTGGAAGTGCTGCACCGGGTGGCATCCATGGCCAGCGGCGGCATGGACACCCTGCCCCACAATGGCGCGGTGATCACCCTGCTGGCGGTGACCGGCCTGACGCACCGTGAGGCCTACAAGGATATTTTCTGCATTACGCTGATCAAGACCCTCGCGGTGTTCTTCGTGATCGGCGTGTTCTACGCCACTGGTATTGTGTGAGGTCAACCATGACAACCCCTCTTTCGGGCAAGACCGCCCTGGTCACCGGCTCCACCAGCGGCATCGGCCTGGGCATTGCCTTGAGCCTGGCCAAGGCCGGCGCCAACCTCATCCTCAACGGTTTCGGCGATGCCTCGGCGGTGGTCGCTGAAGTCCGCAAGGCCGGCGTCAAGGTCGGCCATCATCCGGCGGATGTCAGCGACCCGGCCCAGATCGCCGACATGCTCGCCTACGCCGAGCGCGAGTTTGGCGGCGTGGACATCCTGGTGAACAACGCCGGTATCCAGCACGTGGCCGCCGTCGAAGATTTTCCCGTGGAACGCTGGGACTCGATCATCGCCATCAACCTCTCGTCGGTGTTCCATGCCACTCGCCTGAGCCTGCCCGGCATGCGCGCCAAGGGCTGGGGGCGGATCGTCAACATCGCCTCGGTCCATGGCCAGGTCGGCTCGGTGGGCAAGGCGGCGTATGTCGCGGCCAAGCATGGAGTGATCGGCCTGACCAAGGTGGTCGGCCTGGAAACCGCCACCAGCAACGTGACCTGCAACGCCATCTGCCCAGGCTGGGTGCTGACGCCCCTGGTGCAGAAGCAGATCGACGATCGCATTGCCTCGGGTATCGACCCGCAACAGGCCCAGCATGACTTGCTGGCCGAAAAGCAGCCGTCCCTGGAGTTCGTCACGCCGCCGCAACTGGGAGAACTGGTGCTGTTCCTCTGCAGCGAGGCCGGTAGCCAGGTGCGGGGGGCGGCGTGGAATATCGACGGTGGATGGTTGGCTCAGTAAGGTTATTTGCCCTTGTGTGGCGAGGCGATTATCCCCTCGCCGCAGAGCTGCCCTCTCACCACAGGATCGGTCGCTCTATAGTTTGTGTATGCATAAGAAAACAAGAGGCTCTCCCATGTCCGACATCCTCTGGCAACCCAGCCCCGAACGCATCGCCCAGTCGCGCATGAACGCCTTTCGTCTGTTCGTCAACGGACGGCACCACCTGCAACTCGACGATTATCCAGCCCTGCACGCCTGGAGCATCGATCAGCGCGAGGCCTTCTGGCAGGCCATCGTCGATTTCTTCGAGATCCACTTTCACCACCCGCCCACCGCCGTGCTGGTGGAAGGCCCGAAAATGCCCAGCGCCCGGTGGTTCCCTGGCGCGACGCTGAACTTCGCCGAACACCTGCTGCGCCGTCGGGACCGGAGCGTGGCCGTGGTGGCCATCGATGAGCGCGGCGACCAGGAGCGACTGACCTGGGCCGAACTCGCCGCTCACGTCGCCGGCCTGCAAAGAAGCCTGCAGGCTGCCGGTGTCTGCCAGGGAGACCGGGTCGCCGCCTGCATGCCCAACACCTGGCAGACCCTGGTGGGCATGCTCGCCACCACCAGCCTGGGGGCGATCTGGTCCTGCTCGTCACCGGACTTCGGTACCCAGGGCGTCATCGACCGCTTCGGCCAGATCGAGCCCAAGGTGCTCATCACCTGCGCCGGTTATCGCTACGCCGCAAAGACCATCGACCAGCGGCCCAAGGTCAACGAAATCCTCGAACGGCTGCCCTCGTTGCGGCAATTGATCGTGCTGCCCTATGCCACGCCGGACACCTGCGTCGCCGACTTCAGGACCCAGGCCAGCGTCGCGCTGTGGGACGATTTCTACCGGCCCGGCGGCGACCCGGTGTTCGTCAGCGTGCCGTTCGACCATCCGCTGTACATCCTCTACTCCAGCGGCACCACCGGCGTCCCCAAGTGCATCGTCCACGGCACCGGCGGCGTACTGTTGCAACACATGAAGGAGCATGGCCTGCATGTCGACCTCGGTCCCGAGGATCGCCTGTTCTACTACACCACCTGCGGCTGGATGATGTGGAACTGGCTGGTGTCCGCCCTCGCCGTCGGCAGCACGGTGGTGCTCTACGACGGCTCGCCGTTTCACCCCGGCCCCGAACGATTACTGGACCTCATCGACCAGCAACGCATCAGCGTGTTCGGCACCAGCCCCAAGTTCCTGGCCGCGCTGGAGAACCAGGGCCTGGCCCCCCGGCGCAGCCACGACCTGCGCAGCCTGAAAACCATTCTCTCCACGGGCTCGGCACTGGCGCCTCACAGCTACGACTATGTGTACCGCGACTTCAAGACCGATGTCTGCCTGGCCTCGATGTCCGGCGGCACCGACATCGTGTCGTGCTTCGTCAATGGCAACCCGCTGGCACCGGTGCGCCGGGGCGAGATGCAGGGCAAGAGCCTGGGCATGGCGGTGCAGGTCTGGAACGAGACGGCAAGCCCCGTGATCGGAGAAAAAGGCGAGCTGGTGTGCACCCGGCATTTCCCGGCGATGCCCATCGGTCTGTGGAACGATCCCCGACAGGAAAAACTGCGGGCGTCCTACTTCGCCCAGTTTCCCGGCGTGTGGTCCCAGGGGGATTACGCCGAAGAACTGCCCCACGGTGGCTGGCTGATCCACGGGCGCTCGGACGCGGTGCTCAACCCTGGCGGCGTGCGCATCGGCACTGCGGAGATCTATCGGCAGGTGGAAAAAGTCGAGCAGGTACTGGACAGCGTTGCCATCGGCCAGCAATGGCAAGGCGACGTGCGGGTGGTGCTGTTCGTGCGCTTGCGCGACGGTGTCCAGCTCGATGAACCTCTGGAACAACGGATCCGCCAGGTCATCCGCGCCAACACCACGCCACGCCATGTCCCGGCGAAGATCCTGGCGGTCAGCGACATTCCCCGGACCATCAGCGGCAAGGTGGTCGAGCTGGCAGTGCGCAATGTGGTGCATGGCGAGGCGGTGAAGAACACCGATGCACTGGCCAATCCCGAGGCCCTTGAGCAGTTTCGTGACCGACCGGAGCTTGCGAGCTGATCGTCAGGGTCTCATCGCGAGCAAGCTCGCTTCCACAGGGGGGCTGCCAGTCACTGGAGATCCACTGTGGGAGCGAGCTTGCTCGCGACGAACGATAACCCGATCAATCCATAAGCCCCCATTCACCCGCCGCCGGATCGGCCGGTGGCGTGGAGCCCGACTCGGCATGCAATTTCAGACGCAACCGCAGATTGTTCGCCGAGTCGGCATTCTTCAAGGCTTCTTCCTCATCGATGGCCCCTTCGACCACCAGGTTGAACAGCGCCTGGTCGAACGTCTGCATCCCCAGTTCTTCCGACTTTTCCATGATGCCCTTGAGCTCCCCCAGTTCGTTGCGCCGGATCAGGTCGGCCACCGTGGGCGAACCCAGCATGACCTCCACCGCTGCCCGCCGTTGCCCGGCGCGGGTACGCACCAGGCGCTGGGAAACGAACGCCTGGAGGTTGTTGCCCAAGTCGTTCAATAACTGCGGCCGGCGCTCTTCCGGAAAGAAATTGATCACCCGGTCCAGGGCCTGATTGGCGTTGTGGGCATGCAGCGTGGATATCACCAGGTGCCCGGTATCGGCGAAGGCCAGGGCATGTTCCATGGTTTCCCGGTCACGGATCTCGCCGATCAGCACCACGTCCGGTGCCTGGCGCAAGGTGTTCTTGAGGGCTGCGTGAAAGCTGCGGGTGTCGACACCGACTTCACGTTGATTGATGATCGACTTCTTGTGGCGATGGATATACTCCACCGGATCCTCGATCGTGATGATATGGCCGCTGCTGTTGCGATTGCGGTAATCGATCAAGGCCGCCAGGGACGTGGACTTGCCTGACCCCGTCGCACCGACGAACAGCATCAGGCCCTGCTTCTGCATGATGGTGTCCAGCAGCACACGGGGCAACTTCAGGTCTTCGAAGCGCGGGATATCCAGCTTGACGTTGCGTATCACCATCGACACGTCATTGCGCTGCTTGAAGATATTGACCCGGAACCGCCCGACACCGGCCAGGGAAATCGCCAGGTTCATTTCCAGTTCCCGATCGAACTCAAGGCGCTGTTCGGCGTCCATCAAAGACTCGGCGAGGCTGGCGATGTCGCCGACCTTGAATGGCTGGTTGCCCAATGGCTTGAGCACGCCCTCGAATTTGGCGCAAGGCGGCGCGCCGGTGGACAAGTAGAGATCGGAGCCATCCTGGCTCGCCAGGATTCGCAACAAGGGATCGATTTCCATGGACTGAAACTTCCGCGAGACATCAATGAGACAAGTTGACCCGAACCTGCAATCTTTCAGACCAACCCGCGCTTTCCTTTTTCAGAGAATAGTCGACGCGGCACCACACCCAGGGATTGCATGATGAACGCAACACCCGTCGGCAGCGGTACGCAGCATCTGCTCGCCCGGATGGACTGGGCCTCGACCCCGCTGGGCAGTACCCAGACCTGGCCCTGGAGCCTGTGCACCGCCGTGGACATCGTGCTCCACTCCCCCATGCCGATGAGCCTGTTGTGGGGGCCGCAACGGGTGCAGATCTACAACGATGCATTTTCCCGGCTGGCCGGTGACAAGCATCCCCAGGCCTTCGGCCAGCCGACCCATGCGGCATGGCCTGAACTGCGAAGCGTGACCGAACCGATTTACCACGGCGTGTCGCAAGGCCGCACGCATACCTGCCGCGACCAGCATTGGCGCCTGCCCTTCGCCGGCCGCCTGTGCGACCTGTGGCTGGACATGACCTACAGCCCCGTACACGACGAAAGCGGCGCCGTGGCGGGAATCCTGGTGACTGCCATCGAGACCAGTGAGCGACGCCGCCTGGCCCTGGAATTCGAGCGGCGTTCGCAGGCCAGCCTCAAGGCCCAGCAGGAAAGCGAAGAGCGCCTGCAACTGGCGTTGGCCGCAGCCGACGCGCTGGGGACCTGGGACTGGGACATCAGCGAAGACCGCTTCATCGCCGACGCCCATTTTGCCCTGCTCCATGGTGTCGATCCGAACCTGGCGCGCCATCTGCCCATCAGCGCCTACCTCGAAGGCGTGCATCCCGAAGACCGGGCCATGGTGGCCCGCAGTATCAAGCACTGCATCACCCACGGCAGCGAATACGCCGAGGAGTACCGCCTGCTGCAGCCTGACGGCCAATTACGCTGGGTATTCGTGCGCGGCCGTTGCTACAAGGACCGTCACGGCCGACCCAAGCGCTTCCTCGGCGCGGCCCTGGACCTGACCGAACGCAAGCGCACCGAACAGGCCCTGCGCCAGAGCCAGACCGAGTTGCAGCTGATCATCAATGCCATGCCGGTGCTCATCAGCTATGTGGACCACGAAGAGCGTTTCCGCCTGAACAACAGCGCCTATCTGGATTGGTACGGCCTCACGCCCCAGGAGCTGTATGGCAAGACCATTCGCGAAGTACTCGGTGACGAGGCCTACGCCGCGCGTGCCGAACAGATTGCCGGCGCCCTGGCGGGCAAACCCTGCAGTTTCGCCGTGCAGACCTCCCACCGCGACGGCCGGCCGCGTCACGCGTTGATCAACTACCTGCCCCGTCATGGCGCGGACGGTGCGGTGAACGGGTTCTACATCTTTGTGATCGACGAGACCGAACGCAAGAAAACCGAGGAAGCCCTGCGGCACCTCAACGAAACGCTGGAAGAGCGGGTCATCGCCCGCACCCAGCAGCTGGCCGAAGCCAATCATCGCCTGCAAAACGAGATGTTCGAACGCGAACGTGCCGAAGAAGCCCTGCGCCACGCCCAGAAGATGGAAGCCGTGGGCCAGCTCACCGGCGGCATCGCCCATGATTTCAACAATATGCTGACCGGCATCCTGGGCAGCCTCGACCTGATGCAGCGCTACATCGCCAATGGTCGCGCCGCCGAGATCGGGCGCTTTACCGAAGCGGCCATGTCCTCGGCCAACCGCGCGGCCGCCCTGACCCATCGACTGCTGGCCTTTTCCCGGCGCCAGTCCCTGGACCGAAAGCCGCTGAACCCCAACGACCTGGTGCGCTCGCTCGAAGACCTGCTCAGCCGTACCACCGGCGACCACATCGTGCTGAAACTGCAACTGGCCGCCGAGCTGTGGCCGATCAGCACCGATGCCAGCCAACTGGAAAACGCCCTGCTCAACCTGGTGATCAACGCCCGTGACGCCATGCCCGATGGCGGCGAACTGACCATCGAAACCGCCAACATCTACCTCGACGGCAGCGATATCAGCACCCTGGAACCGGTCAAGGCCGGGGACTATGTGATGATCGCCGTCAGCGACAACGGCAGCGGCATGACCCCTTCCGTCATGGCCAAGGCCTTCGACCCGTTCTTCACCACCAAACCCATCGGCCAGGGCACCGGCCTGGGATTGTCGATGATCTACGGCTTTGCCCAACAGTCGGGCGGGCACCTGAGCCTGGACAGTGTGCCAGGGCAAGGCACGCGGGTGCAGTTGTACCTGCCGCGACTGCACATCGCTCACACCGAGCAACCCGCCCAGGCCGTGACCATCGACGCGCCGGCGGCGATGGCCGGGGAAACCGTGTTGCTGGTGGAAGACGAACCGGCGGTGAGAATGCTGGTGCTCGATCTGTTGAAAACCCTGGGTTACGCCGCGCTGGAAGCCGAGGATGCCAAGGTGGCCCTGCCACTGCTGGAATCGAACCAACGCATCGATCTGCTGGTCACCGACGTCGGCCTGCCTGGCATGAATGGTCGTCAGCTGGCGGAAATCGCCCGTCAGCACCGACCCGGGCTGAAGGTGCTGTTCATGACCGGTTATGCGCAGAAAGCCGCTGAACGCCAGGGGTTCCTGGATCAAGGCATGGACATGGTGGCCAAGCCCTTCACCCTTGACCTGCTGGCCAACAAGATTCGGACGATGATCAGCCGCAGCGGCTGACTTGAGGCATAATCGCCGCCCCACCAACCCTCAGGTCGCCGCTGCAATGAAAGCCCAAGCCCGCCATATCCTGGTGAAAACCGCCGAAGAGGCCGAACAGCTCAAGCAACGCATCGCCAAGGGCGAAGCCTTCGATGTGCTGGCCAAGAAGTATTCCACCTGCCCTTCGGGCAAACGCGGCGGCGACCTGGGTGAAGTGCGACCGGGACAGATGGTCGGGGTGATCGATGCGGTGATTTTCAAGAAGCCGCTGCGAGTGGTGCATGGGCCGATCAAGAGCAAGTTCGGCTATCACCTGGTGCAGGTTTTCTACCGGGATTGAAACTCGAACCTGCTCTTGTGGGAGCGAGCTTGCTCCCACAGGTACAGTGCGCCACTGGTTATTCTGGCATCAACGCCCCGGGCACCTGGATCACTCGGCTCGCCAACAGATGCCCCGCCTCCGCCGCCTCCGCCGCAGTCCCCCCCAGCAAACGGCTCGCCAGGTAGGCGGCACTGAATGAGTCTCCCGCCGCCGTGGTGTCCACCACACGCTCGACCCGTTGAGCGGGAATCTCATAAGACTTGCCATCGCAACGAATCAGACACGCCTCGGCACCGCGCTTGAGCACCACTTCCGGCGTACCGAACTGCCCATAGGCGGCGAATACCGCGTCAGTGTCCGCATACCCGAACAGTGCCTGCTCGTCTTCCACCGTCAGCAGGGCCAGTTCCACATAGGGCAGGACGCTGCGATACGCCGCCCGCGCCGCCTCGATCGAAGCCCAGAGTCTTGGCCGGTAATTATTGTCGAACACCACCTGGGCCCCGCGTCGACGAGCTTCGACCAGGGTTTCGACGAGTTTGCCTCGCCCCTGCTCCCCGAGCACCGCCAGGGTGACGCCGCTGAAATACAGCACATCGTAATCCGGCAATGCCGCCAGGATCGGTGCGGCGGCCGGCGTGGTGAAGCAATCGCGCACCGCCGCTTCGTTGCGCCAGTAGAGGAATCGCCGCTCCCCCGCTGCATCGGTCTGGATGCAATACAGACCCGGCAGGCGTCCAGGCAAGCGCTGGACCCGTTGCAGGCCGATGTTTTCTTCGGCCCAGCGCTCACACATGGCATCGCTGAAACTGTCGTCGCCCAAGGCGGTGACGTAATCCACCGCGCCCCTGTCACCCATGGCGCGGGACAGGTACACCGCGGTGTTCAGAGTATCGCCGCCGAAGCTTTGCAGCAGGCTGCCATCGGCGCGCTGTTGCAGTTCGATCATGCATTCGCCGATCAGGGCGATGCGGGGTCTGGGGTGGTTCATGGGTAATCCTGATGGTTCGGTGGTGTCTGCCAGGCCGCTATCGCGAGCAAGCTCGCTCCCACAATGGCTTGTTGTGAATACAAGCGCTGTGATCGCCTCGATCCCCTTGTTGGGAGCGAGCTTGCTCGCGACAGCCGCGACTCGATCTCAAGCCTTAGAAGCAAGTCTCCATGCTCTCGATCACCCGCAACTGGTCATCCACCAGGCACCCTACCCGCCATTTGTCGAACGTCAGGCACGGATGTGAAGTACCAAACGAAATGATGTCGCCCACACGCAGCTCAACCCCCGCCGCCACACTCATGAACGCATGTTGGTCCATCACCGCCGTCACCTTGCAACCGCTGACGTCGTCACCCGCCACCGCGTCCGACCCGGGCTTGTAGCGCTTGAGCGGCACCGGCAGCCCGGCATCGTAGGCCACGTCGCGCTTGCCCAGGGCAATCACCGCGAAACCCGGCTCCGGCAGCGATTGCACGTGGGCCCAGACCTCCAGGGCCGGACGCAGGCCTTCGTGCAGGTCGCTGCGCCGTTCCAGCACGCAACACTGCGCTTGCTTGTAGATGCCGTGGTCATGGGCCACATAGCTGCCGGGACGCAGCACACTGAGGAAACGGCCATGGGCATTGCGGGCTTCGAAGGATTCGGCGATCAGGTCGTACCAGGCCGACCCCGAAGCCGTGATGATGGGTTTGTCGATGGCGAACGCGCCGCTGTCCTGCAACTGCATCGCCAGGCCCACCAGGGACTCGGCGAATCCGCGGATGCCGCTGACGGCATGGTCGCCGTGAATCACGCCTTCGTAACCCTCGATACCGGTCAGCGCCAGCGCCGGTTGCGCCTGGATCGCCTCGGCCAGGGCCAGCACCTCGGCCTCGCTCCGGCAGCCGCAACGACCGCCCACGACGCCGTATTCGATCATCACGTTCAGCCGCGCCCCGCGGGAAGCGAAGTACGCGCCCAGGTCCGCGACATTGTCGGGATGGTCCACCATGCAGTGGAATTCGAACGCCGGATCGGCCAGCAGGTCGGCAATCAGCGCCATGTTCGGCGTGCCCACCAACTGGTTCGCCATCAGCACCCGACGCACGCCATGGGCGTAGGCGGCACGGGTCTGTACGGCGGTGGCAAGCGTCATGCCCCAGGCACCGGCCTCGAGCTGGCGGCGAAACAGCCCGGGGGTCATGCTGGTCTTGCCGTGGGGCGCCAGTTCGGCACCGCTGCCGCTGACAAATGCCTGCATCCAGCGAATGTTGTGCTCCATCGCCTCCCAATGCAGCACCAGTGCCGGCAGGCTGACATCACGCAGCAAGTGCTGGCCGACAGTGGCGGCACCTTTTTCGACGACAGCGTCATGGATGGCAGAAGACATGTTCGAACTCCTCACGCGGCCGCGATCAGCCGCGACGATCTATTCATTGATACGACGGGCCAGGTTGTTGGCGCTTTCGATCAGCACCCGGCGGTAGTCGGCGTAGTTGTTCCGGGCATCGGCCCGAGGGGCGACGATGCACAGGGTCGCGATGGCCACGCCGTCCGGGTCTTTGACCGGTGCGGCGAAGCAGTGGGTAAACGTGTCGGCGACACTGTCGAAGGAGAAGAAGCCATCGAGGCCGGCCTGGCGGATTTCCTTGAGGAACTGCTCCAGGGGCAGGCGCTCGCCATCCGGCAGGATGAAGTCGTCGGGATCGATCAGGTCGACGATCTGCTGGTCGCTCAGGTGCGCCAGCAGCAGACGGCCCGAGGCCGTCCAGGGAATGGGCGCGTTTTCGCCGATGTCCGATGAAATACGGAAATGCCGCTCGCCTTCCTTCATCAGCGCCACGGTGTATTTGCGCCCGTTGAGCAGGCACATCTGTGCGGTTTCCCGGGTCTGGCGGACGATCTCCTGCAAGGCGTGATCGGCCTCGCGGCTGAGATCGAAGTGCCGCAGATGCGCCTGTCCGAGAAAATACAACTGGCGGCCCAGGTAAACGTGGCCTTCCTTGCCCACCGGTTCGAGGATGCGCCGCTCCAGCAGCGACGCCACCAGTTCGTAGACCGTGGACTTGGGGCTGCCGATGCCACTGGCAATGTCGTTGGGACGCAGCGGCTGGCCGATTTCCTTGAGGAAATCGAGTATATCGAACGCCCGATCCAGTCCTCGGGCCCGGCGCTTGATGGTGTCTTCGGTCATGTCTTCGGTTCCCAATCAGTTCGCCGCGAGTGTAACCAGACCACGGCCTGTCCACAGCTCTTGTAGCGAGGGGATTTATCCCCTCGCCACAAGGACCTCATTTTTTCCTGTAGGCGATGCAATCGATCTCGACCTTGCAGTCGACCATCATGCTCGCCTGCACACAGGCCCGGGCCGGGGCGTGCTCGGGGCTGAAGTATTCGCCGAACACCTTGTTGAAACTCCAGAAGTCACGCGGGTCATCCAACCACACACCGCAGCGCACCACATCCTTGAGCTCGTAACCGGCCTCTTCGAGGATGGCGATCAGGTTCTTCATGGTCTGGTGCGTCTGCTCGACGATCCCGCCGGCGACGATCTCGCCGTTCACCGCTGGCACCTGTCCGGACACATGCAGCCAGCCGTCGGCCTCGACGGCGCGGGCGAATGGCCGTGGCTGCCCGCCACCCGCGGTGCTGCCGGTCCCGTAGCGCTTGATGCTCATCAGTGGTTCTCCTTGCTTGTCTGAATCAAAAGATCAATGGATTAAAAACGGGTGTTCTTCAGAAATTCCGCCAGGCGCGGTGATTGCGGGCGCTCGAACAGCTCTTTCGGTGGGCCCTGTTCTTCGATGCGCCCCTGGTTCATGAATACGATCTTGTCGGAAACCTCGAAGGCGAAACGCATTTCGTGGGTCACCAGCAGCATGGTCATGCCGTCCTCGGCCAGGCCCTTGATCACGGTCAGCACTTCGCCCACCAGCTCCGGATCCAGTGCCGAGGTGACTTCGTCGAACAACATCAGGCTGGGGTTCATGGCGATCGCCCGAGCAATCGCCACACGCTGCTGCTGACCGCCGGACAACTGACCGGGAAAATGATTGCGCCGTTCCAGCAGGCCCACTCGGTCCAGCCACTTTTCGGCCAGGGCGACGGCTTCGTCCCTGGGCAGTTTTTTCACCTTGAGCAGACCCAGGGTGACGTTCTGCAATGCGCTCAGGTGAGGGAACAGATTGAACTGCTGGAACGCCATGCCGGTCATCGCGCGATGCCGGGCAATGACTTTCTCGGGGTGGCGCACCCGCTTGCCGTCGACTTCGTCATAGCCGATGGATTCGCCGTCGAGCACAATCTGCCCGCCCTGGAATTCTTCCAGCATGTTCACGCAGCGCAGCAGCGTGGTCTTGCCCGAACCGCTGGAGCCGATCAGCGTGACCACGTTGCCGCGCTGCATACTCAGGTCCACGCCCTTGAGCACTTCCAGCGGGCCGTATTGCTTGCGCAGGCCGCGAATATCCAGCAATGGCTGGGAATGGGATGAGGTCGAAACGTCAGTCATGGCAAGGCCACCCGCTTTTCAATATGCCGACCGAGCAGCTCGATGGCGTAATTGATGATGAAAAAGAGAAAACCGGCGAACAGGTAAAACTCCAGGGTCATGAAAGTCCGAGCGATGATCTGCTGGGTGCTGAGCAGCAGCTCGGCCACACCGATCACCGACAACAGGGTCGAAGCCTTGACGATCTCGGTGGAAGAATTGACCCAGGTCGGCAATATCTGCCGCAGCGCCTGGGGCAACAGCACATAAGCCAGGGCCTGGTAGAACGTCAGGCCAACGGCCTGGCTCGCCTCCATCTGCCCACGGGGCAAGGCCTGCAAGGCACCGCGCACGATCTCGGCCACGTGGGAGCCGCAAAACAGCGTCAGGCCCAGGACTCCCGCCTGGAACGCACCGATCTGCCAGCCCAGGGCCGGGGCCATGTAGAAGCAGGCCAGCACCAGCACGAATACCGGCGTGCCACGGATCAGGTCGACGTAGAAACGAAACGGCGCGCGCATCCAGGCCCGGCCATAGGTCAGCACCAGGCCGGCAACCAGGCCGATCAAGGTGCCCAGCAAAATCGCCAGCACCGAACACTGTACGCTGGTCAGGAAACCGCTCCACAGGGTGTCCCGGGCGACCCACAACTCATGCAACCAACTGGGGGATTCGTACATGGAACACTCCTAACGGCGGATCGCCAGGCGCTGCTCGAAATAGCGCAGCACCATGGCAATGAGGTAACAGGCCGCGACATACAGGGCCGTGGTCACCAGCCAGGTTTCGATCACCCGGTAGCTCTCCACGTTGATCTTGCGCGCGTAATAGGTCAGCTCCGGCACGGCGATCGCCGCCGCCAGGGAGGTGTCCTTGAACAGCGAGATGAAGTTGTTCGACAAGGCCGGCAACACGTTGCGCAGCATCACCGGCACCGTGACATAGGCCTTCACCTGCCATTCGCCCAGGCCGATGGCCAGTCCCGCTTCGCGCTGGCCCTTGTGAATGCTCAGCAGCCCGCCGCGAAACACCTCCGTCAGGTAGGCCCCGGCATACAGCGACAGGGTGATGACGAACGACGGCAGCTTGTCCAGGCGCACCCCCAGGCTCGGCAAGGCGAAGTAGATCAACAGGATCAGCACCAGGATGGGCGTGTTGCGGATCACCGTGACATACACCGATGCCAGCACCCGCAGGACACGATGTTTGCTCAGCAGCGCGAACGCCATGGCCAGGCCGATCACGCAACCGATGGCGATCGACACCAGCGCCAGGGAAAGCCCCAGCCCGAGCCCCGCCAGCAAGGTGTCGAAATCGCGCCAGACGGCGGCAAAGTTCAACTGATAATTCATGGTCGGCAGTACCTTCGACGGGGCGCCTGGAAGTGGCGCCCCGGGCTCACAGGGTCATTTGTATTCAACAGGGAAGCCGATGGCCGGCGACGGCAGTTCCACGCCGAACCACTGCTTGAACGACGCGGCATAGGTGGGGAACTCCACACCGGTCATGGCTTCATGCAAGGTGGTGTTGACGAAGTTCAGCCAGTCCTGGTCGCCACGCTTGACCGCGCAGGCATAGGTCTGCGGGCTCCAGGCGTAGGCCGGGCTGCGATAACGGCCGGGGTTCTGCACCATCAGGTACTTGACCGAAGACTGGTCGGTGGCGGCGGCATCGGCGCGGCCGGAGTTCACCGCCTGGTACATCAGGTCGACACTGTCGTACTGATCGACCCTGGCCTTGGGCAGCGCCTGGTGCACCAGTTCCTCGGCATACACGTTCTGCAGCACGGCCACGGTGACGTCGTCGCCGGCCGCCTTCAGGTCCTCGATTTCCTTGTACTTGCTGTTGGCCGGCAGCAGCAGGCCGACGCCTTCGCGATAGTACGGCAAGGTGAAGGCCACCTGCTGGGCGCGGCTGGCGGTGACGGTGATGAACTGGCAGCTCATGTCGACCTTGTCGGTCAGCAGGTTGGGAATCCGCGCATCGGACGACTGCACCACGAACTCGACTTTCTCCGGGTCATTGAACAGGCCCTTGGCGACCATTCGTGCGATATCGATATCGAAACCCTGCAACTTGCCATCCGCTCCCTGGAAGTGCCACGGCGCATTGGTACTGCCCGTGCCTACGATCAATTTCCCGCGTTGCAGCACGCTGTCCAGCTTGCTGTCAGCCGCCTGGGCGACACCCATGGCGGCCGTCGTGGCCGCGAAGAGAAAAACACACGCTTTGAACAAGGAAGGTCGGCATTGCATGGCAAGCACTCCAGGTGAGTTTATTCCGTTATAGCGGAACCAGGTATGTAACAACGGAATAGACAGCAGAAAGTGTGCCACAGGCTTGCAGCCACGCTTGATAAAAAATGGAAAGCGATTGAAATCAGGAGGTTGGAAGAACCGAGTGCCCGGGAACGCTCGCGGACCGCTGACACGCTTGCTACCGTTGGCTACGGCGTCCGGGTACCAAGGCCCCAAACAGAGTATTTGCGATCCGTTTCGCACTGAAACAGAGCAGGCCACCTGTCGACTCTGACAGTAGCGATACCCCGCCGGGTTCCTTATCGTTCCTGTCACCTCGGAGTAGAAAGGAGGCGGCCATGAGTTCGCTCATTACTCACGTAGCGTCACAACAGGACTACCGCAAGGCCCTCAGGACCTGGCGCCCGGTGATCTTCTATTTTGGCCATCCACACTGCTACGCCTGCGGCTGGGCCGAACCGGTGTTCTGCAAGGTGGCCGAGGCGTTCCAGGATCGAGCCATCATCTACAAATTGAGCACCCACGAGTCGCCCCGGCATCCGGAAGTCAGCGGAACACCGACCGTGCTTTTCTATAAGGATGGGAAGTTGTGCCTCAAACTCAAGGGCATCGGTGACCAGCCTTCGCTGACGCGCCACTTTGCCGAACACGTCGGCCGGACAAAACCGCGGCGCTCGTTTCCCCCGACGCGCCATGACGTGAATTGGCTGCGGCAGCGGTTTCAGAATTTGTGCACTGCAGGTCGAGGGCGAGCGCTGATGAAGATGCGGGTGACGTTCCGATAACAATAGGAGCGAGCCCGCGACGGCGGCGGGTCAGCCAATGGTGATGCCCACCGGCCTGACGCTATCGCGAGCAAGCTCGCTCACACAATGGTTCGGCGGTGCGCCTGGTCTATTTGCGCTTGTAGCTCTTGCTGCCGCCCGGCGTGAGGCAATAAACCCCACCCCGAGGCCCGACGCAGTAGTGACCACTGCCGCACGGGCACCCGTCGGAGGACTTGAGCAGCGATTGCGGGCGAGCTTCGTTACGGATTCCCAACATGGCAGAGCAAGATTTTTTCGAGGCGCTGATGGAGCCGTCGTTGCACAGGAAGGTATCGCCATCACACCCGGCGATACCACCCTTGCGTCCGGAACACGGCGTATTGGCGGCGAAGGCTGATGCAGACAGGGACACCAGGAGAATCGCGATAGCGATGCGAAGCGGGCCGGACGTTCCGTGATAAAGGCTCATGACAGCATTCCTGGCTGATCGATGGCCCGATGATATCACGCCATCAATACTGCGCTACCGCCCGCCGAATCTCACCCTGGACAACATCCGCAGGTCACCCTCGCGGTAATAGTCATCACTCCAACTGTCATCCACCGCCAACGGCTTGACCTGCTTGAGCGCAAGTTTCTTGGCGAAATAACGGAAGCGGTAATGCTCGTAGAAACGCAGCAGCTCCAGTCCGTAGCGGTCGGCCAGGTCGGTATCGCCCTGGATGATGAGGTAGTTCTCATCGTTGCCACTGCTGGCCGCGGCGCTCAGGTTGTGACTGCCGCTGATGATGGTGGGCGTGTCGCTGGTGAAGTCGGTGACGACGGCCTTGGTGTGCACCAGCAGGTTGCCTTTCTGACCTTTCTTGTTTTCCTTGAGCCAGCCCTCCAGGCCGGTATTGAGCAGTGCCGTGGCAGCGAACTCAGCGGTGCGGTCGGCATGGAAACCGGTGATACGGCTGGTGGTGTTCTGCAGGCCATAACGCAAGATGTCGTCGTTGGGCTGGCCGAGCAAGGCATCGAGGATCCGATCGGGCAGGACAAAGGCGGTGACGAACAGCAGGTCCTTGCGCGCCGCCTCGATGATGTCGACGAAACGATCAAGGTCGCCCTCTCCCGTCCGTGGAGAGAAGCCGACGAACAGCGGCTCCCCGGGCTTCATGGGGTTGTTGCGGTTCAGCCACTCACGCGTGGCATCGACGTCATCGGGGGCCTCCCAGATCTGTTCGAACACCTGGCGGTAGCTGTCGCTGACCCGTGGGTCGTCCAGCACATGCACGACATTCGCCTGGCGATAAACGCCGTTGGCGGTGAAGTTGGTGCTGCCGCACAACACGGCCTCCGGCTGCAACGCCCCGCGGTCACCGATCTTGCTCAGCACGATGAACTTGTCATGGAAGATGTTGTGGGTGACTCGCCCGCGCTTGTTGGCCGGCGGCAATCGTTCCAGGTTGGCTTCGTTACGCAGTGTGGTGTCGTCGCCCGGTTCGGCGTGGTACAGCACCCGCACCCGCGCGCCACGGGCAAACGCGGCATTGACCGCATCGACGATCACGGGCAACTCGTATTCGTAGATGGCCACATCCAGCGCCCACGTGGCGTCCAGCGCCCGGTCGATGAAGCCGGTCAAGCGTCCCAGCAGGCCGTTCTCCAGCCAGCGACGCGGCGCGTCGGGCCAATCGTCGATGGACAGGTGCTTGTTGGCATCGATCAAGGCGTCCAGCTCGGGGAACTTGCGCTGGAAAGCCTGGCTGGCGGCCACCGCACGATTGAAGATGACCCGCTGGTTGGCGGGCATTGCGTCGTCGCTGGTGATGGTGACTTCCAGCGACTCCCCCAGTTGCGGTGCCTTGTAACTGCCATAGGCCAGGTGCACCCGATAATGAAGCGTCACCCCAGGGTTGACGGCGTAGTCGGCCCAGCGAAATTTCTGCAACGGGGCCTTGTCGCTGGGCGTGGCGTGGAACTGGGGAAAGGTATGGGCCGTGTCGGGAAAGGTCAGGCTGTTGAACAGGAACAGCCAGGGTTTGTCACCCTGCTGCTTCTCGATGGCGAAACCCAGCAAACCCTTGCGCCGTGATTCGGCCAGGTCCATGGCCAGTAGCACACCGTTGGTGCCGGCATAGGCCTTGACCCGGAAATCGTCCTGGGCATTGGTGACGAGTACGCGCATGGTTCACTCCTGTGGGGGGCCGCTTGAGCATAGTGCAGTGAAACGGGTCAGGTGGGCAGGTCATGGGAACCGAGGGGATGCCATCGCGAGCAAGCTCGCTCCCACAAGGGCCCGGGGTGTTCATCATTCATGTGTTCACAACAAAACCCGTGTAGGAGCGAGCTTGCTCGCGATGGGGCCCTGACAGTCACAGAACCTTTCAATCAGCCTCATCGATATGCCGATACTCAGCCTGCAACTGCCCCGCCAACTGCCGGGCCCGGCCCAGGCGGATCGGGCCGCGCTCGATGTCGATCAACAGGCACGGACAATCCAGGGGCGACAGCGACAGCCCCTCCTTCACGCGCCCATCGGTCATCACCAGCACCCGCTGTCGCTCCGCAGGGAAGCGCTTGCGCCGGGCCGTCAACCAGCGTACGGCCTCGCTCAACGCAGCCAGCAACGGCGTACCGCCACCGGCGCCCAGGCCATCGAGCCAGTGGCGCAGACCCGCCGAGGCCTTGAGCCCTTGCACCTGCCAGTTCGGCTGCATGCCACTGGCCGTCAACAGCGCCAGGCGGGCCCGCTGCCGGTAGGCGTCGTCGAACAATTGCGCCAACAAGCCTTTGCCGTCGCTCAAGGCCCGATGACGACGGGTCGAGGCCGAGGCATCCACGATCACCAGCCAGAGTTCGTGAGGCGCACGGTGACGCTCGTGCCAACGCAGGTCCTGGCGCAAGCGTGGACGCCCCTGGAGCAGGGTCCTTGGCCAATTCACCGCGCCGCCAGACGCCGTTTTGCTGCGGCCCTGGCGCCCCTGCTCCAGGTGCCCTGCCCGGGGTCCGGCATCCGCCCCCGCGCTGGCACGAGGGCGGATGCCTAGGGCTTTTTTGGCCACCCCGGCACGTCGCGTCGGGTACCGGTCGGCAGTGCCCGGGGCGGCAGATCCCCCCACTGGCCTTGGCCTCCCCGGGGTTCGGTTGCGCGCTCGCCAGGCGCAGGCGGCGGGGAAGGCGCAGCGGCCGGATCCGTCCGTTCGCGCCGACGATGACGCAAGGCAAATTCAGCGACCGCGTCGATGTCGTCGACGGCGATGGCCTGCGCGCCGCGCCAAGCGGCATGGGCACGGGCGGCACGCAGCCAGACCAGGTCGGCGCGCAGGCCATCGACCCCAGCGGCAAAACAGCGCTCGGTAATCAGCGCCAGGGACGCATCGTCCAGGGCAATGGCCGGCAACAGGTCGCGGGCCTGCTGGCAACGATCACGCAGGTGCTGCTGGGCCTGCGACCACTCGGCGCAGAACGCCACCGGATCGCTGTCGAAATCCAGCCGCCGTCGAATGATCTGCCCACGCTCCGCCGGTGCGGTATGCCCGTGGAGCGCCACGTTCAGGCCGAAGCGATCGAGCAGTTGCGGGCGCAGTTCGCCCTCTTCCGGGTTCATGGTGCCGATCAGCACGAAACGCGCCGGATGCCGATGGGAAATGCCGTCGCGCTCGATCACGTTGGTACCGCTGGCGGCCACATCCAGCAGCAGGTCCACCAGATGGTCGGGCAGCAGGTTCACCTCATCGACGTACAACACACCACCGTCGGCCTTGGCCAGCACGCCGGGGGAAAACTGCGCCCGACCCTCGCCCAGGGCCGCGTCCAGATCGAGGGTGCCCACCAGTCGCTCTTCCGTGGCGCCCAGGGGCAAGGTGACGAACTGACCGCTGGCCAACAGGTCCGCCAGGCCCCGGGCCAGGGTGGACTTGGCCATGCCCCGCGGCCCTTCGATCAGCACGCCGCCAATCCTGGGATCGATGGCGGCCAGGCACAGCGCCAGCTTCAGGTCATCGGCGCCGACCACGGCGCAGAGGGGGAAATGGGGTTGGGTCATATCTGATTCTCAAGGGTGGTCGATCACGTCAATACGAACAGAGTACCTGGCCGGCTGGCTGGACAATCAGCCATCCTCCTCGATGTCCAACAGCAAATTCTCCAACGCTTCGCGATACTCCCCCGGTTCCTGCCACATCCCTCGCTGCTGGGCTTCGAGCATGCGCTCGGTCATGTCCCGCAGGGCGTCGGGGTTGTGCTGGCGAATGAATGCCTGGGTGTGCGGATCGAGCAGGTAAGCATCGGCCAGCAATGCGTACTGGTGATCATCGATCAACTGCGTAGTGGCGTCGAAGGCGAACAGGTTGTCCACCGTCGCCGCCAGTTCGAACGCACCTTTGTAGCCGTGGCGCTTGACTCCGTCGATCCACTTCGGGTTGACGGCCCGGGAACGGATGACGCGGTTGAGCTCTTCTTTCAGGGTGCGGATCCTTGGCAGGTCCGGCTGGCTGTGATCGCCATGATAGCTGGCGGCGGTTTCGCCGCTGAGGGTCTCCACCGCCGCCAACATGCCGCCCTGGAACTGGTAGTAATCGTTGGAATCGAGCAGGTCGTGCTCGCGGTTGTCCTGGTTCTGCAGCACCGCTTGCACCTGGCTCAGGCGTCGGGAGAACTGCTCCCGGGCGGCGGTGCCTTCATCGCTGCCGCCATAAGCGTAGCCGCCCCAGTTCAGGTAAACCTCGGCCAGGTCTTCGCGACTCTGCCACAGGCGACCGTCCACGGCGCCCTGCACGCCGGCGCCATAGGCCCCGGGCTTGGCCCCGAAGATCCGCCAGCCGGCCTGGCGCGCTGCCACTTCCGGATCCAGGCCCGACGCTGACAGGGCTTCGCGTTCGCCACGGACCTTGGCCGCCAGGGGGTTCATGTCATCCGGCTCGTCGAGGGCGGCGACAGCCTGGACCGCGGCATCGAACAGGCGGATCAGGTTGGCGAACGCGTCGCGGAAGAAGCCAGACACCCGCAACGTCACATCGACACGCGGCCGGTCCAGCAGGCTCAACGGCAGGATCTCGAAATCGTCGACCCGCTGGCTGCCTGTGGCCCACACCGGCCGCACGCCCATCAGGGCCATGGCCTGGGCAATGTCGTCGCCGCCGGTGCGCATGGTGGCGGTGCCCCACACCGACAGGCCAAGCTGGCGCAGGTGATCACCGTGATCCTGCAGGTGCCGCTCGAGAATCAGGTTGGCCGATTGGAAGCCGATCCGCCACGCCGTGGTGGTGGGCAGGTTACGCACGTCCACCGAGAAGAAATTGCGCCCGGTGGGCAGCACATCCAGGCGCCCGCGACTCGGCGCACCGCTTGGCCCGGCCGGCACGAAGCGCCCGCCGAGGGCATCGAGCAGACCGCGCATTTCCGCCGGACCGCAGGCATCCAGGCGCGGCGCCACGACCTCGCGCAGGTGCTCGACAATGCTGCTCACCGTCTCCCAGCCTGGCGCGTCCAACCCCTCGACCGCGCCGTCCAGGGCCCGTTCGATCAACTGCGCTGCGAACAGCTCCAGGCGTTCGCGGGTATCGCCGACGGTACGCCAGGCCTGGTCGCTGATCTGACACAATGCCTGCGGACGACCGCCGCCCCAAGGCTCGGCCAAGGCGCAATCCAGGGGGTCGAAGCCCAGCTCGAACGCCCTGGCCAGGGCCCGCAGCAGACTGGACTGCGCACCTTTGCCGTCGCCACGGGGAATGCGCAACAACGCCAGCAACGTGTCGATGCGCAGCCGCCCGGCAGGGGATTGACCGAAGACATGCAGCCCGTCGCGGATCTGCGATTCCTTCAAGTCGCACAGGTAGGTGTCCAGGCGCGGCAGCCAGATCGCGGCGTCGGCGTCGCTGTCCAGGGCCGCGTCAAGTTGCAGCTCGCGATCGATGTGGGTCTCGCGCACCAGGCCGAGAATGTCCCGCTGCAGCTCCCGGGCCCGACGCGGATCCAGCAGTTGCGCCTCGTAGTACTCGTCGGCCAGCAACTCCAGGTTACGCAACGGCCCGTAGGTTTCGGCCCGGGTCAGGGGCGGCATCAAATGATCGATGATCACCGCCTGGGTACGGCGCTTGGCCTGGGCGCCCTCGCCCGGATCATTGACGATGAACGGATAGATGTTCGGCAACGGTCCCAGCAGCGCGTCCGGCCAGCAATTCTCCGACAGCCCGACGCCCTTGCCGGGCAGCCACTCGAGGTTGCCGTGCTTGCCGACATGAATGACCGCATGGGCGCCATAGGCGTGGCGCAGCCAGAAATAGAACGCCAGGTAACCATGGGGCGGCACCAGGTCCGGGTCGTGGTACACCGCGCTCGGATCGACCTGATACCCCCGGGCCGGCTGGATGCCGACGAACGTCAGGCCCAGGCGCAGGCCGGCGATCATCAGTCGCCCCTGGCGAAACATCGGATCCTTGTCGGGGGTGCCCCAGCGCTCCAGCACGGCCTGGCGGTTGGACTCGGGCAACGCATCGAACATCGCCCGATAGGCATCGAGGGACAGGCTCTGGTGACACGGGCGCAGATCGAGGCTGTCCAGGTCGTTGCTGACCCCGCCGAGCAATTGCTGGATCAGCGCCGTGCCGCTGGCGGGCAATTGCGCTGGCAGCGGATAACCCTCGGCATGCAAGGCGCGCAGGATGTTCAGCGCCGCCGCCGGCGTGTCCAGGCCGACGCCGTTGCCGATGCGTCCATCCCGGGTCGGATAGTTGGCGAGAATCAGGGCTACACGTTTTTCCGCGTTGGGCAGACGCGCCAGGTCGGTCCAGCGCCGCGCCAGCTCGGCAACGAAATCCATGCGCTCGGGCACCGCCCGGTAGCAGACCACGTCGCTCTGGCTGAGCTCACTGCGCCAGGCCAGGTCCTTGAAACTGATGGGGCGACTGATGATCCGCCCGTCCAGCTCCGGCAAGGCAATGTGCATCGCCAGGTCCCGCGGGCCCAGGCCCTGCTCGCTGGCACGCCAGCCGGGCTCGTTGTCCTGGGCGCAGATCGCCTGGATCACCGGGACGTTGCGACGAAACGGGCGCAGGTGCGGTGCTTCGGGACTGGATTGGGCAAATCCCGTGGTGTTGAGGATCACCCCGGCCTCTGCCTCGTCGAGCCAGTCCTGCACCATGGCCAGGCAACCGGGCTCCTTGAGGCTCGCCACGGCCATCGGTAGCGGGTTGAGCCCCGCCGCTTGCAAACGCTGGCAGAACCCATCGATGAACGCGGTATTCGCCGCTTGCAGGTGGGAGCGATAGAACAGCACCGCCGCCACCGGTTGTCCGGCCTGCCAGTCGGCTCGCCAGTCAGCGAGGCTGGCCTGGTTGTGCGTGGGGTGATAGATCGCCGTGCGTGGCAGGGCCTGCGGTTCGCCCCATGGATAATCGCGACCGAACCATTGGCTGGCGAGGTTATGGAAAAGGTCCAGGGCATTGCCCAGTCCGCCCTGGCGCAAGAACTGCCAGAGACGGTCGCGGTCCTCGACGGGGACGTTGCTCAGGTCGCTGAGTTCCGGATCAGGACGATCGTCCCCCGGCACCAGGATCAGCTTCACCCCGCGTCCGGCCAATGCCATCAGCCGTTCGATGCCGTAGCGCCAATAGCCGATACCGCCGTGCAGCGACAGCAGGATGACCTTGGCGTGGCGTAGCACGTCTTCGAAGTACAGGTCCACCGAGGCGTGGTTCTGCACCTGCATCGGGTTGGCGAGGCGAAACTCGGGATAATCGCCTGGCAACTGCTTCGCCGCTTCGGCCAGCAGCGCCAGGCTGGAGTCGCCACTGCACAGGATCACCAGCTCGGCGGGGGTCTGCCCCAGGTCGGCAATGTTGTCATCGGACACAAAACCGCCGGGCTGGGTCCTGAGCAGGTGCATGGGTCAGGCGCCGAGGGCGGCGCGCAACTGCGCTTCGAGCAGCCCGGCATCCAGGGCCTGGCCAATCAGGACCAGGCGAGTGACCCGCGCTTCATCCGCGCCCCACTGGCGATCGAAATGCTTGTCGAAGCGCGTACCGACGCCCTGGACCAACAGCCGCATCGGCTTGTTCGGAATCGCCGCGAAGCCTTTGACCCGCAGCACGCCGTGCTGGACCACCAGTTGGGTCAGGGCATCGAGCAACAGACTTTCGTCGGCCTGGGGCAGCTCGATGGAGATGGAGTCGAAGGCGTCATGATCGTGGTCGTCATCGTCGCCGTCGTGGTGATGGTCGTGATGGCTATGGCGGCCGTCGATGTGCTCTTCGGAACCTGCGCCGAGGCCGATCAGCACATCCAGGGGCAGGCGTCCGCTGCTGGCTTCGATGATCTTGACTGCCGGCGGCAGCTCTTCGGCCACCTCCAGGCGGACCTTCGCCAGGTCGTCGGGGCTGATCAGGTCGGCCTTGTTGAGAATCACCAGGTCGGCGCTGGCCAGTTGATCGGCGAACAGCTCATGCAGCGGTGACTCGTGGTCCAGGTTCGGATCGAGTTTGCGCTGGGCGTCCACCTGGTCGGGGAAGGCGGCGAAGGTACCGGCGGCCACGGCCGGGCTGTCGACCACGGTGATCACCGCATCGACAGTGCAGGCACTGCGGATTTCCGGCCATTGGAAGGCCTGGACCAACGGCTTGGGCAGGGCCAGGCCGGAGGTCTCGATCAGGATGTGATCGAGATCGCCACGCCGGGCCACCAGTTCGCGCATGACCGGGAAGAACTCTTCCTGGACCGTGCAGCACAGGCAACCGTTGGCCAGTTCGTAGACGCGGCCGTTGGCCTCTTCCTCGGTGCAACCGATGGAGCACTGCTTGAGGATCTCGCCGTCGATGCCCAGTTCGCCGAACTCGTTGACGATCACGGCGATACGACGCCCCTGGGCGTTGTCGAGCATGTGCCGCAGCAGGGTGGTCTTCCCCGAGCCGAGGAAACCGGTGACGATGGTGACGGGAAGCTTGGCCAGTGTTTTCATCGGATGCCCTTTGGCAAGGTGGCGGGCAAACGGGACGACAACCGCTGGCACAGGCGTGCGCGGAAGATTTCGCCACCGGATCACCCCGCCCGGTTGTAGTGAGAATCTGTGTCGAGGCAGGTCTCCTGGCTGACGGTGGGCCAGTCATCCGACTGGCAATTGCTGCGCCTTCCCGCGCACCCCGGATAAAGGGCATGCACAGTGGCCTTGCAGAAACATCACCGTTCACAGTTGCGGGGGCAGCCGCGGCTTGGACCGCGTTCCCTTCTTAGCTTCGGCGCAGGCCGAAGAACCTCGAAGGCGCAAGGCTACGCAGGGTGTGGGGACGGGTCAATCTCCGCAAGTAAGTTATGCGGTGTCCTTACCGCCGCCATCGCGAGCAGGCTCGCTCCCACATCGGATCCCGCAGCCCCCCTGTGGGGGCGAGCTTGTTCGCGACGGGCTGCGCAGCGGCCCCCTGTGCATTGACGGCCCCACCCCACCCATGCTCTCCTGTGCGCCTAGTTACGGGTGCCCTTCACAGGGTGAAACGGGAAACCGGTGAATCGTGTGCTTTACTCCAAAGCCACGTCAGTCCGGTGCTGCCCCCGCAACGGTAAGCGAGCGAAGCGTCTGAACCACTGTGTCCCCGGACATGGGAAGGTGACGCTTGCAGGCCAGGCACGAGCCCGGCACCTCGCGAGCCCGGAGACCGGCCCATGACTCAAGCATCAACAAACCCGCGGTGGGCGGGCGCTGTTCGAACCTCGGCGGTCTTTCGCCCGGGGTCTCATTGCGCTCGCATCCCCCACGGAACAAAAACAGAGGGAAGCGCCATGTCGACCATCAGCAGCACCGCCCGCACCGCCAGCAGCACCACCACCCTGAGCCAACGCCTGAGCGCCGCGATCCTGGCTTCGATCCTGGGTGCGGGGCTGGTCTATTTCGCCGGCTTCTCTCACATCGAAGCGGTGCACAACGCCGCCCACGATACCCGCCACAGCGCTGCCTTCCCCTGCCACTGAGAACTGACGACATGATCAAGCGTATCGCGCAGACCGCCGGTTTCAGCGGCTTGCTGGCCGCCCTGCTGCTGACCCTGTTGCAGAGCTTGTGGGTATCGCCACTGATTCTCCAGGCGGAAACCTTCGAGAAGGCCCCGGCGTCCGAGGTTCATGAGCACACCGACGGCGTTGCCCACACTCACGATGCCGAGGCGTGGGAGCCGGAAGACGGCTGGCAGCGCGTGCTGTCCACCACTGGCGGTAACCTGGTGGTCGCCGTGGGTTTTGCCCTGATGCTCGCGGGCCTGTACACCTTGCGCGCACCGACTCGCACCTCCCAGGGCCTGCTCTGGGGCCTGGCCGGTTACGCCACTTTCGTCCTGGCACCGACCCTCGGCCTGCCCCCGGAGTTGCCCGGCACCGCGGCGGCCGACCTGACCCAGCGGCAGATGTGGTGGATCGGCACCGCGGCGTCCACGGCGGTGGGCATCGCCCTGATCGCCTTCGGCAGGCATTGGCTGCTCAAGCTGTTGGGGGGCGCGACCTTGCTGGTGCCTCACCTCATCGGCGCGCCACAACCTGAAGTCCACTCGATGCTGGCGCCCGAAGCCCTGGAAAGCCAGTTCAAGATCGCCTCCCAGGTCACCAACATCGCCTTCTGGCTGGCCCTGGGCCTGATCAGCGCCTGGCTGTTTCGCCGTGACGGTCAAGCCCACCACGACGCATGAGCACCGGGTCGATACTGGTGATCGGCCTGGGCTGTCAGCGCGGTTGCCCGGCCAGCACGCTGCGGGCCTTGCTCGAAGAGACGTTGTTGGCCCACGGCATCGAACTTCACCAAGTGCGGGCCCTGGCCAGCATCGACCTCAAGCGTGACGAGCCCGGGCTGCTGGAACTGGCCGGGCAACTGGCACTGCCGCTGACGTGCTTGAGTGCCGAACAGTTGGCCGGTTACGAGCAGCGGCTCAGTCATCGCTCCGAGATCGCCTTCGAGCGAACCGGTTGCTACGGCATCGCCGAAAGCGCCGCCCTGGCCTTGGCCGACCAATTGGGCACGAAACCCGCAACCCTGCTGATCCCTCGTCAAACAGGCCCCATGAGCACGTTGGCATTGGCGGTCGTGGCGTAAATCCCGATAATCGCCGTCCAGGATCATGAGCGATCTTCATATGGGCGACGCTCACCCACCTTCCACAGGAGCCGGTCATGACCGTGTACTTCATCGGCGCCGGCCCCGGCGATCCGGAACTCATCACCGTCAAGGGCCAGCGCTTGATCCGCAGTTGCCCGGTGATCATCTACGCCGGCTCCCTGGTGCCAAGCGCCGTGCTCGATGGCCATTGCGCCGAACAAGTGGTCAACAGTGCCGAACTGCACCTGGAACAGATCGTCGGGCTGATGGAAACCGCCCACCGCAAAGGTCAGGACGTGGCCCGGGTGCACTCCGGCGACCCGAGCCTGTACGGCGCCATCGGTGAGCAAATTCGCTGCCTGCGGGCACTTGGCATTCCATTCGAGATCATCCCGGGCGTGACCGCGACCTCAGCCTGCGCAGCCCTGCTGGGCAGCGAACTGACCTTGCCGGATATCTCCCAGAGCGTGATCCTCACCCGTTACGCCGATAAATCCCCGATGCCTGCTGGGGAAGAACTGGGCAATCTGGCACAGCACCGGGCGACCATGGCGATTCACCTGGGGGTCAATCACCTGGAAAAGATCGTCGACGAACTGCTGCCCCACTACGGCGGCGACTGCCCGATCGCGGTGATCCACCGGGCGACGTGGCCGGATCAGGATTGGGTGGTAGGGACGTTGGCGGATATCGCCGGGAAGGTCCAGGCCAAGGGTTTGCGCCGAACGGCGTTGATCCTGGTGGGACGGGTGCTGGGCAATGATGTGTTCAGCGAATCGTCGCTGTACCGCGCCGGGCATGCGCATCTCTACAGGCCTTGACGTAGCCAACCCAGATCCCACAGGGACGGGGGTACAGGCTGACGGCAGAAACTATTGTGGCGAGGGAGCTTGCTCCCCCGCCACACACAATCCGCAGCGAACACGTATTCAGTAGTAGGCGTTTTCTTTCTGCGTATGGTCGGTCACGTCGCGCACGCCCTTGAGCTCCGGGATGCGCTCGAGCAAGGTGCGCTCGATGCCTTCCTTGAGGGTCACGTCGGCCTGGCCGCAGCCCTGGCAGCCGCCACCGAACTGGAGCACGGCGATGCCGTCTTCCACCACGTCGATCAGCGAGACCTGGCCGCCGTGGCTGGCCAGCCCTGGGTTGATCTCGGTTTGCAGGTAGTAGTTGATGCGCTCATTGATGGGACTGTCGGCGTTGACCATCGGAACCTTGGCGTTCGGCGCCTTGATGGTCAGCTGGCCACCCATGCGGTCGGTGGCATAGTCCACCACCGCGTCGTCCAGGAACGCTTCGCTGAAGGAATCGATGTAGGCGGTGAAGCTCTTGAGCCCCAGCGCGGTGTCTTCGGGCTTTTCTTCACCTGGCTTGCAATAGGCAATACACGTCTCTGCGTACTGGGTGCCAGGCTGGGTGATGAAGATGCGGATCCCGATTCCCGGGGTGTTCTGCTTGGACAGCAGGTCGGCCAGGTAATCGTGGGCGGCATCGGTAATGGTTATGGCGGTCATGGGAACTCCTCGCAGGCTTGCCGGCAGTTTACGCCAATCAGGGCGCCGGACAAAGTCCCAGTATTTTTGTCGGGAAAGCACCCGGCGCCGCAAGGTCTGCCGCCGGGCGCGCCCATCAGAGGTTCTGGTAGCGATTCATATCCAGCACCCCCTCCTCCAGGGGCTCCGTTTCCTGGATATAACGACTCAGATCGTGGAAGTAGTACCAGAATTGCGGGTGACTGCGACGAATGCCCCAGCGCTCGACAATCCGCTCGAAAGCCTGGGGATCGTCGGCGTGCTCCATGGCCTCGACGAACGCCGGCACTTGCCCGGCCGGGATGTTGAACATGAAGTTGGGGTAGCTGCTGAGCACGCCGGGGTACACCGTCAGGGTGTCCAGCCCAGGCTGGTAACGCATCGCTTCACCCAGCAGGAACGCCACATTGCTGTGGGCGCGGTTGCGCAGCAGGCTGTAGACCTCCCGCCGGCCACTGGCGGTCTCGATGCGCAGCATGGTCGCCTCGGGCAAGTGGTGGATCACGCCAAGCCCCGCTGCCGGCCTTGAAACCAGGCGACTGAGGGCCTGTTCGGCACTCTGCAGGTCCGGGTCGATGTTCGGACGCGAGCAATAGGCGCCGTCGCAACGATTGATCGGGTCGGGCCGCGCGTTCAGCTCTCCGTAACGGAGCAGCAATTGCCGGGCGAAATCCCGCTTGGGGTCACGCTCGTCAAGCTTGAGCGCGGTCGGCTTGTCGTTGTCGATGGCCTCGTAATCCAGCCACATCTTGAATTTGCCGCCGGACTGGTACCAGTCATCCAGGTAGCCTTCCCGCGAATCGGCAGGCATCAGGCGCAGGAAGTTCTGTTCCGCGCCGTTGCGGATCAGGTCGAAGTAGAGCCGGGTCTGGGCCTGGTGGGAAACATTGCCGAACACATCGAAATTGACCGCCAACTGATAATAGGTGCGCTCCAGCAACGGGAAATCGAACAGCCACAAGGTTTGCGGCACGTCGCCAATCAGGCCCTTGGTGACCGAGGCACTGTCGAAGTGGCGAAAAATGCTCAGCAAGGCGTTGTCATTGCCGGCCCACAGGTTCGACCAGCTCGGGGCCGGCACATCGGCGTAATTGTCCCGCCGCAAAGCTTCGTACTCGTTGCGCTTGTCGCGGTAATCGAGCCACAGGCTGAGGACGCTGCCCACGTCATCGTTCTGCCCTGGCATCGCCAGCAACGGCGTGGCCTGGCCGCGGTAGTTCGGGTCGGTGATGTAAAGGTCATGCTCAGGGGCCTGGAACAGGGCCCAGAAGTTGTCGCGAATCACATCCGTGGCAATCTGGCCCCGGCACACCGGGCCACGAATGAAGGTCCGGACGAAATACTCGGCACTGTCGAGCATGAACTGGTAGCGAGCCTGGGCCGGGATCGCCTCGAAGGTGGAGAACGGATTGGAACGGCGCTCCGGCCCGTAGCCCGGCAATGCCGTGACCTGCCAGTCGCCCTTGTAGAACAGGCTCTTGATCCGCGCCATCCTGGCCGCGCTCAACCCATAGGTGATGTGCGTCTTGTGCACGATCACCCCCTGCACCGGCCAGAGGCGGTAATAGAACCGGGTGCCGGGGTCGTCGTTCGGGCGTCGGGTGTTGATCAGGTCGATCGGCTGGCCGGACGGTGTGCGCGAACGCACCCACTGGAAGAAATGCCCCCGCTCGCCATCCTTGAAGTAGATGTGGGCCAGGAACCAGTGCTCGAACAGCCAGCGGGCAACCAGGCTTTCACGGGCGCCGGGGGCGTTGAGCAGGTTCTCCCATTGCAACACTTGCAGGGCTTCGGCGGCGCTTGGAGCCAGGGCTTGCTGGTCGACAGGCGCGCCGGAGGCCAGCCAACGCTGCAAGGTCTGGTATTGCTGGTCGGTCAGGCCCGTGACGGCCAGGGGCATGCCTTCCCTGGGGTGTGCCGCAGCGTATTGATCGAATTGCCCCGGCATGGGGCAACTGTTGTCCCGGTCGAGCCCCAGCACGATGTCTTGCGGCAGCTTGGCGTTGGGTTGCAACGGCGCGCCGTGCCCCAGCGCCAGCATCCGCGCCATCAATGCCGCCTGGCTGCCCTGGGCATCGAGCACCGAATAGAAGCCCTTGCGCTGCCAGGCGTGCGGACCGGAAGCGTCATAGAACAAGCGAGTGGGTACAGCGGCCTGGCGCCGCTCGCCGTCGTATACCGATAGCTTGCTGGCGCCCCGGGTGGCGCCTTCGGCACTGCCCAGGTTCAGTTGGCAGGCGGAGTCATAGCAGGCGTGGCACGCCACGCATTTCTCGGTAAAGATCGGCTGGATGTCGCGCGTGTAGGAAAGCGCTGAAACGGAATCCTTGGCTACTGCGTGAAATGACAACAGCAGCAACAGACTGCCGAATAAGACGCGGTACGGCATGTCTCGGTCCCTGGGAAATGATCCGGCGATTCTACCGGGCCAGCACTCCGATGCAAACATGAGCGACATTCATGTAAAAGCCAGTCGAGATCAAATCCTGCACAGGTTTGATATCATCCCGGCCTTCGCAATGGCTTTTTTTCCAGGTAGTCCTATGTCCGATCGCAGCGCTCGCCTTTATCTTCTCCAGCAGGCCCTCAAGGAACGTATCCTGATCCTTGACGGTGGCATGGGCACGATGATCCAGAGCTACAAGCTGGAGGAACAGGACTACCGCGGCAAACGCTTCGCCGACTGGCCGAGCGACGTCAAGGGCAACAACGACCTGTTGGTGCTGACCCGCCCCGACGTCATCGGCTCCATCGAAAAAGCCTACCTGGATGCCGGCGCCGACATCCTGGAAACCAACACCTTCAACGCCACCCAGGTCTCCCAGGCCGACTACGGCATGCAGGGCCTGGCCTACGAGCTGAACCTGGAAGGTGCGCGCCTGGCCCGCCAGGTAGCCGATGCCAAGACCCTGGAAACCCCGGACAAGCCGCGCTTCGTTGCCGGCGTGCTGGGCCCCACCAGTCGTACCTGCTCGCTGTCGCCGGACGTGAACAACCCCGGTTACCGCAACGTGACCTTCGACGAACTGGTGGAGAACTACACCGAGGCCACCAAGGGCCTGATCGATGGCGGCGCCGACCTGATCCTGATCGAAACCATCTTCGACACGCTGAACGCCAAGGCTGCGATCTTCGCCGTGCAGGGCGTATTCGAGGAATTGGGCGTCGAACTGCCGATCATGATCTCCGGCACCATCACCGACGCCTCCGGCCGCACCCTCTCCGGCCAGACCACCGAAGCCTTCTGGAACTCTGTGGCCCACGCCAAGCCGATTTCCGTAGGCTTGAACTGTGCCCTGGGCGCCAGTGAACTGCGGCCGTACCTGGAAGAGCTGTCGAACAAGGCCAACACCCACGTCTCGGCTCACCCGAACGCCGGCCTGCCCAACGAGTTCGGCGAGTACGACGAACTGCCGGCCGAGACCGCCAAGGTCATCGAGGAGTTCGCCCAGAGCGGCTTCCTGAACATCGTCGGCGGTTGCTGCGGCACCACGCCGGCGCACATCGAAGCCATCGCCAAGGCCGTGGCCGGCTACGCGCCGCGGCAGATCCCGGAGATCCCCCGAGCGTGCCGCCTGTCGGGCCTGGAACCGTTCACCATCGATCGCAACTCGCTGTTCGTCAACGTCGGCGAGCGGACCAACATCACCGGTTCCGCCAAGTTCGCCCGGCTGATCCGCGAGGACAACTACACCGAAGCCCTGGAAGTGGCGCTGCAGCAGGTCGAGGCCGGCGCCCAGGTGATCGACATCAACATGGACGAGGGCATGCTCGATTCGAAGAAGGCCATGGTGACCTTCCTCAACCTGATCGCCGGTGAACCGGACATCTCCCGCGTGCCGATCATGATCGACTCCTCCAAATGGGAAGTGATCGAAGCCGGTCTCAAGTGCATCCAGGGCAAGGGCATCGTCAACTCCATCAGCATGAAGGAAGGCGTCGAGCAGTTCATTCATCACGCCAAGCTGTGCAAGCGCTACGGCGCCGCCGTGGTGGTGATGGCCTTCGACGAAGCCGGCCAGGCCGACACCGAGGCGCGCAAGAAGGAAATCTGCAAGCGCTCCTACGACATCCTGGTCAACGAAGTCGGCTTCCCGCCGGAAGACATCATCTTCGACCCGAACATCTTCGCCGTCGCCACCGGTATCGAAGAGCACAACAACTACGCCGTGGACTTCATCAATGCCTGCGCCTATGTCCGCGACGAACTGCCGTACGCGCTGACCTCCGGCGGGGTGTCCAACGTGTCGTTCTCGTTCCGGGGCAACAACCCGGTGCGCGAGGCGATCCACTCGGTGTTCCTGCTGTACGCGATCCGCGCGGGCCTGACCATGGGCATCGTCAACGCCGGCCAACTGGAAATCTACGACCAGATCCCGGTGGAACTGCGCGATGCGGTGGAAGACGTGATCCTCAACCGTACCCCGGAAGGCACCGACGCCCTGCTCGCCATCGCCGACAAGTACAAGGGCGACGGCAGCGTCAAGGAAGCGGAAACCGAGGAGTGGCGCAACTGGGACGTCAACAAGCGCCTGGAACACGCGCTGGTCAAGGGCATCACCACCCATATCGTCGAAGACACCGAAGAGTCACGCCTGTCCTTCGCCCGCCCGATCGAAGTGATCGAAGGTCCGTTGATGGCCGGCATGAACATCGTCGGCGACCTGTTCGGCGCCGGCAAGATGTTCCTGCCCCAGGTGGTCAAGTCCGCCCGGGTGATGAAACAGGCGGTGGCCCACCTGATCCCGTTCATCGAGGCGGAAAAAGGCGACAAGCCGGAAGCCAAGGGCAAGATCCTGATGGCGACGGTCAAGGGCGACGTCCATGATATCGGCAAGAACATCGTCGGCGTCGTGCTGGGTTGCAACGGCTATGACATCGTCGACCTGGGTGTGATGGTGCCTGCCGAGAAGATCCTGCAGGTGGCCCGGGACGAGAAATGCGACATCATCGGCCTGTCCGGCCTGATCACCCCTTCTCTGGATGAAATGGTGCATGTGGCGCGCGAGATGCAGCGCCAGGATTTCCACCTGCCGCTGATGATCGGTGGCGCAACGACCTCCAAGGCCCATACGGCCGTGAAGATCGAGCCCAAGTACAGCAACGATGCGGTGATCTACGTGACCGACGCGTCCCGCGCCGTGGGCGTGGCCACGCAGTTGCTGTCCAAGGAGCTCAAGCCCGCCTTCGTCGAGAAGGCCCGGCAGGATTACCAGGAGGTTCGCGAGCGCACCGCCAACCGCAGCGCCCGCACCGAACGCCTGAGCTATTCGGCGGCCGTGGCGAAGAAGCCGCAGTTCGACTGGAGCAGCTACCAGCCGGTCAAGCCGACGTTCACCGGCACCCGGGTACTGGAGGATATCGACCTTGACGTGCTGGCCGAATACATCGACTGGACGCCGTTCTTCATCTCCTGGGACCTGGCTGGCAAGTTCCCGCGCATCCTCACCGACGAAGTGGTCGGTGAAGCCGCCACCGCGCTGTACGCCGACGCCCAGGCGATGCTGCGCAAACTGATCGACGAAAAACTCATCAGCGCCCGCGCCGTGTTCGGCTTCTGGCCAGCCAACCAGGTACATGACGACGACCTGGAGGTCTATGGCCAGGACGGCAAGCCGATGGCCCGCCTGCATCACCTGCGCCAGCAGATCATCAAGACCGACGGCAAGCCGAATTTTTCCCTGGCCGACTTCGTCGCCCCCAAGGACAGCGGCGTGACCGACTATGTCGGGGGCTTCATCACCACCGCCGGCATCGGCGCCGAGGAAGTGGCCAAGGCCTACCAGGATGCTGGCGACGACTACAACTCGATCATGGTCAAGGCCCTGGCCGACCGTCTGGCCGAGGCATGCGCCGAGTGGCTGCACCAACAGGTGCGCAAGGACTATTGGGGGTATGCCAAGGACGAGAACCTGGACAACGAAGCCCTCATCAAGGAGCAGTACACCGGCATCCGCCCTGCCCCTGGCTATCCGGCCTGCCCGGATCACACCGAGAAAGCCACCCTGTTCCGCCTGCTCGATCCCCAGGCCAGCGAAATGAAGGCCGGGCGCAGTGGTGTGTTCCTCACCGAACATTACGCCATGTTCCCGGCGGCCGCGGTCAGCGGTTGGTATTTCGCCCATCCCCAGGCGCAGTATTTTGCCGTGGGCAAGATCGACAAGGACCAGGTCCAGAGCTACACCGCCCGCAAGGGCCAGGAACTGAGCGTGACCGAGCGCTGGCTGGCGCCGAACCTGGGCTACGACAGCTAAGGCGGCGTAACTGACAGGATCGCGGCCTACGGCGCGGCAGGTCGCGATCTTTTGTCTATGCTTGTCCCAGACCCATGGCAGACGAGGGATTTATGGACGATCCAGTCGACAACAAGCCGCCCACCCTGTTGCAGATGGTACACAGCGTACTGGCTGCCGCTTTCGGGGTGCAGAGCGGCAAGAACCGCGCCCGGGATTTCACCCACGGCAAACCGAGCCACTTCGTGATCCTGGGCATCGCGTTCACGGTGGTCTTCGCGCTGACGCTGTTTGGCATCGTCAAGCTGGTGGTGCACCTGGCGGGGCTGTAGCGCTCTCCAACACAACACACGACCTTGTGGGAGCGAGCTTGCTCGCGATAGCGGTGGTTCAGTCGGATTGAGGTCGACTGGTACACCGTTATCGCGAGCAAGCTCGCTCCCACAGGTTTTTCATCGCCAGGGATCAACCGTTCACTGGTGACTGACCCAGAACACAGCGGTGCCCACCACCAGGATAATCAGGAACAGGATGGCCCAGGCATCAACGGTACTGTCGCTTTTCCTTGCTTTGGTCGGATTGCTCATTGCATCGCCTCTTGTCGGTTTTTTAGGTGATTGCATGGGGACTCGACCACAGTTAAGACGATGATTGCCCGCACGACAAATGTGGGTTAGCCAATAATCAATCTCATTAGTCGATTTGGTTCTTTACATATACTCAAACATCACTTTTGCGCATAACCCAAAACAGGTATCTTGCACCGGCTCCCCTAGGAGTGCGCGGCCGTGCGCGCAGAATTGCCGAGGCAGAACCCGATTCCAGCGAGCCAACACGCAGCTGTTTCTGATCGGCCCAAGCCTGAGACCGAGACTTATATGTACGTATATGACGAGTACGATCAGCGGATCATCGAGGACCGCGTCAAGCAGTTCCGTGATCAGACCCGACGCTATCTGGCAGGCGAGCTGAGCGAAGAAGAATTCCGCCCTCTGCGCTTGCAGAATGGCCTGTATATCCAGCGTTTCGCCCCCATGCTGCGCGTGGCGGTGCCTTATGGCCAACTGGCCTCGCGCCAGGTACGCAAACTGGCCCAGATCGCCCGTGACTACGACAAGGGCTACGCCCACATCAGCACCCGGCAGAACGTCCAATACAACTGGCCGGCCCTGGAAGACGTACCGGACATCCTGGCCGAGCTGGCGACCGTGCAGATGCATGCCATCCAGACCAGCGGCAACTGCCTGCGCAACGTCACCACCGACCAGTTCGCCGGCGTCGCGGCCGATGAGTTGATCGACCCGCGTCCGTGGTGCGAGATCGTGCGCCAGTGGACCACCTTCCATCCGGAATTCGCCTACCTGCCGCGCAAGTTCAAGATCGCCATCAACGGCTCGACCTCGGATCGCGCGGCCATCGAAGTCCACGACATCGGCCTGGAGGCGGTCTACAACGCCGAGGGCGAGCTGGGCTTCCGGGTACTGGTGGGCGGCGGGCTCGGCCGTACCCCGGTGGTGGGCTCGTTCATCAACGAGTTCCTTCCCTGGCAGGACCTGCTGAGCTATCTCGACGCCATCCTGCGGGTTTACAACCGCTACGGCCGTCGCGACAACAAATACAAGGCGCGGATCAAGATCCTGGTCAAGGCCCTTACCCCTGAAGTGTTCGCCGAGAAGGTCGAGGCCGAGATGGTCCACCTGCGCGGTGGCCAGACCACGCTGACCGAAGCCGAAGTGCATCGGGTCGCCCGGCATTTCGTCGACCCGCAGTACAAGACCCTGGCCAATCAGGACGCCGAACTGGCTGCGCTGGACAAGGAACACCCAGGCTTCGCCCGCTGGCGTACCCGCAACACCCTGGCCCACAAGAAGCCGGGTTACGTCGCGGTGACCTTGTCCCTGAAGCCGACCGGCGTCGCCCCCGGCGACATCACCGACAAGCAGCTCGATGCCGTGGCCGACCTGGCCGACCGCTACAGCTTCGGCCTGCTGCGCACCTCCCACGAGCAGAACATCATCCTGGCGGATGTCGAGCAAAGCCAGCTGTTCACCCTGTGGGGCGAATTGCGCGAGCAAGGTTTCGCCACGCCGAACATCGGCCTGCTGACCGACATGATCTGCTGCCCGGGGGGAGACTTCTGCTCCCTGGCCAACGCCAAGTCGATCCCTATCGCCGAATCGATCCAGCGTCGCTTCGACGACCTGGACTACTTGTTCGACATCGGCGAACTGGACCTGAACATTTCCGGCTGCATGAACGCCTGCGGTCACCACCACGTGGGCCATATCGGCATCCTGGGTGTGGACAAGAAAGGCGAGGAGTTCTATCAGGTCTCCCTGGGCGGCAGCGGTACCCGCGGGGCCAGCCTGGGCAAGATCCTCGGCCCGTCGTTTGCGCAGGATGACATGCCCGACGTGATCGAGAAGCTGATCGACGTGTACATCGAACAACGTACCGAAGACGAGCGGTTCATCGACACCTATCAACGTATCGGCATCGACCTCTTCAAGGAACGCGTCTATGCAGCGAATCATTAAGAACAACGAGGTCATCGACGAAACCTGGCACCTGTTGCCCAAGGACGCGACCCTCGATGGCATCTCCAACTGCGACGACCTGATCGTGCCCCTGGCCTTGTGGCGTGATCACGCTCGCGCCCTGCAGGCCCGTGACGGCGGCCTGGGTGTATGGCTGGACGCCGACGAGGAAGCGGAAGAAATCGGCGACGACGCCAATCAGTTCCAGGTCATCGCGCTGAATTTCCCTGCGTTCACCGATGGGCGCAGCTATTCCAACGCACGCCTGCTGCGCGACCGCTACGGCTTCAAGGGCGAGCTGCGAGCCATTGGCGACGTCCTGCGCGACCAGTTGTTCTACATGCGCCGCTGCGGTTTCGATGCCTTTGCCCTGCGGGCCGACAAAGACCCCTACGAAGCCCTCGAAAGCCTCAAGGACTTTTCGGTGACCTACCAGGCAGCGACTGACGAACCGTTGCCGCTGTTTCGTCGGCGCTGATAGCGCTCGATAAAAAAAGCCCTGACCCGGTACACCGGGTCAGGGCTTTTTCATTGTGGTCGCGATGAGCAGCAGCCCCGCGCAGGAGCGAGCCTGCCCCCACGACGATCGGCGGTAAGGGGAGTTACCAGAAACGCTGCTGGGTAAGACGGCTCCACCAGTTCAGCAGTACCCGGTCCACCGAACCGCTGGCGGCCATGCCGATACGCTCCTGCAGGCTTTTGCGTTCGGCGTAGTGCAGATGATACAGCTCGGCGCTCTTGGCCCGTTCGGCCAGGTATTCGTCACTGGTCTTCAGTTCGTCCACCAGTTGCTTGTCCAACGCCGCGACACCCAGCCAGACCTCACCGGTAGCGACTTCATCGATGGCCAGTTGCGGGCGGTAGCTGGACACGAAGCGCTTGAACAGCTGGTGGGTGATGTCCAGGTCCTGCTGGAATTTTTCCCGGCCTTTCTCGGTGTTTTCGCCAAAGACCGTCAACGTGCGCTTGTATTCACCGGCGGTGAGGACCTCGAAGTCGATGTCATGTTTCTTCAGCAGGCGATTGACGTTCGGCAACTGGGCCACGACGCCAATGGAGCCAAGAATGGCGAAAGGCGCGCTGATGATCTTCTCGCCAATACAGGCCATCATGTAGCCGCCGCTGGCCGCGACCTTGTCGATGCACACCGTCAGCGGTATGCCGGCCTGGCGGATCCGGGCCAGTTGCGAAGAGGCCAGGCCGTAGCTGTGGACCATGCCGCCACCGCTCTCCAGGCGCAACACCACTTCGTCCTTGGGCGTCGCCAGGGTCAACAGCGCGGTGATCTCATGCCGCAGGCTCTCGGTGGCCGATGCCTTGATATCACCGTCGAAGTCCAGCACGAAGACCCGGGCCTTGGTGGCGGGCTTGTCCTTCTGTTTCTTCTTCGCCTTGTCAGCCTTGCCTTCGCTCTTGCGCAGGGCCTTGAGCTGATCCTTGTCCAGCAGCGTCTGCTCCAGGCGCTCACGCAACCCTTTGTAGAAATCGTTGAGTTTGCTCACCTGCAACTGACCGGCCGTCTTGCGCCGACCCTTGCTGCGCAGGGCTGCAAAACTGGCCAATACCACCAGTATGGCGATCACCAGCGTCACGGTCTTGGCCAGGAAACCGGCGTATTCGATAAAAAACTCCACGATGACTCCTAATAGATTCAACCCACCGCTCGCAGGCGGATACCAGACGCTCCCAGCATACCCATGCACCCGCGTCGCTGCCAGCCGGGAAACCTATGGTTACCTTACGCAAGACGAGGCTGGACAAGGCTGTAACGGGCATTTCAAACAAGCGTATGTTTTTTCATTGACAGCTCACCGCCATCCTCATAACCTCGCCAGACCTTCAACGTACCGGGATGACGCGGACGTGGGCAGCATCTACCTGATTCGACATGGCCAGGCCTCCTTTGGTGCGGACGACTACGACGTCCTCTCGCCCAATGGCGTACGCCAGGCCCAAGTGCTCGGCAGTCACCTGGCGGAACTCGGTGTCGTATTCGACCGTTGCCTCTCGGGCGACCTGCGTCGTCAGCAGGACACCGCCACGGGCGCGCTGGGCCGGATGTCCGCCGCGGGCTTGCCGGTTCCCGAGCTGGAAATCGACGCTGCGTTCAACGAGTTCGACGCCGACGCGGTGATTCGCGCCCTGCTGCCGGACATGCTCCCCCAGGAACCCGAAGCGCTCCACATCCTGCGCAACGCCCCACAGAACCGCGCCGAGTTCCAGCGCATCTTCGCCTTGATCGTCGAGCGCTGGCTCAGCGGCCGATACGACCCACCCGGGCTGGAAAGCTGGCTGGGGTTCGTGGAACGGGTCCAGGCCGGCCTGCACCGCCTCCTGGACCAGGCCGACAGCAGCCACAAGATCGCCGTGTTCACCTCCGGCGGCACCATCACCGCCCTGCTTCACCTGATCACCCGGATCCCTGCCCCGCAGGCCTTCGAATTGAATTGGCAAATCGTCAACACCTCGCTCAACCACCTGAAATTCAGGGGGCGCGAGGTCGCCCTGGCTTCCTTCAACAGTCATGCCCACCTGCAACTGTTGAGGACCCCGGACCTCATCACCTTTCGTTGAGGTCGAGTTACCGCAGACCCTTGCTGTATCCACCCGAATAAGGATCGAAACCATGACCTCCGTAGTCGACGCCGTACAAAAGATGAAAGCCAAGTTCAACGCCGAAGCCGCCAAAGGCCTGGACCTGGTGTTCGGTTTCAACATCACCGATGAAAACAAGCAGTACGCCCTCATCGTCAAGAACCAGACCTGTGAATTGCAGGAAGGTGAAAACGCCGATGCCAACTGCACACTGGTCATGGACAGCGAAACCCTCAAGGGCATCGTCAGCGGCGAAACCGACGGCATGCAGGCCTTCATGGGTGGCAAGCTGCGCGTCGAAGGCGACATGATGCTGTCGATGAAGCTGTCCGAACTGTTCCCGGCCTGAGACCAGGCGCCCTCGCGGGCGCTGCCCGGCTGCCAACGAATCCCGCCCCCAGGCGGGATTCGTGTTTCTGCCTTCCCGAGTCTCCCAAGGCACACAACCTTGATCCTCGTCAGTTCACCCTCGCCCCTCAGCCGCTAACTTGACGCCTCCATCAAGGCCAGGGACGGCTCATCGGGAGCCTGTGCCCGTTCATCTCAAGGAAAGAGACCCATGCCCGCACTGAAGATCATTGTGCTGTCGACCGCGTTCAACGGCCTGACCCAACGCGCCTGGCTGGACCTGCGCGAGGCCGGTCATCGCCCCAGCGTGGTGCTGTTCAGCGATGACGCCACGGTATGCCGGCTAATCGAAGAGAGCCGCGCCGACCTGGTGATCTGCCCGTTTCTCAAGGACCGGGTGCCGGAACGGCTGTGGCGCAACGCCCGCCGTCCGGTGGTGATCATCCACCCTGGCATTGTCGGCGATCGCGGTGCCAGCGCCCTGGACTGGGCCATCATGCGGCAAGCCGAACGCTGGGGCGTGACGGCATTGCAGGCCGTGGAGGAAATGGACGCCGGACCGATCTGGGCCACCAGCGAGTTCAAGTTGCCCGAAGGCCTGCGCAAGTCCGAACTGTACAACGGCCTGGTGAGCGATGCGGCCATCCGTTGTATCCGAGAGGTCGTGGAAAAGTTCGGCAATGGTTTCGTCCCGGTGCCCCTGGACTACAACCGCCGTGACGTGGTCGGCCGCCTGCAACCGAACATGACCCAGGACGACCGGACCTTCAGCTGGCATGACAGCACCGCATTCATCAAACGCTGCATCGATGCCGCCGACGGTCAGCCAGGCGTGCTGGCAAGCCTGGCCGGTGGCCAGTTCTATCTCTACGACGCCCATCCGGATGTCCGCCGAGGCCTGCCTGGCGCGCTGCTGGCCGTGCGTGACGATGCGGTGCTGGTAGCCACCGGTGATGCGAGCCTGTGGATCGGCTCCCTGCGCCGCAAACCGCAGCCCGGCGAACAGAATTTCAAGCGACCGGCGCGCCATGTGCTGGCCGGGCAGCTGGACGACGTCCCGGTGCTGGACGGCTCGCTGGCCCGGCGACCCTTCAGCGACGAGGCCTACCAACCCATCCGTTATCGCGAATGCGGCCACGTAGGCGAGCTGACGTTCGAGTTCTACAACGGCGCGATGAGCACCGAACAATGCCGGCGGCTGATAGACGCTCTGCGCTGGGCCAAGTCCCGGGATACCCGGGTGCTGTTGATCCGGGGCGGACGCGGCAGCTTTTCCAACGGTGTGCACCTGAACGTGATCCAGGCCGCCGCCGACCCCGGCCTGGAGGCCTGGTCCAACATCCAGGCCATCGATGATGTCTGCCTGGAGTTGCTGAGCGCCCGGCAACTGGTGGTCAGCGGCCTGACGGGCAATGCCGGGGCTGGCGGCGTGATGCTGGCCCTGGCGGCCGATATCGTGTTGGCGCGCAGCGACATCGTGCTCAATCCCCACTACGCGACCATGGGCCTCTACGGCTCCGAATACTGGACCTACAGCCTGCCCCGGGCGGTCGGCCCGGACATGGCCTGGAAGCTGACCCAGGAGTGCCTGCCCATCAGCGCCCGGCAGGCGTTGCGTTATGGCATGGTCCAGGAAATCGGTCCGCGCTGCCCCGACGAGTTCGGCCTGTGGCTGTTGCAACGGGCCAACGGCGCCTGGCTCGATCCGGCGTATGAGGCCATCCGGGTCCGCAAGGCCGAACGGAGCTTGCCGGCGATCCAGGCGTGTCGTGACGGCGAGTTGAAGGAAATGCACCGCGACATGGTGGGCAATCGCCGCGGCTTCGCCGAGAAATGCCGGCATTTCGTGTTCAAGCGCAAGGCCTGCGGTACGCCTGAGCGCCTGGTCGCGCCATGGGCCCGGGCGACAGAGGCCGAAGCCGCCCGGTGACTGCCGGTATCGGGGAAGCGGGCCAGCTCTTACAATGCCCGCTTCCCCTGCATCGGCTTGAACATGGACATCGACCTCGCCCGTACCTTCCTGGAAATCGTCCGTCACGGCAGCCTCGCCGCCGCGGCGGACAAGTTGCATGTCACCCAGACGGCGATCACCGCCCGGGTCCAGAAGCTGGAAAGCCAGTTCGGCTGCGCGCTGTTCGTGCGCAATCGCGCCGGCGCACGCCTGACCCCCGACGGCGAGGCATTCGTCGTCTACGCCAATCAACTGGTGCAGACCTGGGAGGCGGCTCGCCGGGACCTGCCGTTGCCCGAGGGCTATCGCAATGTGCTGCACCTTGGCGGCGAGGTCAGCCTGTGCAATCCGTTGATGCTCGGTTGGGCCCGGGAACTGCGCCAGAGGATCCCCGGACATGCCTTGCGCATGGACATCCGCGACGGTGAAAAACTGTTGCAGCAACTGGAACTGGGCCTGCTGGACGCGGCAGTGGTGTATCAGCCCGAGTACTGGCCACGGCTGCAGGTGGAACAGCTGCTGGAGGAAAAACTGATCCTGGTGCAATTGGCCAGTTGCCCCGAGCCCTACGTGTACATCGACTGGAGCAGCGACTTCCGACGCCAGCACGACACGGCCCTGCCGGACAAGGCCAAGGCCGCCGTCACCTTCAACCTCGGCCCCCTGGCCCTGCAATACATCCTGGAGAACGGCGGCAGCGGCTACTTCCGCACACGCGTGGTCCAGAGCTACCTGGACAGCGGCATCCTTGAGCGGGTCCCCAAGGCGCCGGAATTCAACTACCCCACCTACCTGATCTATTCCCGGGATCGGGATTCGGCGGCGCTACAACAAGCGTTCGAAGTGCTGCGGGGCATCGTCAGGGCCGGCAGCGACTGGTCCCAGCGCTGGGATCCGCTGACCTGAAGCATTGCGGTGCAGACGTGGAAAGGGCCGCTACGCGGCCCTATGGAGTACAACCCTCGCCACCAGATTATGTCTTCAAGTGCCGCACGATTTCGTCCTTGATCATCAGTCGCTCCTTCTTGAGGATTTCCAGGTCTGTGTCAGGCATTCCCGCAGATGTCGGCTTCTCGGCCTCGACAACTTCGGCGTCGAGTCGGGAGTACTTTTCAATCAACGAATTCAACCTTGGATTCTCGCTGCGCTTCTGCTGGATCTCGTCTTTTGTGCAAGCAAGATCCTGGCACAAATCATGGGGCACCGGCATGGAACACCTCCTTTGGTGGTTCGGTGGCAAACGCCTTTGCGGCGCTCGTCGATTATCAGGATGGCCTCCACAAGCGGGTTCTGTCGACCGCCAATCCGACCGACGGTGACCGTTCGTCGTACCGTAGCGCTTTGCAATCAAACCTTTGGCCTCGTGTCGCTCTCCATTGAACAGTGACATCAAGATCACTTGTACAACCTGTTCGGAGACATACCTATGGACGGATTTACCCTGCGTCAACTCGGCCTGGCAGTTGCCCTGAGTACCAGCATGGGCATGGCATGGGCCGCGAGTTCCAATGACTTTGTCGACAACGCGGCGGCCGGTGGCATTGCGGAAATCGAGACCAGCAAGCTGGCACTGCAAAAAAGTGCCTCGGCGGACATCAAGGAGTTCGCCAACAAGATGATCGCCGACCACACCAAGGCCAACCAGGAGCTGATGTCGCTGGCCAAGAAACACGACATCGAGGTGCCGGACGAAACCACCCTCATGAAGAAGGCCAAGGCCAAGATCCTTGAAGTGCGCGATGAGTCCTTCGACGCCGCCTATGCCAACAACCAGGTCATGGCCCACGAAGAAACCATCGCCCTGTTCAAGAAAGAAGCCGAGACCGTGACCGACGACAAGAAAGCCGGTAATACCGAACTCAAGGCGTTCGCCCAGAAGATGCTGCCGGACCTGCAGCACCACCTGGAAATGGCCAAGAAACTCCAGGCCGCACACCCCAGCAAGTAGGCTTCCTAGCCGTGAATAAAGAAGGGTCGTCCTCGCATTGAGGGCGACCCTTTTTTTGCGCGGCTCGATCAGCCGCCGTCGGTGTCGATATCGGCGTCGGTGCTGTCGCCGGGTTTCGGCCGGTCAGGATCGGGCTTGAAACCCGGGCTGAAGGTGTTGTCGTTATCCTGGTGGCGTTTTTTCTGATCGACCTCCTCCGCGGCGCTCTGGGCCTGGTCCGCTCCAGCCGGGCTGACCGGGCTGGCGCCGGGCACCTGGGGATCGATGGCCGGATCATTGCGCGGCGACGGAGTCTGCGTCTGACCTTGTTGCTGAGAGTTTGCGCGATCGTCGTTCATGGACACCTCTTCATGGCAGAGGCCGGGTCGATGACCGGCCTTGTTCATTCGAAGGGAACGCAACGGCTTCGGTTCCATTTGTTTGTGCGGGCAGCATCAGCCGCCTAGCAGCGACCGGACCATCCGGGTCAACGCATCCGGCCCGTAGGGTTTGCTCAGCAGATGGGTATCGGGGCTCAGTTGATGGTTGCGCGAGATGATGTCCCGCGTGTGGCCTGACGTGAACAGCACGGGCACCGGCGGGGTCTGCACCTTGGCCCAGGCCGCGAGGTCGGAACTCTTGATCAGGCCTGGCATGACCACGTCGGTGAAGATCAGGTCCACCTTGACCCCCTCGAGCAGCAACTTCATGGCGGCATCGGCATTGGCGGCCGTGAGGGTTCGATAGCCGGACTGTTCCAGCAACTCCACCGATGCACTGCGCACCGCGTCATTGTCTTCCACCACCAGGATCGTCTCCTGCCTGCCGGGCTGCAGCGAGTAGTGGTGCGTCTGCTCGCCGGCTTCAGGCTGGTAGCTGCGAGGGAAATACATCTGCGCCCGCGTGCCCTTGCCCGGGTCGCTGGCGATCTCGATATGGCCACCGCTTTGCTTGACGAAGCCGAACACCATGCTCAGCCCCAACCCGGTGCCCTGACCATCGGTCTTGGTGGTAAAGAACGGCTCGAATACCTGGCTGAGGATCTCCGGTGGCATGCCGATGCCACTGTCGATCACCGACAATCGCACATAGTCCCCCGCGCCGATGCCTTTGCCGGCACAGGACGATTCGTCGAGCACGATGTTCTCGCCCAGTATCCGGATGGTGCCCTCGCCGTCCATGGCATCGCGGGCGTTGATCGCCAGGTTCAGCAAGGCGTTTTCCAGCTGGTTGCGGTCCACGTGAATGCACCAGGGTTCGTCGGGCAGTGTCACTTCGATCCGGATGGTCTCGCCCAGGGCCCGTTGCAGCAATTCACCCAGGTCGTCGTAGATGCGCCGGGGGTTGTAGACCGCCGGTGACAAGGGCTGGCGACGGGCGAAGGCCAGCAGTTGCGCAGACAGCTTGGCGCCCCGCTCCACCGCCTCGATGGAGGCGCTGATCCTGCGCTGCACATTGTGATTGTCCGGCTCGTGGCGAGCCAGCAGGTGCAGGTTGCCGGCGATCACTTGCAGCAGGTTGTTGAAGTCATGGGCCACACCGCCGGTGAGTCCGCCAATGGCCTCCAGCTTCTGGGACTGGCGCAACTGCTCTTCAGCCGCCAGTCGCGCCTGGACCTCGTCGGCCACCCGCTGCTCCAGGTCACGCGTGAACCTGAGCAGGGACGCTTCGGCGGTCTTGCGTTCGTTGATGTCGATCAGCACGCCGGGAAAACGCAGGGGGGCGCCCGAGGCATCGAACTCGCATCGACCGCTGGCCTGCACCCACAGGTCGTCGCCTCCAGGGCCTCGTACCCGGTATTCGGCATTGAAAGGCGCTCCGGTGCGCAACGTCAGTTCGACCCGCTGGTTGAGCTCATCGAGGTCATCCGGGTGGATACGCTGCCGGGCAATATCGATGGGCAATGCTTCCAACGGCGTGTCTGGCGGATAGTTGAACGTACGGGCAAAACGCTCGTCGCCGGACAGGGTGTCGGCCTGGACGTCCCAGACAAACGAGCCCAGCAGCGGCCCGGCCGATAGGGCCAGCTGGATGCGTTCGTTGACCGCGCGGTAGCTGCGTTCCGCCTCCTGGCGGGCCCGCTCCGACAGGACCAGCTCGGTGGTTTCCACGACAATCGCCAGCACGCCGGCCGGGGCCTGGTCATCGTCCGGAACGGGGCTGTAGAACAGGTCCATCCACACGTCTTCGGGCTTGCCGTCACGCAGCAGGACCAGTTCCTTGCTGCGGTAGGACAGCGTGCCGCCGGCCAGGCAGACATCCAGTACGTGGCGATTGAACTCGGCCACTTCCGGCCAGCCCAGTTCCACCGCGCAGCCCAACAGGTAGGGATGACGCCCACCGGCGAATTCGGCGTAGGCATCGTTGTAGATCATGAAGCCCTGGCGTCCCCATAGCATGACCATCGGCAAGGGCGACGCCAGCAATATCTGCACAGCGCTGCGCAGGCTGGCGGACCACTGTTCGATAGGGCCCAGCTCGGTCCGGCTCCAATCGAACGCCCGGATACGCCGGGCCATTTCACCGTCCCACCCGGGACATCCATGAGGCTGGGATAAGAACTGCATGGGTCGACTCTGAACCTCGAATAGCTGCTGGGAATCGGCGTATCGCGAGCCCCTTGTGCTCAGAGCTTCGAGCACGAGGATGGCGTTTGGTTTCATGCCGGGGTGCCATCGCCGATTGGGGTAGCGAGGGAACTCAGCGAAAATCGCGGCTACGCACGTTGATGCCTGCCAGCAGCCCGGTCAAGTCGCTCAGGCGCCCGGCGATGAGGTGGCGGACCTCGCCGACACTTTCCCAGCGCCCATCGACCTTGAGCAACTGCGACCCCACCAGCACTTTGCGCTGGCGCTCCGCCAGGTCGCGCCAGACCACCACGTTGAGATTGCCGAATTCATCTTCCAGGGTGACGAAGGTCACGCCACTGGCCGTGCCGGGACGCTGGCGGCCGGTCACCAGGCCGGCGACGCTGACGTTGCGCCCATGCTCCACCTCCTGCAACTCCCGGGAGCTGCGACAGCGGCGGGCACGCAGTTCGGGGCGCAATAAAGCCAACGGATGAGGCCCCAGCGTGGTGCCGAGGGTCGCGTAGTCGGCGAACAGATTTTCCCCCACCGATGGCTTGGGCAGACTCACCGGCGGCTCTTCCTGGTTGGGCAAACCGGCAAACAGACCCAGTTGTTTCTGCACTCCGGCCACTTCCCAGCGAGCGCGATGACGATCACCGGCCAGGCCGCGCAAGGCTCCGGCGTCGGCCAGTTGTTCGAGGGCCCGGGTATCGAGTTGCGCGCGCTCGCCCAGATCGGCCACGTCACCGAAAGCCCGCTGTCGGCGAGCCGCTTCGATACGCCGGGCGTCCTCCTCACGAAAGCCCTTGATCTGGCGCAAGCCCATGCGGATCGCCGGTTGCCGACCTTCCAGAGGTTCCAGGCTGCAATCCCAATCACTGGCTCGCACGTCCACCGGACGGATCTGCAATTGATGGCGGCGGGCATCCTGCAGGATCTGGTCCGGACTGTAGAAACCCATGGGCCAGCTGTTGATCAGGGCGCAAGCGAATGCCGCCGGTTCGTGGCATTTGAGCCAACTGCTGGCGTAAGTCAGCAACGCGAAACTGGCGGCATGGGATTCGGGAAAGCCGTAATTGCCGAAGCCTTTGATCTGCTCGAAAATCTGCGCAGCGAATTCAGCGGTGTAACCGTTTTTCTTCATCCCGGCAGCCAGGCGTTCCCGGTGGGGCTCCAGGCCGCCGTGACGTTTCCAGGCGGCCATGGAGCGGCGCAACTGGTCCGCTTCGCCGGGGGTGTAGTCGGCCGCGACGATGGCGATCTGCATGACCTGTTCCTGGAACAACGGAATGCCCAGGGTGCGCCCAAGGACCGTCTTCAGTTCCGGTGAAGGGTAAGTAACGGGCTCTTCATCATTGCGGCGTTTGAGGTACGGATGAACCATCCCGCCCTGGATCGGACCGGGGCGCACGATCGCCACTTCGATCACCAGGTCGTAGAAATCCTTGGGCTTGAGCCGAGGCAACATGGCCATCTGCGCCCGTGACTCGATCTGGAACACGCCGATGGTGTCGGCGCGGCTGATCATGTCGAATGTAGCCTTATCGTCATGAGGCAGGCTGGCCAGGGTGTAGCGTTGCCCCCGATACCCCTCGATCAAGTCGAAACACCGCCGGATCGCACTGAGCATGCCCAGGGCCAGGATATCCACCTTGAGCAGCCCGACCGCGTCCAGGTCATCCTTGTCCCACTGGATGATGGTGCGCTCGGCCATGGCGGCGTTTTCCACCGGTACAAGGGTATCCAGGGGCTGTTCGGAAATCACGAAGCCGCCGGGGTGCTGGGACAGATGCCGGGGAAATCCGATCAGTTGCCGGGTCAGCCCCAATACCCGCTGCAGCACCGGACTGTCCGGGTCGAAACCGCCCTCGCGCAAGCGCTCCAGCGGCGGCGCTTCGTCGCTCCAGCGCCCGCAACAGTCGGCCAGGGCGTTGATCTGGTCCGGCGGCAGGCCCAGGGCCTTGGCGACGTCCCGTACCGCCCCGGCACCGTGGTAGCTGCTGACCACTGCCGTCAACGCCGCACGATGGCGACCGTAACGGCGAAACACGTATTGCAGCACTTCTTCACGACGCTCGTGCTCGAAATCGACATCGATGTCCGGCGGCTCATTGCGCTCCCGGGACAGGAATCGCTCGAACAGCAGGTTGGTCCGGCCGGGGTCGATTTCGGTGATGCCCAAGGCATAGCACACCGCCGAGTTGGCCGCCGAACCGCGCCCCTGACAGAGAATGTGCCGCTCCCGAGCGAAGCTGACGATGTCCTGCACGGTGAGGAAGTAGCTGTCGTAGCCCAGCTCGGCGATCAGCTCCAGCTCCGTCTCGATCTGCCGCCGGACCTTGTCATTCACGCCGCCCCCCCAGCGCTTGCGCATGCCCCGCTCGGTCAGCTCGCGCAACCAGGATGTCGGGTCATGGCCCTCGGGAACCAGTTCATGCGGGTATTGATAACGCAGTTGACCGAGGTCGAACGTGCAACGCCGGGCGATGTGGAGGGTTTCATCGAGCAAGGCGCGGGGATAGAGCCCGGCCAGATCCTTGCGGCTGCGCAAGTGGCGCTCACCGTTAGGGTGCAGGCGCTGCCCGGCCTCGGCCACCGTGACGTGGTAACGAATGGCGGTCATGGTGTCCTGCAAGGCCCGACGGCCACGCACGTGCATGTGCACGTCGCCCGTGGCGACAGCGGCGAGCCCGAGGCGCCCGGCCAGGGCCAGCAAGTCCGCCAGGCGCTGGCGGTCGTCCTGCCCGCAGTGCAACTGCACCGATAGCCACAAGCGACCGGCAAAGATCGACTGGAGCCAGCGGCCCTGGGCTTCGGCATCGTTGCCATCGGGGACCCACAAGGCCAGCAGCCCGGGCAAGGGTTCGTCGAAATCCTCGCGCACGATGCGATAGCGCCCCTTCTCGCTGCGGCGCCGGGCGCGGGTGATCAACCGGCACAAGGCCTGGTAGCCCTCCAGGTTCTCCACCAGCAACACCAGTTTCGGACCATGCTCCACCTGGATTTCGCTGCCGACGATCAGGTGCAGGTCCAGTTCCCTGGCCGCCTGCCAGGCACGGACGATGCCGGCCAGTGTGCATTCGTCGGTGATCGCCAGGGCCCGATAGCCCTGCTCCTTGGCGCGCCGACACAGCTCCAGGGCGCTGGAGGCGCCGCGCTGGAAACTGAAGTTGGACAGGCAATGCAGCTCGGCGTATTCGACAGTCATGCGAACCAGCCCTGCAGCCACAGCGGCCCGCCCTCGCCCACTGGTCGATAGGCCCAGCCTCGTTGCCCAGCACGGGTTTCGACGAGGTAGTAGTCGCGACGCACATCGGCACCGTCCCACCAACCGGACTCGATGCGTTCCGGCCCCATGAGGATGCGGGCCTGGCTCTCCGACAGCATCTGGCATTCGTCCAGCAACCAGCCGGGACGCTGCGCGCCCACGGGGCAGGCCTCGACGCGGGGCTGAGGACTCATCTGCCAGGCGCACTCGGGTCGATGATCGTCACGAAACCCCAGGCCCAGCACCGCCTCATCGCCCAGCCGCGCCCGCAGCCGCTCACGCAGCTGTTCCCAGGGCAGTGACTGCTGCGGTCGCTCGTCGAACAGTTCCAGGCGCTGGGGGACGAATGACGGCAGATCTTCGGCGCACAAGCGAAAGCCGCGCACCGGGGCCTGGACCTGCACCTGTTCCAATCGGCCACGGGCCAGCTCGAAAAGCATCGAAGGGTCCCGCTCGGCGCTGAGCAGGCCGACCTTGATCACCGTGTCCGCCAGCCCGGCGTGCTCCAGATGCAGGTCGAACCGCTGCACGCCGCTGTCGCGGCCACAGAGGAAAGCCGACAGGTCACCGGTCAATCGACGCAAGGGGAACAGCAACGCCTGATGGGACTGGACGTCATAGTTGAGCTCGATGCGCACGTCGAAGCGGTCCGGCGGCAAGTAGAACGACAGCGCCAGGGTACGACTGCCCACCAGGGCGTCGAGGTGCTTGAGCACCTGGGCGTCAAAGCGACGCGCCAGGGTGTGCCGGGGCAAGGCCTGGACTTGGCTCAGGCGACGCAGGCCCATACGCGACAAGGCCGTGGCGACATCGGGCGCCAGGCTGATGCGGTCCACCGGCATCTGCCCCAGGTATGCCTGCAAGGTCTCGCCATCGGGTACCACCAGGGCGTCATAGGCATTGGCCAGAACCCGAGCCGCCACCGGGTTCGGAGCCGCGACGATGCGATGCCGAAAGCCCAGTTCGGTCAGCTCGGCCCGCAACCGGGCCTCGAATACCGGCCAGGTCCCGAACAGGCCCAGGCTCGACTCGATCTCGAACAGCACCGTGCGCGGATAGTGCACGCTGACCTGGGAACTGAAACGGTAGGCCCAGGCTGCCAGGAACTGTTGCCAGTGTTCGATCTGTGCCGCGTCGTATTCGGCGGTGGCAAAGCCTTTGCTCAGGGCCTGGGCGGCGGTCATGCTCTGGCCGGGACGCAGGCCCAGGGCCCGGGCGGGCTCGTTGACCGCGCGCAGCACACGTCGCTGGGCGGGACCGCTCAGCAGGGCCAGGGGCTCCTCGGGATCGGGGCGCTGACGCAGCGCGGCGTCCAGCGCCAATTGTGGAAACAGGATACAGACCCAGCGCATCGCAACCTCAATGCTCTGTTGGTGAGTACGGGGTAAAGGCTATCGGCGCCGGACGGGCCAGCCCGCCGCGACACTTGAGCACGCGCAATTGCCCGGGCCGGGCATCGATGGCAATGCGCAGGGCCGCCGGGGACGGATTGACGGCTTCCTGGATCGAGCGCCAGGCGAACGCCAGGGTCTGGCCGGTTTCCGCCGCCACCTGCAAACGGCGCAGGGCCCGGTCATCGGCCTGGCGGGGCCAGCACAGGACCGCGCCACAACAGCCTGAGCGCAGGCACTGTTCGGTGGCCCACAGGGCATCGCGCTCATCGGCCCGGATCACCGATAACTGGCGCAGGTCGACTCCGGCGTTCTGCCAGGCCTGGGGGTAAGGCACGAACGGCGGCGCCACCAGCACGATCCGCTCCCCTGCCGCCGACAGTCGGGCCAGGGTCGGCCATACCAGCTGCATCTCACCGACCCCCGGCGCGGCCAGGAGGATCTCCGTCAGCGCTGACTCCGGCCAGCCGCCACTGGGCAATGCCGCGTCCAGTTCGGCATGGCCGGTGGGCTGTGGACTGGCGGCCGGCGGCGCAGGCCGGCCCTTCCAGACCTGGCCGCCATTGAACAGCGTATCCAGCGCAACGACCGCGCCCATCAGCCTTGCCTCAAGAGGCCACAGAACACCCCTTCGATGGCCAGGTCCCGGTCGGCTTCGACAATGATCGGCTGATAGGCCGGGTTGCGTGGCAACAGACGCACCTGTTCGCCGACTCGCTCGAAGCGCTTGATGGTGACTTCACCGTCGAGCCGGGCTACCACGATTTGCCCGTTGGAGGCCTGGGGCGTGCGTTGTACCCCCACCAGGTCGCCGTCGAGAATGCCGTCCCCGATCATCGAGTCACCCTGGACCCGCAGCAGGTAATCGGGGGCCTTGGAAAATATCGCCGGGTCGAGCATCAGACGGTCATGGACTTCGGCATCGGCGCCGATGGGCAGGCCGGCAGCCACTCGTCCCAGCACCGGCACGTCCAGCAGTTCGGGACGCGGCGACTGGTTGAGCAACCGGATGCCCCGGGCCTGGTGTGGGTTGACTTCGATGAAACCGGCTTCGGTCAACGCCAGCACATGCTTGCGCGCCACGCTCCGGGAGGCGAAGCCGAAGGCCTCGCTGATTTCAGCGAGGCTGGGAGGCTGGCCCTGATCGGCGATACGGTCGCGGATGAACGTCAGGATGGCGGCGCGGCGAGGAGTGAGAGTCGTCATGGAGTACATTTGTACTCCTGCGGGATTTTCCTGACAAGCGCCGCCAGTCAGTTCACACCATCGACACCCGTGCCAACCTTCTGCGGGCCCCCTGCGAAAGCAGTGCCCCAGCGGCAGGACTCAAAGCCGAGCCTCGGCACCTTCGCTGCGAAACGCGCTGGGGCTCATGCCGGTCCAGCGCCGGAAGGCGCGGCGGAAGCTGCGCACATCGCTGTAACCGACTTCCTCGGTGATCCGCTCGATGGACAGTTCGGGATTGGCCAGCAGGTTCAGGGTCCGGCCGCGACGCACCTGTTCGAGCAAGGCCTCGAAGGTCAGGCTGTGTTCGGTCAGGCGCCGACGCAGGGTACGACTGCTCATGTTCAGGTCCCCAGCGATTTTCTCGATGTGACTGCCCCGGGTCAGGTCCCGGGCGATGGCCCGTTCCACGGCCTGGATCAGGTCGATCTTGCGGTGGACCTCGGTGGCCTCCTGCTCCAGCAAAGCCAGGGCCTGGCGCAAGGCCAACGGATGATGGTTGGGCAGGCGCACGTCCAGCCAGCGGACATCGATGAGCATGCGATTGTAGCGGCAACCGAAACGCACCTCCGGTCCCAGGATCCGCTGGTACTGCGTGGCATAGGACGGTGCGGCATGCATGAACTCCACGGCCTCGGGCTTGAAATCCGCTCCCGCCAGTGCCCGGCCATAGACCATCAGGCTGGCGAAGAACTCCTCGACCGCGAACACCTGGACCTCGGCGAAAGGCAACCGGCAGCTCGCCTCGACCATGATCCGGCCCGGGGCCTCTTCGACACTGGTCACCGCGATACCGCCGGTGGTGTGCTGGTAGCGCACCCCCAGGGCGAAGGCATCGCGCAGGGTTTCGCACAGCGACAGGACATGCCCCAGCAGGCCCAGGGTGCCCAACACATTGCGATCGCCGACCCAGAGGCCCAGCCCCTGGTCCGGCAATAGCTTGAGTGCCCGCTGGATCATGAGGGCGGCCTGGCGATAGGAAATACGCTGGGCAGGGTCCTGCAGATCGTCAAGGCCGAACCCCAGCCCGCGACACAGGCCGGCCGCATCGAAGCCTTTGTCCGTCACGACTTCGGCCAGGGTCTGCAACAGGAATGGCGATACCAGTGCCAATTCGTAGGTAGGGTCGATGACTTTCTGCATGGGCGGGGTCCGGAGCACGTTAGGAGGCGTTTTTGTAACCGGTTGTTTCATGAACGTTAGCATGAGCTGATGCAATGGGGGATACGAAATGTGGCCGCCCAAGTCCCCTGTGTGGCCGCCAATACCCTGCCCTCTCGATGACGAACGGCTTATTTCTATGGCTCGGACTTTCGGTGCACCCCAACAATAATAACGAGCTCGCCCATGAACCCGATCCGCACGCGATTCGCCTTGCAAATGACCCTGGGCCTGGCCTGCGCCAGCGCCCTCCCGGCCCAGGCCACTGAGACCGGCGTCGATAACATCGGCACCGGCACCGATGGTTTTTTCGTGTTGCCGCTGGACGTCGACAACCTTCCCGACCACATGTTCGCGTTCAACCTGTACTACAACCACTACAAGGCCCGGAAATTCAACATCAGCTCATTGGGCGGCGAAGTCCCCGATGTGGAGATCGAATCCACGGCGGTGGTGCCGCGTATCGACTACCTGAGCCCGCTACGGGTGGCAGGCGGACGGTTCGGGATCTATGTCGCCCAGCCCTGGCTCAAGCAGGAAGTCTCGGTGTTCGGCCTGCAGGACACCCGGGAAAGCATGGGCGATACCACCATTTCCCCCATCGTGCTGTGGGACATGGGCAAGAACCTGACCTTGGCCGCCGCGGTGGAAATCACTGTGCCGACCGGCGAATACAGCCCGGATCGCCTGGCCAACACCAGCACCAACTTCTACACCTACAAGCCGCTGTTCTCCTTCACCTGGCTGCCCACGGAGAGAACCGAGGTGTCGATGAAGACCACCTACAGCTTCAACCGTGAGAACAAGGACACCGACTACCGCTCGGGGCAGATCTTCCACTTCGATTATTCCGTCAGTTACCTTTTGACCGATAACCTGCGGTTAGGGCTCAACGGCTATTACCTCAAGCAGACCACCGACGACAAACAGTACGGGCGCACCGTGCAGTTCGCCGGACAGGACGTGGACGATGGGGTGCGCGGCCAGGTATTCGCCATCGGCCCGGCGCTGCACCTGACCTTTCTCAAGTACGCCAGCGCCGAGATCCGCTGGGCCAAGGAGTTCGACGTGCAAAACCGACCCGAAGGCGAGATGCTCTGGGCCAAGATCAGCATTCCGTTCGAGCTTTGATTGTCGTCGGTCACCGCCGCTGGGATTTGCCCGCTCGCCACAGCGAGTCGACCAGTGCGTGAACACAAGAATGTTCCGGGCTGGTCGCCAGCCGGCTCGCTTCACAACAAGCTGCGCTGTCAGGCATAGACCGGCCAGCTTTCGACGATCCGTCCCCCGCGCACCGCCAGCAGGTCGCCGAATTGCAGCAGCACCGACTCGGTCTGGGTCGGCCTGAGGAACACCTGGTCTTCCAGCCCCAACCCAACCGTTTCGGAACCGTTGACCATTTCCTGGTTCGAGCTGCGGCCATAGAGGCTGTTGCTCTTCAAGCCAGGTGGCGATTCGAGGTCGGCCATCCAGTTACCGCCGTAGATGAAAAACGTGGCGCGCTGGTTCACGTCCCACCAGGCAAGAATCCGCGACTTGTCATCCAGCGCCGGGATGTTCACCGCACCGGTGCGCTTGAGTACCGGCGTGGCGATATAGGCTGCCGGCACGTGATCGGTCAGTGACGGCAAATCGTAATGACTGGGCTTGAGCATGGCCGTGCCCACCGACACTTCGGTGCTCAGGTTCTCCCGTTCATGCAAGCGGTAGCTGGGGCTGCCGGCGGTGTTGAGTGTCAGGCGTGGATGCCAGAGGTCGGGATAGCGCAAACGAACGAAATCCACCCGTGCCTGGTAGATCGCCATGACCCGGGCCAACAGCGTCTGCGGGCTGGCCACCCACTCGGGCACGCCCATGCCCACGAACGGGTCGTAGCCCATGAACCCGGCGAACTCCAGCTGTTGCGGGTGGGCACGGATCAGCTTGAGCATCGCGTCCAGGGAGGCTTCATCCCTCACCCCGCCCCGATGCAGGCCCACGTCCAATTCAATATTGATGCGCATGCGCGTACCAAGCCCCTGGGCCAGGCCCCGGTATTGCTCGAGACGTTCGGGAGTGTCCAGCAACCATTGCAACTGGCGCGAAGGATCGAACGCGCCCTTGTGAAGCTGGTAGAACAACTCGACGGAACGCACCGGCAGGGGTTTGCCCAGAAGAATATCGGCCTCGGGGAACTGCTGCGCGTCGTGGTTGAGAAACGGCTGATGGAACGACATCAATCGTCGGGTTTCGGCGCGCCGACCGATGTATTCCAGCAACCCGGGGGCCGGCAGGGATTTCTCCACCAGTCGCAACTGCTTGCCGGCACGCCGGACCGACGCCTTGACCACATCGATGTTGTGATCGAGTCGATCCAGGTCGATCAGCATGACCGGCCGCATCGGGCCGCGGTTCTTGAGCTCGCGGTTCAACTGGCGGAAATAATCGCTGTAGGCGCCGCCCCGATCCGTCGGCCGTAGCCAGGCCCCGACACCGGCCAGCAACACCCCGGTGCCCAGCGTACCCATGAGGAAACCACGGCGATTGAAGCTCATCAGCTCACCCCCAGAATCGATGAAAGATGCCCGTTGAGAAACTTCCCATCGGGGTCCAGGGCCTGGCGCACCTGAGCGAATTCATTCCAGCGCGGGTATAGCGCCTGGAGCGTCCTGGCGTTGAGAGAATGCAATTTTCCCCAGTGCGGACGCCCCTGGTATTTCCAGAAGATCGGCTCGATGGCGGCGAAGAAATTGTGGTGATCCATCTGGTAATGCTGATGCACCGAGATCGAACAACTGTCGCGGCCTTCGAACATGCTCAAGGCAATGTCGTCGGCCTTCACGTAACGGTATTCGATGGGAAACCAGGTGCGCAGGTCCTTGTCGCGAATCAGCGCGAGGATCTCCCGCAGACACGCCGGGCCGTGTTCGGCCGGCACCGAATATTCCATTTCGTTGAAGCGCACGGTACGGGCATTGGCATAGATGTCATAGGAGTCGCCCACCCGGTCGTCGAAGTCGGCCACCAGCCGCAGGCTGTTGAGCAGGGTCCGGCGGGTGGCCGGAAAGTCGCTGCCATACTTGTCGAGCTTCTCGATCAGGGTAACGAACTCATTGCCGCCCTCCTCTTCGGGGCTGACGGGCGGCGTGGCCGGGTCGGTGGTTTCGTTCAGGGCAATCGACAGCGCATAGTCGGAATGAGTCACCACCTGCATTTCCCAGTGCTGGTTGTCGCGGGTATTGGTAGGCACGTCTTCCAGCAACTCTTCGGTCCTGGCCACCCATTGGCGCTCGCGCAGCCGATACGCGGCACGATTCTGCAGGCGCACCCGGGTGACCAGCCCCAGTGCGCCAAGGGATACCCGGGCCGCCTGGAACACGTCGGGATGGCGCCTGGCATCGCAATCGAGCACCTCGCCACGGGCCGTCACCAGTTGCAGGCCCACCACCTGGGACGCATACGAGCCAAAGGCCTTGCCGGTGCCGTGGGTCGAGGTGGCAATCGCCCCTGCCAGGGTCTGGTAGTCCACGTCCGCCATGTTCAACAGCGCCTGGCCAACGGCCTTGAGTGCCGGCCCCATGCGGGACATGGGCGTGCCGCCGCCGAACTCGGCCTGCAGGCTGGCGGCGTCATGATCCAGCAGGCCGCTGAAATGGCTCAGCGACAGCAGGGTCCCATCGGTGGGCACCAGCGCGCTGAAGGAGTGGCCGGAGCCCACCGGACGAATCCGCCCCTCGGCCCGTTTCACCAGCTGCACCAGCTCATCGAGGTCCTTGGGCGCCAGGCGCGCCGCCGGCAGGCAGCTCTGTGCCCCGGACCAGTTGCGCCAGGGGATCAGGCGCGGGGCCCGTATCAGGTCCGCCAGTGCGCCCTGGCTGCCCAGGGCCGTGAAGGCTGCGACGACGCCGGCCTGCTGCAGCAAGCGACGCCGTGAAAAATCCATCGTCATGCCGTGGCACCCGTTCTGGTCATTGGAATTGTTGGCCGGACATGAAGGCGATCAGGGCCAGGAACTGCTCTTCGGAACAGTGCATGCACAGCCCCATCGGCGGCATGCCGTTGTAGCCGTTGATCGCGTGATCCAGCAGGGTATCGGCGCCCTGGGCCACACGAGGGGCCCAGGCCTGGGTGTCACCGGTCAGGGGAGCTCCGGCGCCGGGATTGGCATGGCAGACCTTACAACTGCTGTCGTAGATCTGCGCCAGCGTCGCGTCGGCGGGCATGGCCGAGAAGGTCGTGGGCGCGGGTGGCCGGGCTTCTTCGCCGCACCCGGCGAGCAGAGCGCCGAACAGCGCGATGGAGGCGACGTTGAGCAGCGATAAAGATGTTCTTGCCGACATAAGGCCCTCTTGCGGCGCAAGGATCGCGCCTTTCTTGTTGTGGGTCTGGCGGCTCCCACACTAAGGCAGGTCGGCGTGTCGGCTTGAGGTCATTGGGGGCCACAAAAGGGACTTGGGCGGCCAGCGCTGGAGACTCGATTACTGTGGCAAGGGGATTCATCTTCGTTGGGGCGCGTAGCGTCCCCGATGTGTCGCCTTGGCGTTGCAGGTAGACATTTTGAACTGCTGCGCAGCCCAGCGGGATCAATCCACTCGCCACAGGTACTGCCTGGTCAGGGCAGCAGCAGCCCTTGCTCGCGCTCGCACAGCTGCACCACGTAATCCCACAGCACCCGCAGGCGCACGGACTTGTGCAGTTCGCGACGGGTGCTGATCCAGTAGCTGCGGCGGATGGTTTCGTCGGGCAGCAAGGGCACCAGCATCGGATCGTCGCTGGCCATGTAGCACGGCAGCACAGCGATACCGAGCCCCGAACGCGCGGCCTGTTGCTGGGCGATGACGCTGGTGCTGTGGAACACCACCCGAGGGTTGCGGCAGAAGCTGTTGAGGAACATCAGCTCCTGGCTGAACAGCAGGTCGTCGACATAACCGATCCAGGCATGACGCCCCAGGTCTTCGCGACTGCGCAGCGGCGGCGAGCGATCCAGGTAGGCCTGGCTGGCGTACAGCGCCAGGCTGTAGTCGGTGAGCTTGCGGGTCACCAGCAGATCGGCCGCCGGCCGTTCGAGGTGGATGCTGATTTCCGCTTCGCGGTTGAGAATGCTGACGAACCGCGGCACCGCCACCAGCTCCACCTCCAGCCCCGGGTACCGCTGGAACAGGCTGTCCATGCGACTGGCCAGGAACATGATGCCCAGCCCTTCGGTCACCCCCAGGCGGATCTTGCCCAGGGGCGCGCTGGACTGGGTGATGTCCTCCTGGGCCAGTAATGCCACGTTCTCCATGGCCTCGGCGTGCTTGAGCAACGTCTCGCCGGCCGGGGTCAGTTCATACCCCTGGGCGTGCTGGACGAACAGCGCGGTGCCCAGGCTCTTCTCGATGGCCTCGATATGCCGGGCCACCGTCGCGTGGGTGGTATTCAGGCGTCGCGCCGCCGTCAGCAGGCGGCCGCTGCGTTGCAGCTCCAGGAAGTAGCGCAGGTCATTCCAGTCGAACATGAACGCTCCAGGTCTCGATTGTGCGCAGCTGCTGTCTATAAACGCACAGCCACTGCTTAAAAACTAACATTCTTTTAACGAAAACTAACAACTAGGATGGGACCTACAAGAACAAAAAATGAGGTCGCGGATGCAACCTGTCGTCGATGAATACGATTACGTGATCGTGGGCGCCGGCCCCGCCGGATGCCTGCTGGCCAACCGACTCTCGGCCAACCCGCAACACCGTGTGCTGCTGCTCGAAGCCGGCGCGCGCGACAACTACCCCTGGATCCACATCCCCGTGGGTTATCTGTTCTGCATTGGCAACCCGCGCACCGACTGGTGCTTCAAGACCGAAGCCCAACCCGGCCTGCAAGGACGCGCCCTGAGCTATCCAAGAGGCAAGGTGCTGGGGGGCTGCTCCTCCATCAACGGCATGATCTACATGCGTGGCCAGGCGGCGGACTACGATGGCTGGGCCGCCGAAGGCAATAGCGGCTGGGCCTGGAAAGATGTGCTGCCGCTGTTTCGGCAGAGCGAAAACCACTTCGCCGGCGACTCCGAACTGCACGGCGCCGCCGGTGAGTGGCGGGTCGAACGCCAGCGCCTGTCCTGGCCGATCCTCGACGCCTTCCGCACCGCCGCCGAACAGAGCGGCATCCCCAACCTCGACGACTTCAATGGCGGCGACAATGAGGGCTGCGGTTATTTCCAGGTCAACCAGAAGGCCGGGGTCCGCTGGAACGCCGCCAAGGCCTTTCTCAAGCCAGTGCGTCAGCGCTCCAACCTCACGGTACTGACCGAAGTGGAAGTCGACCGCGTACTGCTTCGCGACGGGCGGGCCCATGCCGTCAGCGCCCGCTGGCAGGGCAAGGGCATGAATTACAAGGCGCGCCGGGAAATCGTGCTGTGCGCTGGCGCCGTGGGCTCTCCGGCGATTCTGCAACGCTCGGGGATCGGCCCGCGCAACCTGTTGCAGCGGCTGGGCATCGGCGTGGTCCATGAACTGCCCGGCGTGGGTGGCAACCTGCAGGATCACCTGCAACTGCGGTTGATCTATCAGCTGGAAAACGCCCGCACCCTGAACCAGATCGCCGGCACGTTGTGGGGCAAGATGGGCATGGGCCTGCGCTATCTCTATGACCGCAGCGGCCCCTTGTCCATGGCTCCCAGCCAATTGGGCGCGTTTGCCCGTTCAGGGCCGGAACAGACCTCGGCCAACCTTGAATATCACGTTCAACCGTTGTCCCTGGAGCGTTTCGGGGAGCCGCTGCACACGTTCCCGGCCTTCACCGCTTCGGTCTGCGACCTGCGCCCGCAAAGCCGTGGTCGGGTGGATATCCGTTCGGCCGACCCGCGCGAAGCCCCGGTGATCCAACCCAACTACCTGAGCCACCCGCAAGACCTGCGGGTCGCCGCCGACGCCATTCGCCTGACCCGCCGTATCGTCGCCGCCCCTGCCCTGCAAGGTTTCAAACCCAAGGAATATCTGCCGGGGCCCAACCTGCAGACGGAAGAAGAACTGCACCAGGCCGCCGCCCGTATCGGCACGACGATCTTCCATCCGGTGGGTACCTGCCGCATGGGCCATGACCAGGACGCGGTGGTGGATGCACAGTTGCAGGTTCATGGCATCGCCGGACTGCGCGTCGCCGACGCCTCGATCATGCCGCGCATCACCTCGGGCAATACCTGCTCGCCGACCCTGATGATCGCCGAGAAGGCGGCGCAGATGATGCTCAACCCGGCCACGAGGAACATCAGCACCCAAGAAGAACCTGTCACGGCCTGAAGAACAGGTCACTCTCCAACCAGCGGGGTGAGTCGATCCAAGAAGGTGTGTCAAACCAGGAGACGCCAACCCGGCGTCGACAGTGGAACAACAAAAACAATCACTGTGAGGGATACCGATATGTCTGAGCATGTTCAGCCCCTGGAAGCCACGCGCAGCGTCGGCACCAGCCAGGAAACCCAGAAGGTCATCTTCGCCTCGTCCCTGGGGACGGTGTTCGAGTGGTACGACTTTTTCCTCTACGGCGCCCTCGCGGCGGTGATCAGCAAGCAGTTCTTCGCCGGCGTCAACGACACCACGGCATTCATCTTCGCCCTGATGGCATTCGCCGCCGGTTTCATCGTGCGGCCGTTCGGTGCCTTGGTGTTCGGGCGGCTGGGGGACATGATCGGACGCAAGTACACCTTCCTGGCCACCATCGTCCTCATGGGCGTGGCGACCTTCTGTGTCGGCCTGTTGCCCAACTACGCCAGCATCGGCATCGCCGCGCCGATCATCCTGGTGGTGTTGCGCATGCTGCAGGGCCTGGCCCTGGGCGGTGAATATGGCGGAGCGGCCACGTATGTCGCCGAGCACGCCCCCATAGGCAAGCGCGGCTTCCACACCAGCTGGATCCAGTCCACGGCCACCCTCGGTCTGTTGCTTTCCTTGCTGGTGGTGCTGGGCTGCCGTTATTTCACTGGCGACCAGTTCGAGGTCTGGGGCTGGCGCATTCCGTTCCTGCTGTCGATCGTGCTGCTGGGCATTTCCACCTGGATCCGCCTGAGCCTGCATGAGTCGCCGGCATTCCTGAAAATGAAAGAGGAAGGCAAGTGCTGCAAGGCCCCCATCCGTGAGTCCTTCGGCAAATGGGAAAACCTCAAGGTGGTGCTGATCGCCCTGTTCAGCATCAACGCCGGGCAAGCGGTCACCTTCTACGCGGCGCAGTTCTACGTGCTGTTCTTCCTGACCCAGTTTCTGAAGATGGACCCGGCCCTGGCCAACAGCCTGCTGATCGTCAGCGTGGTGATCGGCGCGCCGTTCTTCATCTTCTTCGGCTGGCTGTCGGACAAGGTCGGGCGCAAGCCCGTGCTGATGGTCGGCCTGCTCCTGGCCACGGCACTGTATTTCCCGATTTTCAAGACCCTGGCCCACTACGCCAACCCGGCCATCGACCTGGCGAGCCGCCAGGCGCCGATCACGGTGGTGGCCGACCCGGCGACCTGTACCTTTCAATTCGACCCGGTGGGCAAGGCGCGCTTCGACAGCCCCTGCGACAAGGTCAAGACGTTCCTGGTCAAGCAGGGGCTGCCCTACAGCAGCGTGTCGGCGCCGGCCGGCAGCAACGTGCAGGTCAGCGTCGGCGACGTGAAACTCGAAGGCTTCGACGAGTCCGCGCTGCGGGCAGCGGTGACCCTGGCAGGCTACCCACAACAAGCCGATGCCCAGCAGATCAACCGGACCATGATCGTGGTGCTGATCGTGGCGCTGATCATCATTTCAGCGATGTGCTACGGCCCGTTGGCGGCGCTGATGGTCGAACTGTTTCCCACCCGTATCCGCTACACCTCCATGTCGCTGCCCTACCACATCGGCAACGGCTGGTTCGGCGGCTTCCTGCCCACCGTGTCGTTCGCCCTGGTGGTCTATACCGGCGATATCTTCTATGGGCTGTGGTACCCGGTGGTGATCACCGGGGTCAGCCTGGTGGTGGGCATGCTCTGCCTGCGGGAAACCAGAAACGTGGACCTGGATAAAAACTGAAGACAGCGTCCCGTGGCGGGGGGCCAGGCCCCTCGCCGTCCATCAGTGGACCTGGCGATTCTTCACCGTGCTTTCCACCAGGTCCAGCATCTGCCCCAGGGCCCAGGGCTTGGCGATGAAGGAGGCGTGGTGCTTGATCCCGGCACTTTCCGGCGTTTCGTAGCCCGACATGATCAGCAGCGGAATCTGCGGCCAGCGGTCCCCGGTCATGTTGGCCAGGTCCGCGCCGTCGATCGTGCCGGGCATGGTGATATCGGTGAGCAGCAGGTCCACGTAGTCGGCACTCTGCTCAAGAAACGTCAACGCCGAATCGGCGCTTTCCCGAGGCTCCACCACAAACCCTTCGTCCTCCAGTATTTCGCACAGGAACTCCAGGATCGTCGGATCATCTTCAACAACAAGAATCAAACGTGTGGTCGCCTGTCCGTTGCCGTTTGGCATCGAATTCATGTGATTGACTCTCCCTGCCGTCGGTTTTTTTGCGGTTTTAACCGCTCTGCAAGTTATGAACTGCACCTTTCACATAAATTCATTCTGCTTGCGAATGGGCCGCTGAGCGTCGTGCCAGACGTTCTTTTGCAACGCAGCGCAACGTTTTATCTGTATATGCATACAGATAAAACTTGCCCCCGGAGCAATCCCTGACCATGCTACAGCTCCCAGCAGAACTGTTCGGAAAAGGGCGCCATGCAGCTGTACCTCTGTGAGAAACCATCCCAGGCCAAGGACATCGCCGCCGTGCTCGGCGCCAGGCGACGCGGCGATGGCTGCTGGCTGGGCACGGGCATCACCGTGACCTGGTGCATCGGCCACTTGCTGGAGACCGCCCCGCCCGATGCCTACGATGCCCGCTACAAGCGCTGGGTGCTGGCCGACCTGCCCATCGTGCCGGGGCAATGGAAAATGACCGTCAAGCCGAAGACCGCGAGCCAGTTCAAGGCGGTCAAGCGCTTGCTGGGTGAAGCCAGTGAACTGGTGATCGCCACCGACGCCGACCGGGAAGGCGAGATGATCGCCCGGGAACTGGTGGAGCATTGCCGCTATCGCGGGCCGATCAAGCGCTTGTGGCTATCGGCCCTGGACGAAGCCTCGATCCGCAAGGCCCTGGCTGCACTCAAGCCGGGGGCCGAAACCTTCAACCTGTATCATTCGGCGCTGGGCCGCTCCCGGGCCGACTGGCTGATCGGCATGAACATGAGTCGCCTGTTCACCTTGCTGGGACGCCAGTCCGGCTATCAGGGCGTGTTGCCGGTGGGGCGCGTGCAGACGCCCACCCTGCGACTGGTGGTGGATCGCGACCGCAGCATCGCCGATTTCGTACCGGTGGCCTATTGGGCCATCGACGTTCAACTGCGTCATGCCGGCACCGTGTTCACCGCTCAGTGGCGCGCCGATGCGGCTGCCTGCGACGACCAGGAGCGATGCCTGAACCAGGCCATCGCCCGTGATGCCGCCCAGGCCATGGACAATGCCGACACCGCCCTGGTGACCCAGGTGCGCACCGAACGCCTGCGCGAAGCGGCACCGCTGCCATTCGACCTGGGCACCCTCCAGGAAGTCTGTTCGAAGAAGCTCGGCCTCGGCGCCCAGGAAACCCTGGACATCGCCCAGGCCCTCTACGAAACCTACAAGCTCATCACCTATCCTCGCAGCGATTGCGGCTACCTGCCCTTGAGCCAGCACAGCGAAGCACCGGCCATCCTGGCCGCCCTCGCCCAGGCCGACCCGGGTCTCGCGCCACTGCGCGAGCACCTGCAACCGCAACGCAGGTCCCGGGCCTGGAACGATGCCAAGGTCAGCGCCCACCACGGCATCATTCCCACCGCTGCCGCGAAGAACCTCGACAAGCTCGCTGGCAAGCAGCGCGCCGTCTATACGCTGGTTCGCGCGCGCTACCTGGCGCAGTTCCTGCCCAACCATGAATACGACCGCACCCAGGCCGATTTCGATTGCGCCGGCCAGGCATTGCGCGCCGTGGGCAAGCAGATCGTCGAGCCCGGCTGGAAACGTGCCCTGCCCGAGGCCCTGGCTCCTGCACGAGGCCGGGAAGCCCCGGCACCGCAAACCCTGCCGGCCTTGATCGAAGGCCATGATTGCGCCGTGGAGCAAGTGACGCTCAAGGACCTGTGGACCCAGCCGCCCAAGCCGTTCACCGAGGGCGACCTGATCAAGGCCATGAAAAACGTCGCCAGGCTGGTGGACGATCCGCTGCTCAAGCAGAAACTCAAGGACACCACCGGCATCGGTACCGAAGCGACCCGGGCCTCGATCATCCAGGGCCTGCTCGACCGTGGCTACCTGGTCAAGAACGGCAAGGCATTGTCCGCCACCCCGGCGGCCTTCAGCCTGATCGACGCCGTGCCCCGCGCCATTGCCGACCCAGGCACCACCGCCATCTGGGAACAGGCACTGGACATGGTGCAGAGCGGGGAAATGAGCCTGGAAGAATTCGTCACCCGCCAGGCCGCCTGGATGAGCAAGCACATCGCTCGCTGCCAGGGCATGAGCCTGGCCATCAGCGGTCCGGCCAGCCCCGCCGGTCGTGGCGCAGCGCCATGGAAAAACAAACGCAAGACGGCCAAGCGCAAGGCCGCCGGCGCGCCGCGCAAAGCGACAAAAGCCAAGGCGACCTGAGCCTGTCGGAGTCAATCGGGTGCCCTGCCAGACACCGAACCTGCCACGAGGGGATCTATTCCCCGCCGGGTTGCAAAGCAACCCCAATCCAGCTGCCTGCGTGTATCAGATAACCTCACCCACCATTCGGGCCGCTTCGCGCCCCAGCGGGATGAATGCCCGCGCCACAGAAAACACAGCCGTGCTGCCAGTCATTTTTCATAGCCAAACCGTTTTGTCCGACAATATGTAGTGACCAAAAATAATCACTACAAAACCGTTGACGACGTCGATTTGCCCTTGCATGATGCAGACGTCTCCCCGATCGGGAGTACAGGTAACCGTTTGAGCAAGCTCGTCTGACCGCCGAGCTGTTTTTTGGATAAGGGACTGCCCACAAGGCAGATTGAAGGTGCTGACCTGGCATGACCGTCCGGAAACAAGGACGAGAAACGCTGGCGAAGATCCTCATGACGCGCGGGTCGACCCTCGAAAGTTGACGATGCCTGACAGGTTCTTCGCTGTTTCTCTTCGTTGTAGCGCATTTGCGTAGCAGCCCTTCGATAGCACTACACAGCCGTTCCGCGCCGCCGCCGAAGTTCGACGCAAGGACGCTGACGGCCTGGTTTCGGTACCTGAGTTACCGAATAGCGAAGTTTTTGCGAACCACCAGACAGATCAACCAAATGGTCAAGGGGCTTACACATGAATCTGAACAATCAACCATCTATTGATGAACTGGCTCGCATGTTCGCTGCACACAAGGACACCCTCGACAGCCATATCCTGTGGATCAGCAAGACTGGCCAGGTGCATATGGATTGCCTGTCGCCGTACACCCAGGAAGACGAGTTCGAAAAGAACACGCAAGACCTGTGTGCCCGGTTGAAGATGTACCGCCGCGGACAAGGCTACGTCGGCAAGAAGGCCGCAGCCGACAAAGACTACATCGGTCGCGTGCTGCAAACGCTGACCCAAGCCTGGCAGGCGGTGCAGAATACTTCGCAGGTCCAGGTCATCGACCGCCTCTACTGATCGCAGCTGAATAAAAAAGGGCCCGTTTCTATCCGAAACGGGCCCTTTTTCGTACAAACCCTAGAACACCGACCAGCCGATCCGCTGGCTGAGCAGCTCCAGCGCCGCCATGCCGGCCAGGGAGTTGCCGGCGACATTGAGTTCGGGGGACCAGACGCACACGGTGAAACGCCCTGGCACCACCGCCACGATCCCACCGCCCACCCCGCTCTTGCCCGGCAGACCGACGCGGTAGGCAAAATTCCCGGCTTCGTCGTACAGCCCGCTGGTGGCCATGATGGAGTTGACCTGCTGGGTCTGGCGGGCGCTGAGGATCTGCTCGCCGCTGTGCTTGCAGAAGCCGTCATTGGCCAGGAAACAGAACGCCCGGGCCAGGTCGATGCAGTTCATCCGCAACGCACAATGACTGAAATAGCTGCGCAGCACTGCCTCCACGTCGTTATGGAAATTGCCGAACGATTGCATCAGGTAGGCCATCGCCGCGTTGCGGGCGCGATGCTGGTATTCCGATTCGGCGACCTTGCCATCCACCATCACATTGGGATTGCCCGACAGGCGCCGTACGAAGTCGCGCATCGACAAGGCCGGGGCGGCAAACCGCGACTGGTTGATGTCGCAGATCACCAGGGCACCGGCGTTGATGAACGGGTTGCGTGGGCGGCCCCGTTCGAACTCCAGCTGCACCAGGGAATTGAACGGCTGGCCGGACGGCTCATGACCCAGGCGTTCCCAGATCGCTTCACCGGAGTGCTGGATGGCCTGCACCAGGCTGAAAACCTTGGAAATACTCTGCACCGAAAACGGCGTTTCGGCGTCGCCTGCGCAATACATCTCGCCATCGTTGCCATACACGGCAATGCCCAATTGATTGGCAGGCACAGTGCCCAGGGCCGGAATGTAGTCGGCCACCTTGCCCTGACCGATCAGGGGGCGAACCGCATCGAGGATCTCGTTCAACAATGCTTGCATGGGTGCGGGGGTCCAGTCATTCCCCGTTCGAGTGCGGGGATACAGACCCTAGACGTCGACAAGCGGGATCAGAGCACACCGGCCTTGAATCGGCCGCTCGATCGGGCGGTCTATAGTGAAGGATCAACCTGCAGGAGTACACGATGCGTCAGATCATGCAGAAAGAACCCTGGTGGGCGTCGCCACCCAAGCCCGGCCAGGACGAAAGCGAGCTGGAATGGGGCTGGCTGGTGATCTACAGCGAAGGCGAACCGCGCTTCGAATTCATCAAGGAGCGGCCCACGGACGAACAGATACGCCACCGCAAGGGTTGCCGCGTCACCCTCGGGACGGACTGACCCCGCCGGTCATGGCTCGAGTTGCGGCAGCACCACCGGCCGGTTCGCCAGCTCCGCCTCCATCAGGCTGCCCCTGATTTCCTCATCCAGGTAATACACCGGCGCCAGCACCCCGCTGAGGGGATGCTTGAGTGATTTGAACCAGGCTTCGTCGAACGCGGCGCTCAGGCTCTTGCGGATATGCGCTTGCATTTCCGGCCGCTCGCCTTCGTGGATGATCGCGCGAATGCCGGCCACCCCTACGGAAATCAATGCCCCCGCCGCCTTTCCGGCCACGGCCGCGGCCGCACCGGTCGCCCCTCGAGTGGCGAACTGCGCTTCGATCTTTTCACTGGTGCGTTGTGCCACCGTAGCGATCACCGCGTCCGAGGGACCGTTTCCCGTGGCGGCGGCCTTATTGACGTGATCGATCAGGGCCGCGTAGGCCGGCAGGGTATTGAGCGGGTTGGTATGGACCATCTGGTACAGCGAAGCATTGCGCGCCGCCGGGGGGCCCAGGTTGACCGCGGGAATACCGTGCAGGCGCCGGTTCATCAGTTCCAGCGGGATCCGATGGCTCTGAGCGATCACCTGGACCTGCTGGTTGAGCAGGCTCACGTAATAACTCGTCGCGTTGGCCCGGATCGCTTCGGGATCGATCTCCACAGCGACGGGTTCCAGCACCCGTTCGCGATACTGCGTCTGCAGATAGACCGCCAGGCGCCTGGACGCGGAATCCTCCTCGTCTTGGGCGCTGGCGGCATACCAGCTGACCTTCACCGCCAACCATTCCTGGGTCCAGTAGCTGCTGAACCAGGGGATGAACTCGGCCTCGGTCCGCTCGTAGACCAGCATCCGCCAATGTTCCATCGATCCACGGGCATAGCGTTCGGCCTGTTCGATCGCGGTCCCGGAGGCGGCGACGATCTGTCGGTCCACCTGGCGCCAGGTGTCCTGGGCCACCGCCACCGAGTCCACCTGTTGACCGCGCTGCGGCGTGGCGCACCCCGCCAGAATGATCAACACGGCCAGCATCAGCGAATGCAGCACGATCGGCACCCCGGATTCAGGTCACCCTGGCATTGAGTATAGGAAAGCCCTGGATGCCTGGGGCAACGCGTCATCAGGGCCAGCTCCCCGATCCCGTCGCGGCTACAGGCACCCTGCCCGGTTTGCGATTACCCTTGTCGGATCGACTCGCACCACGACCGGCCGCCATGACATCGCCTTCAGCACGACTTCGCCAATGGGCCAGGGCCCTGAAGCGCCAGACCCTGACACTGTGGTTCTGCTATCGCCATGGACAGACGCCGTGGCTCCCCAGGACCATCGCAGTCATCGTGGTGGCCTACGCCCTGAGCCCCATCGACCTGATTCCGGACTTCATTCCTATCCTGGGTTATCTGGACGACTTGATCCTGCTGCCGCTGGGTATCTGGCTGGTCCTTCGCCTGATGCCGCCGGCTGTGCTGGCCGAATGTGCAGCCAGGGCCCGCCAATGGGAGAAAAACCAGGGCCAGCGCCCGCTGAACCGGATCGCCGCCGTGGTGATCGTGCTGTGCTGGATCGCCGCACTGGCAGGCGGCTGGTGGCTGGTGCGCGGTTCCCTCACAGGCGAGTGAAATGCTCGAACTGCCAAGCCTCCGCCGCCCCTTCTCCTGAAGCCTGGCAGGGAGTGCCGCTGGGCGTCCAGTCGGTGCGCTTGCCGACCAGGGTGCCCAGGTAGGGCCTGGCCACTTCCAGCACCCGTTCGTAATCCATCTGTTCCGGCTCGACGATGCCCCGCGCCGGATGCTCCACCGCCCAGACGACGCCCGCCAGGACCCCGGCGGCCACCTGCAGGGTGGTGGCGTTGTTGAAGGGCACCAGCGCCCTGGCTTCGTCGACGCTCAGCATCGAGCCGAACCAGTAGGCATTCAGCTCATGCCCCATGAGCAGCACGCCCAACGCATCGACGCCACCGCTCTCGATTTCACCGTTGAGAATGCGCTCCGAACCCTGGGTCTGCCACCCCCGCCCAATGAGCTCATGAATAGACAACAACGCATCGTTGCAGGGGTGGTAGGCGTAATGCAGGGTGGGCCGATAGACGAGGGTCTGGCGCTCTTTCACCGTCAGCAGGTCGGCGGTGGACGCGGTTTCGTGATGGGTGATCATCAGTCCCAGGCACGCTCCGCCCAAGGGGGTCCAGGTCTTGACCGGCACGCTGGCGCTGGGACGTTCAAGGTAAATGGCATTGCGCGCGCCGAAGCGATGACGCCTGGCGGACGCCGGCCAGGTTCGCTCGTGGGTGCCCCACCCCAGCTCCGCCGGTTGGCTGCCCTCACTGATGAACCCTTCCACCGACCAGGTGTTGACGAACTCATCGTCCTGCTTGATCCGGTGCGAACACTGGGTGTCGCGCTCGGCGAAATGGATGACCTTGATGCCCGTTTCCATGCACAACCGTGCCCAATCCACGCCGGCGCGGTTCTGCGACAGCGGGTGGTTCAATTGCAGCGCCAGTTCCACCAGCCCGGCCTTGAGCAGGTGCGTGATCAAGCCAGGATTGGCCCCATGGGCCACCACCGCCGTCGGACCCCGGCCCAGCTTCTTGCGCAACGTCAGCACCTCGTGCCGCAACGCGTAGTTGGTACGACGCGAAAGATCCAGGCGTGGATCGTTATAGCCGCCTGCCCAAGGTTCGACACAGGTATCGAGGTACATCGCACGCTTGTCGAAGGCATACGCGATCAGCGCCAGGGAGCTGACTTCCACGGACAGGTTGACGATGAAATCGCCGGGCCTGACGACACGGTCAAGGACCTGGGCAAAAGTGTGCTCGGTCAGTGCCTTGCGGACAAAGCGAATCCCCCGCTCCTTGAACCAGATGTTGTGGTCGATCACTGGCGCGACCACGGTGAAGCGCTTGATCGCAATGAGCTCCTGCCCCAACAACAATGGCAGGGTGGCCCGGGCGATCGTGCCGAAGCCGATGACAATCAGATGTCCGCTGAACGGGACCTGATGTTCCATGCGCTGCCCCCCGAAGATACGGATACAGAGGCCATGAAATACCGGTCATGGCGTCCTGGCTACTGTCAGTCTCGACAGTGGCCGGCGCAGGCACCGCAGAACCTGCGCCGTCCCGGCGTGCTGGGCTATGAAGTGCCCAACCCGCCGGACAAGTCCGTCGCGGAAGGTGCCTGAGTCCTGGGAGGTGTTTCCTGGTGATGCTCGGTGGTCTTGCTCACCGTATCGCGCACCGTCTCATAGCCCTGCCGCGCGGTCTGCCTGGCCTTGTCGGCGAGGTTGGCGCTGGTCTTGCCCATCACTCGCTGCTCCGTGGAGGTGGCGGGCAACGCGGCACCGAGCATGGCACCCAGGGCGACTCCCGCCGCAGCCATCATCAGGGGCTGTTCCTTGAGCAGCCGGTTGAACTGTTCCCCCAGGTCCTGCGTGCCATGGGCCAGGCGTTCTCCGGTCGCATGGACGCTGCGTCGCGCCTGGCGGGCATTGGTCCCGAGATCGTCGGCCAGGTGCGAGGCCTTGTCCTTGAGATGATGGAATCCCTCGCGCAGGGAATCGGTGGTGTCGTGCAGATGCTCCCGCGCACCGACGAGCCCTTCACTCCAGCCCGCGCAGTCCTGGTCCGGCCCGACCCGGTAACCCACCCGAGGCGGATGGTTCTGGCCAAGCATCAGCCAGCACAATCCGAGCGTGGTCAGTACGGTGGGCACCGGATTGTTACGTACCGTGGTGCCGAGGTTGCCGAAGAACTCCGAGCCATTGCCCTTCACCAGGGTCAAGGCCTGGTCGAGCATTTGCCCCGGAGTGAACTTGCTGCCCAGCGCGTCGACGATCTGGCTGATATGGGCCCGTTGCTCGTCGATCTCGCGCTCGAGGGCTTGCGGACTCTTCTCGGATTCGGTTTTGAATTCATCCTTCATGAGACTTTCCTCCGCAGGGCGTCCTGGTCTTTATTCAATGCCTCGAGGGTACGGTCCGGCTTGAAGTGGGACGGTTCGAATTGCTTCTTGCCCGATTGCACCATCACGAAACCGACGACCATGACCACGACGCCCACGATCAGTGCCGCCAGCCACGGCGCCATGACCGTGCTCAGGCCATAAACCACCGCCATCAGCAGGACGATGAAACCGGCCAGCAGCACAATAGCCCCGCCGGCCACAGCGGCAATGCCGGCCTTGAGGGTATTGAGGCTGGCCTGGAACTCAGCCTTGGCCAAGGCCAGCTCCTTGGTGAACAGCGACGGGACCTCGTGGGTCAGTTGCTTGAGCAACCCCATGACCGACGCATCGGTATCGGTGGCAGGGGCGCCTGCGGAACGTTGAAAATCCGGGTCAGGTCGATTCATTGCAGTTCTCCTCGGGTGCTGGCCGAATCCGAAAGCGAGCCGGTGCCGGCGCCTGGGCCGATGGGATCGACGCCAGGCTCGAAGGGCTCGTGTGCGGTGAAGCCGCCGGATGGTAGGGTGGAATGGCCGGCGGCCGGGTCGTCGATGTCCGCGGCGACCGGTGAGCTGCCAGCCTTGAGGAACCGCGACAGCCCGAAGCCCACCGCCACGCTGCCGGCCAGGAACAGGCCCGGGTTGTCCCGCGCCAGACGGGATCCTTCGTGCAGCAATTGTTCGGCGCTCATGTGGCGCAGTTTGCCGGCCAGGCCGGTCATCGAATCCGCCATGTCCGCCAGGTAGTGAGACAGGCCTAAGGTGTCGTTGGCTTCCAGCTCGGACATCGCCGACTTGGCGCCCCGCGCCAATGCATCGATCTGGTCCGCCGCCGTATCGCGGTAATGGCCGAAATGCGCATCGGCCTGTTCACGGGCGCTGCCAATGGTTTCGTTCAACTCATCCTTGATGGGGTTGGGTCGTGCCTGGCCCGAAGGGCCCTGTTGTCGCTCGGAGTGGTTGTCCGCATTAGTCATGTCTGTCCATCGCCTCCGTGATGAAAACAATTACGGGCAGCCACCGCGGTGATCGCCCGGCCATGGGTCTCTCAGAACAGATGACGAAGTGTCGCGGGGGGTAGTTCCAACGAGTTTCGATGTCGCGCGCCATGCGGTATCCCCCGTGGATCCAGGCAGAGCGCAGGCAAAAAAAAACGGGCGCTGGCGCATCCGCCAGGCCCGATTCGTTCCCGTCATTTTCCAGCGATCAGGTGTTTTCCGAGCCGTTCAACCCAACGCCGTATCGAGGAACATCATCACCGCGAACCCCATCATCAAGCCCAGGGTCGCCGGGGTTTCATGGCCGTTGCGGTGGGTTTCGGGAATCACTTCGTGGGACACCACGAAAATCATCGCCCCGGCCGCCAGGCCCAGGCTGATGGGATAGGCCACGGCCACGCCCGAGGACATGCCCAGGCCGATCACCGCACCCAATGGCTCCATCAACCCCGAGCCCACCGCGATCAACGCCGCTCGCAGGGTGCTGATGCCGGTGACCCGCAGGGCCATGGCAATGGCAAGTCCCTCGGGGATGTCCTGGATGGCAATGGCAGTGGTGAGCGGCAGGCCTACCTTGAAATCCCCATCGGCAAAGCTGACGCCGATGGCCATGCCCTCCGGCAAGTTGTGCAAGGTAATCGCAAGCACGAACAACCAGACGCGATTGATGCGTTCGGCTTGCGGTCCGCGCCGACCGCTCAATTCATGCTCATGGGGCACGAAACGGTCGAGCCCGATCATCAGGGCAACGCCCAGGCCCAGGCCGAGCACGACGACAAACGCAGCGAGCAGTTGATTACCGCAAATGACCTCTGCGGCCTCGATGCCGGGCAAAATCAGCGAGAACGAACTGGCGGCCAGCATCATGCCTGCCGCGAACCCCAGCATGATGTCCTGGGTGCGCGAGGAGATATCGCGCAGCACCACCGCCATCATCGCACCCAGTGCCGTGGCGACGAATCCGGAGGTCCCCCCCAGCACCGCGTAGCCCAGGTGATGACGGTCGGCCCCCACCAGCGCGTTATAGCCGCTGTACAGCAACAACGCGGCGACCACGATCAAACCGAGCCAGAAGCTCGCGCCCAGCAGCGGGTTGTTTTGCAGCGGGTCCAGCCAGGTGCGCCAGGGCGATCGGATCCGGGAGGTGGACTGGTCCATCGAAAGTATCCTTACAGGCTTAGCCAGCCCGATCGTTCGTGCCATAGGCGGCAGGAACGTTGCAATGGAAGGTTCGGGCGGGCAAGCCAGGCTTCCCCGCCCCGTCAGGCCTACAGTTTGTCACCTTGCATCCCTGAACCCAAGTCCGCGCCTGTGGTGGGGTCGCTTTCAGGGTTGGACATCGTCCGTGCCTTCATGTCCATCAACCGCGCCTCGTCTTCTTCGCTCAACTGGACACTGGCCATGCCATCGCCGCCATCCACCGCTGGCGTCGGGCTTTCGACGAACTCCCAGTCATCGCCCTGGTTCCATGGGCCACGTACGGTCGGCTCGCCCTGGGACATATTGAAGTAGACGTTGGCGAACTCCGGCATGCCCGGCAACTTGCCTTGCGGGAAGTTGGGCTGGATGGCGTGCAGTGCCTTCTCGAACGACAACTGATGGGCGATTTCCCGTGTCATCAGGAACCCCAGGGCTTCTTTAACCCCCGGATCGTCAGTGATGTTCATCAGCCGTTCATAGACGATTTTCGCCCGGGCCTCGGCGGCGATATTGGAGCGCATGTCCGCGGTGGGCTCGCCGATGGTGTCGACGTAGGCAGCAGTCCAGGGCACGCCGGCGGAGTTGATCAACGGCGCACCGGCACCGTAGAGCAGGCTGGTGACATGGGAATCGTTGCCAGCGCCGTTGATGTCGCGATAGAGCTGGCCCGCCTCGTCCACGCCTTCGGCCACCTTGCCTTTGGCGCCCTTGTTCAGCATCACGATGATCGAACCGATCACCTCCAGGTGGCTGAGCTCTTCAGTGGCGATATCCATCAGCAGGTCCTTGCGCCCCGGGTCATCCTCGGCCAAGGCCTGAGTGAAGTAACGCGACGCTGCCGCCAGTTCACCCTGGGGTCCCCCAAACTGTTCGAGCAGCAGATTGGCGAGACCTGGATTAGGCTCGGCGACACGCACGGTGTACTGCAGTCGTTTGTTATGCATAAACATGATTGAACTCCTCGATCAGAACACAGGGCCGTGAGCACACCGCAATCGCCGGCGCGCCAATGCCAAAAGTAATTAAGAACTGGTGCTGTGCTTTTTATTCAACAAACAAAATGAACGGCAACTTATGGAGAACTGCACAAGTCGCCGCCCCTCAGAACCGATGAAACATTACCCAACCGGTACTATATGGATGTTCTTATATCGAAACCGGCACGGACCCCAACCAGGCGGCTGGGGCCTGAAGTCTGGCGATCTCAGGAATCACGACCGCCGCCATGGCTGTTTTCGCCACCTTTCCTGCCGGCCTCGGAGGCTTTCTCCCGGTCATTGGCAAAGTTGCCACCCGAAGCCTGGCCACCTTTGCGGCCGGCTTGCGAAGCGCGCTCGGGATCGTTGGCAAAATTGCCACCCGATGCCTGGCCGCCTTTACGGCCGGCCTCTGCGGCGCGCTCGGGGTCATTGGCGAAATTGCCGCCCGATGCCTGGCCACCTTTGCGTCCGGCCTCGGCTGCACGTTCCGGATCGTTGGCGAAGTTGCCACCCGACGCCTGTCCGCCTTTTTTCCCGGCTTGCGATGCCTTCTCACGATCGTTAGCGAAATTGCCAGGGTTGTTATTACCTGTATTAGCCATTTCATTCACCTCGTTAGTTGCTGTTAGCGAACCAGTTGGCTCGTCCTATTCGGAAAATCTGCCGGCGCCAAGGTTTAAATGAAGTTCATCAGACGACGACGAACGGTAAATAGTCATGAGTTCATTTAATTTGGCTCCGCAGCACTTGAAAAAACGCTATCGAACCCTCCTCTAACGATTAATCAAATTAAAACAAGCGTCATACCATTCACGAAGAAGCGCACCCATGCGAAACGTTAGTCACATGTACATATGCAACAGAACAAGTTCGGTACGAGTTCGCCTTGTCTTCGCAGCTAAAAAACAGTGCGTGTCTTTCCACGCTGTCTGCCAAAGGTCGGGCGACGCCGGCACCCTACTGCACCGGTCTCGTCGTCCCGGCCACGCGCCGTTCCAGGAAGCCAAAACTCGCGGGCTGCCGGTGTTATTCTGCACCACCGCACTGACCGGCTTGCGGTGTCCGGGCACCCTGTCGCCGGTGCCCGGATTAGGCTCTTTACCAAAAGCCTTGATACTGATGAGGTACTCCAGTAACTGCACTTGCTCGGCTGTTTCGCCTTGCCTGGGGTCAGCTCAAGACTTTTCGTACAGAGCCTGAAAACTCGGTGCTCAGGGAGAAATCGGGTCGCTGGCCGGAAAGGTTTCCTCCAGGGCGTCGTCCAATTGTCGGTTGGTGATGTCCCGCTCCTCCACCTTGCCGCTACGCTCGCAGTGACAATCGGGGGCCGGACACGGCTCGCCGTTGGGGTGCTGCTCTGCGCAAGCCTGGCTGCAATAGGCCTCGCCGTCGTGGTTGAACATCCGTTGCGGATCCACCTCGCACTGGCAATCAGGACAGCCGCATTTCATCTTCGATTCGCTCATGCTCATTCTCCTGGCTACGTTGCGGGTCGTTGTTCGACGACGTTTCAGGATCCCACCAGCAACTGAACCTCAAGGTTGGCGGCCGCGACACCGTGCTTGACCACGTACACCTCGGCGCTCCAGCCCTTGGTGCGATTGCGGTAGGACTGAGTGCCCAGGGCCTCGCCGCTGTCCCACTCGATAACGTCGCCGATGTCGATGTCATTGGCCGAACGCAGTTCCAGCACGGTGTGACCGTCCTCCTGTGGCACGTAGACACCGGCCATTGCGCTCTGGCGATTGATGGCTCGAACTTCACCCGTGGTCTGCTTCATACGCCTCCTCTTGCCGGCATCCGGAAGCGGCCGGACAGGCCGGCCGCTTTCCTTGACGCTCAGCGCTTGGCTTCGGTATTGGGGTTCGCCGAACGTTCGAGGAACGCCTGGGTGATCTCCGGCAGGTGATCGCGCAGCCAATCGGCCATGGCAATTTCCTGGGGCAGGATCTGTTCGCAGGCGCGCTGGGTTTCGACATCGCCGGCCGCTTTCGCCGCCTCGATCAGCACGGTGTAGGAGGCGATCTCCAGGTTTTCGAAGACATAGCCGCTCATGGCGCCCTTGACCACCTCATCGCTCATCGTCATGCCGCCCACCGCCTGGCCGAAAGCCATGAGCTTGCCGGCCATGTCCTTGAGCATCGACGTGCTGCCGCCCAGGCGCTGGATGCACTGTTCGACCAGTTTCTGCTGGCCGAGGGTTTCCTGCAGGTGTTCTTCGATCCGGGCCTTGAGGACGGGGTAATGCTCCAGGCGCTCGGCCTGGGCCTTGAGCATTTTTTCCGCTTGCTGCTCCATGGCATGAGCGTCGTTGAGCCAATCCAGCAGGTTGTCTTTGGGCGTTGCCATTTTTTTCTCCTTACCCGTGGTCGCTGCTGCATGGCAGCGCGACAGTTCTGAAATACCCTTCATGAAAATGGAGGTTCCAGACACGTCGAAAGTTTGAAGAAACCAGGATCCGGGGCGACGAAAGGCAATGGCAGCGGCAAAGGCCCGCGTTCAGTCTGGGCGCAGGCCTCGTTCCCAGAGGTGCTGATCCTTGAGGGTGTCGAACAGCGCCTGAGCCGCAGCCGACAATTCATGCCCCGGCTTGGTCAACACACCGATGGCCCGCTCCACCACGGGATCGCGAAGCGTGATGCACCGAGCCCCCAGCTCATGCATCTGCCTGACGCACAGCGCCGGCACCGCGCTGACCCCCAGGCCGCTGGCGACCATTCGACCCACCGTCGCCAACTGATGACTTTCGAATTCCACCGGCAACTTCATGCCCCGGGCCTGCAGGTGCTCCTCCAGCATCACCCGCACGGTGGAGGGCCGCTGCAAGGTGATGAACGGTTGCTCCAGCAAGGTTCGCCACTGGATTTCCCGGCAATCGGCCAGGGGCGAATCCAGCGGCACCACCGCGACGAACCGGTCCAGGTACAGCGGCGTGAACGCCAGGGAGGAACCCTGCGCCGGCTCGAAGGCGACGCCCAGCTCCACATGGCGATCACGCACCATTTCCAGCACTTGTTCGTTGATCACATCGTTGACCGTAACGTTGACATTCGGATAGCGGACGCGGAAGGTCTTGAGGATCGGTGGCAACAGGTTCCCGGCGAACGAGGGCATCGCAGCCAACGTCACGCGCCCCCGCTGCAAGGTGAAGCGCTGGCGCATTTCATCCTCGGCGTTATCCCAGTCGGCAACCAGCCTGCGGGCCAGCGGCAAGAGGGATTCGCCCTCGGGGGTCAGCGCCACATTACGGGTGTTGCGGCTGAACAGGCGTCCACCCAGGCCGTCCTCCAGTGCCTTGATGGTTAGGCTCAGGGCCGACTGGGACAGGTGCAGCCGTTCGCAGGCCACGGCAAAGCTCAGGCTCTGGGCGACGGCGAGGAAGGCACGGATCTGCTTGAGGGTCATGGTCGTGATGCTCCCAGCGGCAAGCGACTGGTTTCAAGCCGCAAGACAATTATTGAGTTTTACCAATCAATCTAACTCAAAAATCAACTTAACAAATATATGACTTGGCGCAACACTGCATTCCATTGCGACCCCATCAAGAATAAAAGAGGTGTCTATGGCTGGTTTCGACAAACGCGTGAGCTCCTATGAGGAAGCGCTGGAAGGCTTGAAGGACGGCATGACCGTGATCGCCGGCGGCTTCGGTTTGTGCGGCATTCCGGAAAACCTGATCGCCGAGATCAAGCGCAAGGGCATTCGCGATCTCACCGTGGTGTCCAACAACTGCGGCGTCGACGGTTTCGGCCTCGGCGTGCTGCTGGAAGACCGGCAGATTCGCAAGGTGATCGCGTCCTACGTGGGTGAAAACGCCCTCTTCGAACAGCAGTTGCTCAGTGGTGAAATCGAAGTCCAGCTCACTCCCCAAGGCACCCTCGCCGAAAAGATGCGCGCCGGTGGCGCGGGCATCCCGGCGTTCTTCACCGCCACCGGTGTCGGCACTCCGGTGGCCGAAGGCAAGGAAACCCGTGAATTCCACGGCCGGCAATACTTGATGGAAGAATCCATCACGGGGGACTTCGCCATCGTCAAAGGCTGGAAAGCCGACCATTTCGGCAACGTGGTCTACCGTCACACCGCCCAGAACTTCAATCCGCTGGCCGCCACGGCGGGCAGAATCACCGTGGTGGAAGTCGAGGAAATCGTCGAACCCGGCGAGCTGGACCCGACGCAGATCCATACCCCTGGCATCTACGTCGACCGGCTCATTTGCGGCACGTTCGAAAAGCGCATCGAACAGCGCACCGTACGCAAGTGATCCCCTGCCCCCGGCCCGAATGAAGGAATAACACCATGGCACTTTCCCGCGAACAAATGGCTCAACGCGTCGCCCGCGAAATGCAGGACGGCTACTACGTGAACCTGGGTATCGGCATTCCCACCCTGGTCGCCAACTACATTCCCGAAGGCATGGAAGTCATGCTGCAGTCCGAGAACGGCTTGCTCGGCATGGGGGCCTTCCCCACCGAAGACGAAGTCGATGCCGACATGATCAACGCCGGCAAGCAGACCGTCACCGCGCGCATCGGTGCGTCGATCTTTTCTTCGGCCGAATCGTTCGCCATGATCCGCGGCGGACACATCGACCTGACCGTGCTCGGCGCATTCGAAGTAGACGTCGAGGGCAATATCGCGTCCTGGATGATTCCCGGCAAGCTGGTCAAGGGCATGGGCGGTGCGATGGACCTGGTAGCCGGCGCCGAGAACATCATCGTGACCATGACCCATGCGTCCAAGGACGGCGAATCGAAACTGCTGCCCCGTTGCAGCCTGCCGCTCACCGGTGCCGGTTGCATCAAGCGAGTGCTGACGGACCTGGCCTACCTGGAAATCCAGGACGGTGCCTTCATCCTGAAAGAACGTGCCCCGGGCGTCAGCGTCGAGGAAATCGTCGCCAAGACTGCCGGCAAGCTGATCGTGCCGGACCACGTCCCTGAAATGCAGTTCGCTGCACCGTGAGGAGAGATTTTATGCAAGAAGTCGTGATTGTCGCCGCCACCCGTACCGCCATCGGCAGTTTCCAGGGTTCGCTGGCCTCCATTCCCGCGCCGGAGCTCGGTGCAGCGGTGATTCGTCGCCTGCTGGAACAGACCGGCTTGTCCGGCGAACAGGTCGATGAAGTGATTCTCGGCCAGGTACTGACTGCAGGCTCCGGGCAGAACCCGGCCCGCCAGGCGTCGATCCTCGCCGGCTTGCCCCATGCGGTGCCGGCGCTGACCCTGAACAAGGTCTGCGGCTCGGGCCTCAAGGCGTTGCACCTGGGCGCCCAGGCGATCCGCTGCGGCGACGCCGAGGTCATCATCGCCGGCGGCATGGAGAACATGAGCCTGGCCCCCTACGTCCTGCCGGCCGCCCGCACCGGCCTGCGCATGGGCCACGCGCAGATGATCGACAGCATGATCACCGATGGCCTGTGGGATGCGTTCAATGACTACCACATGGGCATCACCGCCGAGAACCTGGTGGACAAGTACGGCATCAGCCGCGAGGAACAGGATGCCTTTGCCGCCTCGTCCCAGCAGAAGGCCGTTGCCGCCATCGAAGGCGGTCGCTTCGCCGATGAGATCACGCCAATCCTGATTCCCCAGCGCAAGGGCGATCCCGTGGCATTCGCCACGGATGAACAACCGCGCGCCGGTACCACCGCCGAGTCCCTGGCCAAGCTCAAGCCGGCCTTCAAGAAGGACGGCAGCGTAACCGCCGGCAATGCGTCGTCCCTCAATGACGGCGCGGCGGCCGTCGTGCTGATGAGCGCGCAAAAGGCCAAGGCGCTGGGCTTGCCAGTGCTGGCGAAAATCAGCGCCTACGCCAACGCCGGCGTCGACCCGGCCATCATGGGCATCGGTCCGGTGTCGGCAACCCGTCGCTGCCTGGAGAAGGCCGGTTGGTCGCTGGACCAACTGGACCTGATCGAAGCCAACGAAGCCTTCGCTGCCCAATCGCTGGCCGTGGCCAGGGAGCTGAGGTGGGATATGGACAAGGTCAACGTCAACGGCGGCGCCATTGCCCTGGGTCACCCCATCGGCGCTTCGGGCTGCCGGGTGCTGGTGTCGCTGCTGCACGAGATGATCAAGCGCGATGCCAGCAAAGGCCTTGCAACCCTGTGCATCGGCGGCGGCCAGGGCGTGGCCCTGGCGCTGGAACGAGGCTGACCGACGACGCGTTCAACAGTGGCTGCGCGGACCCACGAACATCCGCCTGGTCACTGGCTCCACCACCGGCGCGACCTCGGTTGCGCCGTTTTTTTTACCTGGCGCTTTTGCCACGACCGCCTGGATCAGACTCTGCTGGCCCTTCATGTCGTAAATTTCGGTGTACCTGACAGACCGGTCTATTGTGGCGAGATGCTCGCCTGACCGGGGGAGATTGCCGAACTGCTTTTGCAGAAAACCCTTTGTCAGGAGCCCGCGCCAAAGCGATCGCGGCTGTTGGTCAGGTGCAGCCACATGGCGGCGCGGGCGGCATCGGGGTCCTGGCGCTTGATGGCGTTGAAGATCGCTTCATGCTCCAGATTGGCCACTTGCGCCAGTTTTCCCAGGTCGGCCTGGCCCCGTTCGGCCACATTCACCCGGGTCCTGGGGATCATCGCGCTGCCCAGGTGCTGCATGACTTCGACGAAACAGGTGTTTTGCGTGGCTTCGGCAATGAGCAGATGAAAACGCCGGTCGGCTTCCACGCAACTGTCGTTGTTGCTCAGCAGCCGCTGGTAGTCATCCAGGGCCTGGCGCATCTGCTGCAACTGCCGCTCATCGCGACGCTGGGCAGCCAGTGCCGCCGCCTGGGTCTCCAGGCCCAGGCGCAGTTCGAGGATTCCCCTCACGCCCGCCGCGGTATCGACATTGAGCCGCAAGCCCGGTTCTGCGGTCTGCTCCAGCACGAAGGTACCGATGCCATGACGGGTCTCCACCAGTCCCGAGGCCTGCAGCTTGGAAATCGCTTCGCGCACCACCGTACGACTGACGCCATGCTCCTGCACGATGGCGCCTTCCGATGGCAGCTTCTGGCCCGGTTTTAACTGGCCCAGCAGGATGCTCTGGCTGAGTTTCGCCACCAGGTCATGGGCCAGGTTGTGGGTGCGCTTGCGCAGCGGGACTTCGGTGTCTTGCATCGCCAGGGATCCTCGAAAACAGGCTAGGCGATCCTATCATCAGCGGGCCAGAGCGTGAGCACTTTGATTGCTCAACTTGTATGACAACATTCAATTCTTACCTTAAAACCCTGAGAACCTTTAAACGATATTCCGCTGCTCATCCGCCGACAAAAACCGAAACAGCCTCCTATCAACCAATAAATACGGCATAAGGCAGCCATGCAACCCGCGCATTCGTGATTAAAAAGCGCTTGTCACTCAAAAAAATCAAGTTGTATGATGTCTATCAACATCGACACCTGCTCGATGCCCCGCATAAAAATAATCAGTGGGAGAAAAAACCAGTGAACACCTCCAGCCCCAAGGCGAATGCCGGCGCGGACCCTGTGCTGCTCTCGGCCATATCCAAGGTCAAGCGTCACATCCTGCCGCTGTTCGTCCTCATGTTTATCGTCAACTACATCGACCGCGTGAACATCGGCTTCGTGCGTGCCCACATGGAACACGACCTGGGCATCGGCGCGGCCGCCTACGGCTTCGGTGCCGGTCTGTTCTTCATCGGCTATGCGCTGTTCGAAGTCCCCTCCAACATCCTGCTGCAACGAATCGGCGCCCGGATCTGGCTGACTCGCATCATGCTCACCTGGGGCCTGGTGGCATCGGCCATGGCGTTCATCCAGAACGAAACCCACTTCTACATCCTGCGCTTTCTGCTGGGCGTGGCCGAAGCCGGCTTCTTTCCCGGGGTGATCTATTACTTCACTCGCTGGTTGCCAGGTGTCGAACGCGGCAAGGCCATCGCCATTTTCCTCAGCGGCTCGGCCATTGCCTCGCTGATCTCCGGCCCGCTGTCGGGGCTGTTGCTGCAGATCAACGGCCTGGGCATGCACGGCTGGCAGTGGATGTACTTCATCGAAGGGATGTTCTCCGTCTGCCTGTGCGTCTTCGTCTGGTTCTGGCTGGACTCCAAGCCCCACGATGCCAAGTGGCTGCAACGCGATGAACAGGACGCGCTGGTAAAAGTCATTGATGACGAACAACGGGCCCGTGAAGCCGCTACGCCGGTCAAGCTGTCCATCGGCCAGTTGCTCAAGGATCGCCAGATCATCCTGTTCTGCCTGATCTATTTCTTCATCCAGTTGACGATCTATGCCGCGACGTTCTGGTTGCCGAGCATCATCAAGAAGATGGGTGAGCTCAGCGACCTGCAGGTCGGCATGTTCAACTCGATCCCATGGCTGCTGTCGATCGTCGGCATGTACGCCTTCGCCTCGCTGTCGGCCAAGTGGAAATTCCAGCAGGCCTGGGTCGCGGCGGCCCTGTTGATCGCGGCGGCCGGGATGTTCATGTCCACCACGGGCGGACCGATCTTCGCCTTCGTCGCCATCTGCTTCGCGGCCCTGGGCTTCAAATCCGCGTCCTCGCTGTTCTGGCCGATTCCCCAGGCCTACCTGGACGCCCGGATCGCCGCCGGGGTCATCGCCCTGATCAACTCGGTGGGCAACCTTGGCGGGTTCGTCGCACCGACCACCTTCGGCCTGCTGGAGCAGCACACCGGCTCCATCCAGGGTGGCCTCTATGGCCTGGCGGCCACATCCATCATCGCCGCGATCATCGTGTTCGCCGCGCGCAACACGCCCAAGCCGAAATCCGCCACGACGCCGGCCAATCCCGCCGCCAGCCACGTTTGATATCCGATTCGTTCAAGGACAAATGCACATGACTCCACAAGAAGCCAACAAAGCGCCGATCATCACCAGCATGCAGGTCGTGCCCGTCGCCGGCCATGACGGCATGCTGCTGAACCTCAGCGGCGCCCACGGGCCGTTCTTCACGCGCAACATCGTCATCCTCAAGGACAACGCCGGCCACACCGGCGTAGGCGAAGTACCTGGCGGCGAGCGCATCCGTCAGACGCTGGAAGACGCCCGGGCCCTGGTGGTGGGCAATCCCATCGGGACCTACCAGAAGATTCTGAACAATGTCCGCCAGGCATTCGCCGACCGCGATGCCGCAGGCCGGGGCCTGCAGACGTTCGACCTGCGCATCACCATCCATGCGGTCACCGGCCTGGAAGCGGCATTGCTGGACCTGCTGGGCCAGCACCTGGACGTGCCGGTGGCGGCCTTGCTGGGCCAGGGCCAGCAACGCGATGAAGTGAAGATGCTCGGTTATCTGTTCTATGTTGGTGATCGCCAGCAGACCGACCTGCCCTACCGCAGCGAACCGGACGCCGACAACGACTGGTTCCGGGTACGCCATGAAAAAGCCCTGGATGCCGCCGCCGTGGTGCGCCTGGCCGAAGCAGCCCATGCGCGCTACGGCTTCCAGGACTTCAAGCTCAAGGGCGGCGTGCTCCGGGGCGACGAGGAAATCGAAGCAGTGACGGCCTTGGCCGAGCGTTTCCCCCAGGCCCGCATCACCCTGGACCCGAACGGCGCCTGGTCACTCAAGGAAGCCATCCGCCTGTGCCGTGACCAGCATCGGGTGCTGGCCTACGCGGAGGACCCTTGCGGGGCCGAGAATGGCTATTCGGGCCGCGAGGTCATGGCTGAGTTCCGCCGCGCCACGGGCCTGAAAACCGCCACCAACATGATCGCCACCGACTGGCGGGAAATGGGCCACGCCATCAGCCTGCAATCGGTGGACATTCCATTGGCCGACCCGCACTTCTGGACCATGCAGGGCTCCGTGCGAGTGGCACAGATGTGCAATGAGTGGGGGCTGACCTGGGGTTCCCATTCCAACAACCACTTCGACATCTCTCTGGCGATGTTCACCCACGTGGCCGCCGCCGCACCGGGGGACATCACCGCCATCGACACGCACTGGATCTGGCAGGACGGCCAGCGGCTGACCAAGGCGCCGCTGCAGATCAAGGGGGGCTGCGTGCAGGTTCCACAAAAACCGGGGTTGGGGATCGAGCTGGACACCGACCAACTGGCCAAGGCCCATGAGCTGTACAAAGGCATGGGCCTGGGCGCACGTGACGACTCGGTGGCGATGCAGTTCCTGATTCCGGGCTGGTCGTTCAACAACAAGCAGCCGTGCCTGGTGCGCTGAAAAGGCCCCGTCACCACTGCATCTGTGGGAGCGAGCCTGCTCGCGATGAGGCCAAATCAGCCAGCATGAGTATTGACTGAACTACCGCATCGCGAGCAGGCTCGCTCCCCCATTGAATTGACAGTGGCCGTAGGATTACGCCAAACCTTCCGGCCGCAGGATCAACACCGCCAGCGGCGGCAGGTTGAGTTCCAGCGACAAGGCCTGGCCGTGGCTGGGTACTTCCTCGGCGCAGGCTCCGCCGCCGTTGCCATAGTTGGAGCCGGCATAGGTGTCGGCGTCGCTGTTGAGCAGTTCCACCCAGCGCCCTCCGAACGGTACACCGACCCGATAGCTCGCACGCGGCACCGGCGTGAAGTTGGCGACCACCAGCACCGGCCTCCCCTCCTTGCTCCAGCGCAGCCACGCATAGACGCTGTTCAGCGCATCGTCGCCGATCAACCACTGGAACCCTTGGGGCGCGTCATCCTGGTCATGCAGCGCAGGTTCTTCGCGGTAAAGGCGGTTCAGGTCGCTCACCAGCTTCTGCACCCCACGGTGCTCGGCGTATTGCGTCAGGTACCAGTCCAGTTGCTGGTCGTGGTTCCACTCGCGCCACTGGCCGAATTCGCAACCCATGAACAGCAGCTTCTTGCCCGGATGGCCCCACATGAAGCTGAGGTAGGCCCGCAGGTTGGCGAATTTCTGCCAGCGGTCGCCGGGCATCTTGTCGATCAGCGACCGTTTGCCGTGGACCACTTCGTCATGAGAGATCGGCAGCACGAAGCGTTCGGACCAGGCGTACACCAGGCCGAAGCTCAGTTCGTTGTGGTGATGGGCGCGGTACACCGGATCCTGCTGGATGTAGTGCAGCGAATCGTGCATCCAGCCCATGTTCCACTTGTAGGCGAAGCCCAGGCCACCCTGTTGCGTGCTCTGGCTGACACCGGGCCACGCGGTGGATTCTTCGGCGATGACCAAGGCGCCGGGCGTTTCCAGGGCCACTACATCGTTGAGATGCCGCAGGAAATCGATGGCTTCGAGGTTTTCCCGGCCGCCGTGACGGTTGGGCACCCATTCGCCGGCCTTGCGCGAGTAGTCGCGATATAGCATCGAGGCCACCGCATCCACCCGCAGGCCATCAATATGGAAATGCTTGAGCCAGTGCAGGGCCGAGGCCAGCATGAACCCGTGCACCTCGGTACGCCCCAGGTTGTAGATCAGGGTGTCCCAGTCCTGGTGGAAGCCCTCCAGGGGGTTGCCGTATTCGTACAGCGCAGTGCCATCGAACTGGGCCAGCCCATGGGTATCGGTGGGGAAATGCGCCGGTACCCAGTCGAGGATCACCCCGATGCCGGCCTGGTGACAGGCGTTGACGAACGCGGCGAAATCGTCCGGCGACCCATAGCGCGCCGTCGGGGCGAACTGCGACAAGGGTTGATAACCCCAGGAGCCACCGAACGGGTGCTCCATGATCGGCATCAACTCGATGTGGGTGAAGCCCATCTCCTTGACGTAGGGGATCAGCCGCTCGGCCAGTTCATGCCAGTTGTACTGGCGAGACACCTCCCCTGCCTCGTCGATCTCGCATTGCCAGGAGCCGGCGTGCAACTCGTAGATCGACAATGGTGCGGCTGGTAGCTGCCGCTCGCGACGCTGCTGCATCCATTCGTCGTCCTGCCATTGGATCTTCAACGGCGCGGCGACCTTCGAGGCAGTGTCGGGCGGCATCTGGCTGGCCAGGGCCACCGGATCGGCCTTGAGGGGCAGGATGCCGTGGGCGCCGAGAATTTCGTATTTGTAGGCTTCACCGGCCCCCAAGCGGGGTATGAAAAGCTCCCATACGCCCGACGGGTAGCGGATGCGCATCGGATGGCGGCGACCGTCCCAGACGTTGAAATCTCCCACTACCGACACCCGGCGGGCATTGGGCGCCCACACGGCGAAGCGCACGCCATCGATGCCATCGACGGTGGTCAATTGCGCACCGAGGCAGGAACTGAGGTCGCGATGATTGCCTTCGGCGAACAGGTAGAGGTCCATCTCCCCCAGTAGTGGCCCGAAACTGTAGGGGTCTTCGGCCAGCTGTTCGCCCCCGGCCCAGCGGGTACGCAGCAGGTACGCCTGGGCGCGGTCGAAATGGCCGACGAACAGCCCCGGCGTTTCGGTCTGTTGCAACTCACCCAGTTCTTCGCCGCCATCGCGGGCGACCACCTGGACGCTCAGCGCACCAGGCAGGTAGGCCCGGATGAACTGTCCGCCCGCGCCGTCGCCGTGGGGGCCGAGGATGGAAAACGGGTCGTGGTGTTCGGCGCGCACCAGCGCGTCGATGTCACGGAGGGGCGGCAGCAGCGACTCTTTCGCCTGCCCCTGTGGATCCTTGTTCGAGACACTCATGATTCTCTCCACTAAATCGGTCCGGCTAAGTCGGAAAAGGGTTCCAGCCCCCTCAAGAGCCCGTACAGACCGTGCAACGGCACGGGCAGCCAGGCGGGGCGATTCTCGGCTTCATAGGCCACTTCATAGGCCGCCTTCTCCAGGCCAAACAACGCCAGCGCAGCGTCTTCGCCTTCAGCATCCTTCCACTCATGGGCAAGACTAGCTGCCGCCAGTCGATATGCCTGGACAAATGCCTGGCGGGCCTCACGCAGATAACGATCGGCGACCCGTTGCCGTGCGGCGTCGGCATCGGCCGTGCTGTCGACAGTGTTCAAATGAATCGCCATGGCCGCCGCATAATCGAAGGAACGCAATACACCGCTGACATCCTTGTACGGGCTGTGCTTGCCGCGGCGCTCAGGCAGCGGACGGGCAGGCTCGCCTTCGAAGTCGATCAGGTAGGCATCGCCCTTGATCACCAGCACCTGCCCCAGGTGCAAGTCGCCGTGTACACGGATACGCAGGCCACCGGCAGCCTTGCCGGCCAGGTCCTGCACATGGGCCAGCACGGTTTTGCGGTGTTCCAGCAAACGTGCGACCATGGCCTGGTCCGCCGGGTTCAATTGGTCCTGGTTCTGCTTGAGCAGGCGCAGGGCGTTTTCCACCTGGGCGGCCACGTCCTTGCCGATGGCCTGGGCGTCCTTGGCGCTGGTTTTCACCGCAGCGAAATCGGGGTTGTCGGTGGCCTGGGCGAGCACCTTGTGCATTTCCCCCAGGCGCTGGCCGAGCATGCCGGCGAAATCCTTCAGCTCACCCAGGGCGTTGTAATGCTGCTCCTGCTCGGAAACCGCATCGGCCAACTCGTCGCGCAGGGCACGTTCGAGGTTGTTCTGGGTCCACTCCCAGGCGTCGCCCTGATTGCTCAGGTAACCCTGGGCAATCATCAGCAGCGCATCCTCGCCCTGGGCATCACGACGAATCACCGAACCCAGCAACGGAGAAATGTTGCTGAATCCGGCGGCGGTCAGGTAGGCGCTCATCTCCAGTTCCGGATGGATACCCGAAGCGACCTTGCGGATCAGCTTGAGCACCAGGCTGCCGCCCACCACCACTGAACTGTTGGATTGCTCGGCGGACAGATACCGCACTTGCGGTTCGCTCCCCAGATTCAATGCCGCCAGGCCCTCGGTGGGCTCGAAGCGCAACTCGCCCTCGCCGCACGGCAGCACCGTGCCGACCTGCATGCCGTGCAGCACGGCGCGCACGAAGCTTTCCAGGGTAAACGCATCGGTGATCAACCCCACCTGACGGCCTCGACGAACCCGGGACAGCGCCAGTTGCTGCGGCAAGGCCGCGCCGACCTGATCCTCGGCCAGCAGGCCGAACGGCAGTTGATAGCGCAGGGTCTGCCCGGCGCTGGTGACATCGATTTCACTGAGCAGCACCGGATGCTGGGGATCGCCGAAGCGCACCCCGTAGACGAGGTCGACCTTCTCGATGGCGCTGTCCTTGCCCGCGAACCAGCGGCGGTTCTGCAGCCAGCTTGGCAGGATGGTTTGCTCCAGCGTGGTGCGCGAGGGGGCTTCGAGCAACTCTTCCAGGCGTTTTTTCAGCACCAGGGTGGTGAAATCCGGCAGGCTCTGGGCCGGTTCGACATGCCAGCTCGGCATCTGGTTTTCCGCCGCCAGGGCAAACCAGTAGAAGCCGTACGGCGCCAGGGTCAGCAGGAAATTCAACTGGCCGATGGGCGGGAAGGCGTTGCCCCCCAGCATCTCCACCGGAACCATGCCGGCATAGGCCGAAAGATCCAGCTCGGCGGCCTGGGCGCTGCGGGACACGTTGGCCACGCACAGGATGATTTCATGCTTGCCGTCCGGGCCAGTGTATTCGCGGGTATAGGCCAGGATCCGGCGATTGCTCGGCGACAGCATCTTCAAGGTGCCACGGCCAAACGCCTTGGACTGCTTGCGCACCGCCAGCATCCGCCGGGTCCAGTTGAGCAGCGAGTGCGGGTCGCCGGCCTGAGTCTCGACGTTGACCGACTGATAGCCGTACAGCGGATCCATGATGGGCGGCAGTACCAGGCTGGCGGGGTCGGCCCGGGAGAAACCGCCATTGCGGTCGATGGACCACTGCATCGGCGTGCGCACGCCATCGCGGTCCCCCAGATAGATGTTATCGCCCATGCCGATCTCGTCGCCGTAGTACAGGGTCGGCGTGCCCGGCATGGACAGCAACAGGCTGTTGAGCAGCTCCACGCGGCGGCGATCGCGCTCCATCAACGGCGCCAGGCGTCGGCGGATCCCCAGGTTGATACGCGCCCGACGGTCGGCCGCGTAGTAATTCCACAGGTAGTCGCGTTCCTTGTCGGTGACCATCTCCAGGGTCAGCTCATCGTGGTTGCGCAGGAAGATCGCCCATTGGCAATTGGTGGGGATCTCCGGGGTCTGGCGCAGGATGTCGGTGATGGGGAAACGGTCTTCCTGGGCCAGCGCCATGTACATGCGCGGCATCAGCGGGAAGTGGAATGCCATGTGGCATTCGTCGCCGTTGAGGCCTTGGGCGTCGACATCGCCGAAATACAGCTGGGTGTCTTCCGGCCACTGGTTGGCTTCGGCAAGCAACATGCGGTCCGGATAGTTGGCGTCGATTTCGGCGCGGATCAACTTGAGGACGTCATGGGTCTCGGGCAGGTTCTCGTTATTGGTGCCGTCGCGCTCGATCAGATAGGGAATCGCGTCCAGGCGCAGGCCGTCGATGCCCATGTCCAGCCAGTAGCGCATCACCGACAGCACGGCCTTGATGACCTGCGGGTTGTCGAAATTGAGGTCCGGCTGGTGGGAATAGAAGCGGTGCCAGAAGTATTGGCCCGCCACCGGATCCCAGGTCCAGTTGGATTTTTCGGTATCGAGGAAAATGATCCGCGTGCCGTCATACTTGTGGTCGTCATCGGACCAGACGTAGAAGTCCCGTGCCTTCGAACCTTTCTTGGCCTTGCGGGCGCGCTGGAACCAGGGATGCTGGTCCGAGGTGTGGTTGATGACCAGCTCGGTGATGACCCTCAGGTTGCGCTTGTGGGCTTCGGCAATGAAGCGCCGCGCGTCGCCCATGGTGCCGTAGTCAGGGCTGACGCCCCGGTACTCGGCGATGTCATAGCCGTCGTCGCGCCGGGGCGAGGGATAGAATGGCAGCAACCAGATGGTATTGACGCCCAGGTCGGCAATGTAGTCGAGCTTCTCGATCAACCCGGGGAAGTCGCCGATGCCGTCGTTGTTGGAATCGAAATACGATTTGACGTGGACCTGGTAGATCACCGCATCCTTGTACCAGAGCGGATCCTTGATGAACGTGGCGGACCGCGGTTTTTTCGCCATTTGCAACTCCTGATGAATTCAATAAGGCCGTTGGGGCACAAGGGCTCGTGTGTGGCGAGGGGATAAATCCCCTCCCCACAAAGGCCCCCGCTGGCATCTCTCGTTGCACAGCCTTACGCCGCGCTGATCCGCCAGATCCCGAACGGCTGGTAGGCCGGGTCGATGCGCATGAACTGGTATTTGCCGTACCAGGTCCAGCGGTGTCCATTCATCAAATCCTCGCCCTGGGTCTGGGCGTCGTCCGGCAACCCCATCTCCCAGAGCGGCAGTTCGAAGCTGGCTTCCTGGGGGTTATGGGGATCCAGGCTCACCGCCACCAGGATGAAATTGCTGCCATCGGGTGTGCGCTTGCCGAAATACAGGATGTTGTCGTTCCAGGCGTTGTAGATCGTCAGGCCCAGGTGCGTATGCAGCGCCGGGTTCTGGCGACGGATACGGTTGAGCTGGGCGATCTCGGCGATGATGTTGCCGGGGGCGGTGAAATCCCGAGGGCGGATTTCGTACTTCTCCGAATCGAGGTATTCCTCCTTGCCCGGTACCGGCGCCGACTCGCACAGCTCAAAGCCGGAGTACATGCCCCACAGGCCCGATCCCATGGTGGCCAGGGCTGCGCGGATCAGGAACCCCGCACGGCCCGACTCATGGAGAAACGCCGGATTGATGTCCGGGGTGTTGACGAAGAAGTTCGGTCGGTAGCACTCGCGCCACGGCGACTGATTGAGCTCCGTGAAATAGGTCGCCAGCTCGGCCTTGGTATTGCGCCAGGTGAAGTACGTATAGCTCTGGGAATAACCGACCTTGCCCAGCCGCGCCATCATCGCCGGCGTAGTGAAGGCTTCGGCGAGGAAAATCACTTCAGGGTACTGCGCCCGCACATCGGCGATCAGCCACTGCCAGAACGGCAACGGCTTGGTGTGGGGGTTGTCGACACGGAACATCTTCACGCCTTCCTTGACCCAGCCCACCACGATGTCCCGCAGCTCCAGCCACAGGCTGGGAATGGCGTCCGCCGCGTAGAAGTCGACGTTGACAATGTCCTGGTATTTTTTCGGCGGGTTTTCCGCGTATTTGATCGTGCCGTCCGGCCGCCAGCTGAACCAGCCCGGATGCTGCTTGAGCCAGGGATGGTCCTGGGAGCACTGGATGGCGAAATCCAGGGCGATTTCCAGGCCATGGTCGGCGGCGGCTTCCACCAGGCGGCGGAAGTCTTCCCGGGTACCCAGTTGTGGATGGATCGCCTCGTGCCCGCCGTCCTCGCTGCCGATGGCATACGGGCTGCCCGGGTCATCGGGGCCGGCAGTCAGGGAGTTGTTGGGGCCTTTGCGGAAACTGCGGCCAATGGGATGGATCGGCGGGAAATACAGCACATCGAAGCCCATGTCCCGGATCATCGGCAGGCGTGAATGCACGTCATTGAAGGTGCCGTGGCGGCTGGGATCGTCTGTTATCGAGCGGGGAAACAGCTCATACCAGCTGGCGAACTCGGCTTCTTTGCGTTCTACGTCCAGCGGGTACTCGGGACTGATGCTCAGGTAGGGTCGATGATCGGCCAAGGACATGAGATCGGCACTGCGTGGTGCGAGAAACAGCGCCACCTGCTCCTCGGGCAACAGGCCCGAAAGCTCATGGTGCAACGCTGCCAACTCCTCGCTCAATTCGCCGTCGCTACGCTCGGCGGCCAGTTGCACCTGGTTGCGCCCTTCCTGCAATTCGAGGCTGATGGGTACCCCAGCGCCGTACTTCTTCTCCAGTTCATAACGGAAGCTGGCGAACTGATCGAACCAGGCCTCGATACAGAACACGTAACGGCCCTGTTCGGGTACGTTGAACTGGCCTCGCCAGCTGTTGTTGCCAAGGTCGGTCATGACCTCGCTGTTCCAGACCTCATCCTCCAGCGCCCGCCAGCGGATCCGCACGGCCAGCTTGTCATGACCGTCGGCGAAGACCTTGCTGGTCACGGTCACATCCCGCCCGGCGACGACCTTGGCGGCGAATTGCCCACCGTCGATCACCGGCATGGTGTTCTCAATGGCGATACGTGGCAGCAACAAGGCGTGGGATAGTGGCAAGTGCGGGTTGTACGCCAAGTCAGTCGAGTGTTCAGCAGTCATCGAGCATCGCTCCTTTTACGCCCCATGGACGTGCTTGTGACGATAAAAAACTCACTTAACCTCCGAACCGGGCCGGCGACCAAAAGTTCAGCGAGATTTACCCGGGACACTGGGGGGATCGAACCTGGTCCCGGATGGTCAACAAGGATAAGCACGACTCAAGCCATGTGCCTCACGGAGACCCGTCCCGATGAATATTCCCATCCCGGCCGAAACACCTGATCCGAACATCGACGACCCCACTTTGCCACCGCCTGGCCCCGACCCGGAGCCCATACCGGAAAAGGACCCGCCCCTCGACCCGCAGCCGCCCGTGGGCGACCCGCCGAACGAGAATTCGCCGGAGCGGGTTTGAGGCGTCATTTATAAGCATCATGGGGCGTTAGCGGCAACGGACTGTCAGCCACCGTCAAGGTCGGCTGGCAGGCCACGTCGCCAGCAGTTGTGTGCAAGATGGCGATGAAATCAGGGTTTGTCGTCCCGCTCCTTTTCCAGGGCCCGGACAATCACCGGCATCACGCTGAAGATCGCCAGTGCCAGCACCGTGCTCAATACCGCCGTTCCTTCCTTGCCCAGGCCCGCCGCCACGCCGATGGCCGCAGTCATCCACAAGCCGGCGGCCGTGGTCAGGCCCTTTACCTGGCCTTCGTCGCCTTCATTGTTTTTCAGGATAGTGCCGGCGCCGAGAAAACCGATGCCCGCCACCACGCCCTGTATCACCCGGCTCATCGCATCGGCCTGGGAACCGGACATCTGCGGTACCAGTACGAACAGCGCAGCCCCCAGGGCAACGAGCATATGGGTGCGCACGCCTGCGGCCTTGCCCTTGTGTTCTCGCTCGAACCCCAGGATGCCGCCCAGCAGCGCGGCCATCACCAGGCGCACGGTGACCCGGGTCATCTGTTGTGTGTCGCCGAAATCGGCGAATTCCGACTGCATAGTGATCCAGACCTGATGCCACCAGGTTTCCATAGGTGCCTCCTCTTTCAGTCCATGAACGATGGACCGCAAACGACGCCAGAGGTGCGCCCGACCGCTGATCCGACGCAACGAACCCTGCCTTGCCGGCGACGCCTAACGCTTATCAACGTGAAGGAGTGACACCATGACTATGAACATCACTGACGGCATCTGCGAATTCCAGACAGCCGACGGCACGCTGGAGTGTTCCGCCAGCGAGCTGACGATCATTACCGACGCCGATAAAGCCATGTCCGCCGTGGACCTCAACGGCAAACGGATCTACCTCACCGAGGCCGAAGTCGACGCATTGACGGTAGCCGGAGCGAACGATGGGCGCCGCAATCTCAAGGCCACCGACAGCGGTTCGGCCATTTGAGCCCCCCCTGCGGGGCTGCCCTTCTTCCCTGGCACCCGGGTGGCAGGCGCAAACAGGATGGCAGCCTCGAGCAGATCAACCAGGGTGCATCAAAGTGTCGCAGGGCCTGGGCTACAGGCCATCTGATCCGGTTTTAATCGAAATACCTGAGCCTGTTATGCAAACAGTTTCGTGGTCATAGTGCCCCGGCCAGATAACGGCTGATGAGCGACCGACCATGAGCGACCGAATCCCCGTCCAGTTGATACAGACCTTCGACCCCACTCCAGGCAAGATAAAGGCCCGGAGCACCGATAACCTGATCCACACCCGCAGCTTCACCGGTTTGTTCCGCACCTTGCGCATGAGCGGCGCCGGGTTTCTGTTCCTGCTGTTCTTCGGCACCGTATGGTTGAACTGGGGCGGCCGCCAGGCGGTGCTCTGGGACCTGTCGGAAAGCAAATTCCACATATTCGGCGCGACGTTCTGGCCGCAGGATTTCATCCTGCTGTCGGCGCTGTTGATCATCGCCGCCTTCGGCCTGTTCGCGATCACCGTGTTCGCCGGGCGGGTGTGGTGCGGCTACACCTGTCCGCAAAGCTCCTGGACCTGGATCTTCATGTGGTGCGAGAAGATCACCGAAGGTGATCGCAACCAGCGCATCAAACTGCAGGCGGCGCCCTGGAGCCTGAACAAACTGCTGCGTCGCTCGGCCAAGCACACACTGTGGCTGGGCATCAGCCTGCTCACCGGCCTGACCTTCGTCGGCTACTTCACACCGATCCGGCCGCTGGCCGAAGAGTTGCTCACCCTGCAGATAGCCGGCGTCAGCCTGTTCTGGGTGCTCTTCTTCACCGGGGCCACCTACCTCAACGCGGGCTGGTTGCGCGAAGCCGTGTGCATGCACATGTGCCCTTATGCACGGTTCCAGAGCGTGATGTTCGACAAGGACACGCTGACCATTTCCTACGACTCGGCCCGTGGCGAGATCCGCGGCCCGCGCAAGCGCGACGTGAAGCCGGCCAATATCGGCCTGGGGGATTGCATCGATTGCCAGATGTGCGTGCAGGTCTGCCCCACCGGCATCGACATCCGCGACGGCCTGCAAATGGAATGCATCGGTTGCGCGGCGTGCATTGACGCCTGCGACTCGATCATGGACAGGATGGGATACGCCCGCGGCCTGATCAAATACACCTCCGAGCATCAGTTGCAAGGGGGCAAGACGCATCTGCTGCGGCCTCGGCTGGTCGGCTATACCGCCGTGCTGCTGGTGATGATCGCGGCGCTGACGATCGCGCTGGTGCAGCGGCCCATGGTCTCCCTGGATGTGAGCAAGGACCGTGGCCTGTTCCGGGAAAACAGCCAGGGCCTGATCGAAAACATCTATAGCCTGAAGATCATCAACAAGACCCAGCAGCGCCAGGATTACCACCTGTCCCTGGTGGACGGCGACGGCTTCGTCCTGCAGGGCAAGACGCAACTGAGCCTGGCGCCGGGGGAGATCGTCGACGTACCGGTGTCGGTGGCGATGCTCAGCGAAAGGCCCCGCAGCGGCTCCCAGGACATGACCTTCAAGGTGACCGATAGCGACGACCCCGGCATCCACAGTGTGGCCAAGAGCCGTTTTGTCGCGCCGATGAACCGCTGAAGCATTAAGATGCCGCACGCGTGTGGACACGAGACTGAAACGCCGATCATCCATGGCCCCGAATCGTTCATGACTGGACCGAAAATGAAACGCTACGAGAAATTCGCCGACGACATCGCCGAACTGATCCGCTCCGGCATGCTCGGGCCAGGGCAGCGCGTGCCGTCGGTACGGTATGCCAGCCAGACCTATGGGGTCAGTCCGTCCACGGTGTTCCAGGCCTATTACCTGCTGGAGCGACGCGGTATGATCCGGGCCCGGCCGCGCTCCGGCTACTTCGTCAACAACCTTGCGCCGAGCCCGTTTTCAGAGCCCGTGATCAGCAGCCAGGTCCATGAGTCGACCGAAGTCGACGTCAGCGAGCTGGTATTCTCGGTCCTGGATTCGATCAAGGACCCGGCCACCATCGCCTTCGGCTCGGCGTTTCCCAGCCCGACACTATTCCCGCTGCAACGCCTGTCCCGCTCGCTGTCCAGCGCCACGCGGGACATGGACCCGCGGGTGGTGGTCACGGACATGTCGCCTGGCAATCCGCAACTGCGCCGGCAGATCGCCCTGCGCTACATGGTCGGCGGGCTGATGCTGCCCATGGAGGAATTGCTGGTCACCAACGGCGCCCTGGAAGCCTTGAACCTGTGCCTGCAAGCCGTGACCGAACCCGGCGACCTGGTGGCCATCGAGGCGCCGGCGTTCTACGCCAGCCTGCAGGTGCTGGAGCGACTCAAGCTCAAGGCCGTGGAAATCCCGGTACACCCACGCGACGGTATCGATCTGGAAGTCCTTGAACAGACTCTGGAGCGTCATCCGGTCAAGGCCTGCTGGTGCATGACCAGTTTCCAGAACCCCATGGGCGCGACGATGCCCGAGGAGCGGAAAAAGGCGCTGGTAGCGTTGCTCAGTCGCCATCAGGTGCCCTTGATCGAGGACGACGTCTACGCCGAACTCTATTACGGCCAGCAGGCTCCAAAACCGGCCAAGGCCTTCGACACCGAAGGGTTGGTGATGCATTGCGGTTCGTTTGCCAAGAGCCTGGCGCCAGGCTATCGCATCGGCTGGGTCGCCGCCGGACGCTACGCGCAGAAAATCGAGCGGTTGAAACTCATGACGTCACTGTGCGCCTCGATGCCGGCCCAGGCCGCTATCGCCGACTACCTGCAACACGGCGGCTACGACCGGCACCTGCGCAAACTGCGCTACGCCCTGGAAGAACAGCAACGCGCGATGCTCGCCGCCATCGCCCGCTACTTCCCCCCACAGACCCGCGTCAGCCAGCCAACGGGAGGCTACTTCCTCTGGCTTGAACTGCCGGAGCTGACAGACTCGCTGAAACTGTTCCAGATGGCCCTGGCCCAGGGCATCAGCGTCGCACCGGGCCCGATCTTTTCACCGACCCAGCGGTTCAGGAACTGCATCCGGTTGAACTATGGCAGCCCCTGGAACGAGGCGTCGGAGAAGGCCATGGAGACGCTGGGGCGGATCATCCGTTCGTTCTGAGACGGATGGTCCGTACCAGCCTCACCGCGAGCGTGATTGCGATGGAGTCGGTACTGACGACACTCAGCGCCCGCCTCCCAGCTCCACGAACGTCCCGGTCGCATACGAAGCCTTGTCCGACAGCAACCAGATGATCGCTTCCGCCACTTCGTCCGGACGACCGCCCCGGGCCATGGGAATGGCCGATTCCAGCTTGCTGACCCGGTCCGGGTCGCCGCTCAGGGCGTGGAAATCGGTATAGATATAACCGGGGCGAACCGCATTGACGCGGATCCCCTCGCCGGCCACTTCCTTGGACAGACCGATGGTGAACGTGTCCAGGGCGCCCTTGGAGGCGGCGTAGTCGACATATTCGTTGGGCGAACCCAGGCGGGCCGCCACCGAGGAGACATTCACGATACTCCCGCCCTGCCCGCCGTGCCGGGGCGACATGCGCAGCACCGCGTGCTTGGCGCAGAGAATCGGCCCCAGCACATTGGTCTTCATGATCTTGAGAAGGCGGAACTCGGACATTTCATCGAGCCGGGACTTGTGGGCCACCGTGCCGGCATTGTTCACCAGGGCCGTCACCCGCCCCAGTTCGGCGTCGACCCGGTTGAACAGGCCGACCACCTCGTCCTCGATACTGACATCGGCCCGCACGGCGATCGCCTGGGCGCCCTTGGCGCGGACCTGTTCGAGCACGTCCTGTGCGGCGTTCTCATCGGCCTGGTAGTTGATGCAGATCCGATACCCCTGCTCGGCAGCCAGCAGCGCCGTGGCCGCGCCGATACCGCGGCCACCACCGGTGATGACGATGACTTTATCCACTTTGCTCTCCCGTTCCCCGGATAGACGTCCGGCCCAAGAATAACGTTCAGGCACGCTTTTGCACAAAGCGCTCCGCTTAGCGGGCCAGCGCCCGCAGATCCAGGTGTCCGTCCAGCAGCGGCGGGCACCAGTAGTAGCCGCCGGTGATCGGCCGGCTCATGCGATACAGCCCATCGGTGATGCCGTCTTCCAGGCCGCTCATGCGGCGCAATTGCGCCTCGAAAGCGTCGAGGGAAAAGCCGAAGGCCAGGAACATCAGGCCGGCACGATCGCCTTCGATCCACGGCATGGAGCGACGCACGACGAACGCCTGCGGGGTGAAGCTTTCCTGGGCGGTGCGTTTGACGTGGGCCGACTCCGGCGCGTCATCGAGTTCCTCGTTGTCGCTCAGGCGGCGTCCCATGATGTTGTCACGCTCATGGGGCTGCATCGCGGCAAAACCGTCCAGATCATGCTGCCATTGCTGGATCGCGGCGAAACTGCCGCCGCGCACGCCATCGACGCCCTGGACCAGGGCCGCGGCGACGGCGGCTTCGTCATGGGGGTTCTCGGTGCCGTCTTCGTAGCCGGTCAGGTCATGGCCGCTCATGTGGCGGAAGGTTTCGTTCATCTGCACAAGGCGCAACGCCGGGGCCAGCGCCGCTTCGATGGCGCGACTGCGATGCAGCAATTCGCCGCGGTCTTCGCCGTGCAGCCAGCACCACAGGGCATGCTGGGTCGATGGGTTGTCCACGCCCACGCCGGCCAGGGCAGGAAACGCCCGCAAGCCTTCGACCTGCGCACCCAGCGCCTGGACCAGCGACTCGCCGAAGCCGATGACCGCGCGGCCATCCAGTTGCAGCGACAACCGATCGATCGCAGCCGGCAGCGCCTCGACCGATTCCAGGGCGAAGAACAAATGACGGGCCTGAGGCGGGACAGGGGTGGCGAGAATGCCGGGCTGGTAGTAGCTCATGTGGACTCCTTTAGAAAGACTGCGAGTTTACCCGGCGGCCGTGGGTTTGTGGTGGTTGCGTGGGCTCGCGGACGCGCCCTGGCGACACAGGTTTGCTGTAGGACCACTCTTGCAACTTCGTCGGATGGCTCGGATCTTCGCCTGGCAAGCAAGTCTCCGGTTGCCCGGCAGCCAAAAACTTCCTAGATTGACCGCCCCCCAAGTGCGTCACGCACCGGGCTGCCGTACGCAGAGCGGCTGAACCCTCGCCCCCATGGAGAAACGGTCGAACATGCAAATGGCCAAATCGATACTCGCCGGCACTTTCCTGCTGCTCGGCGCAGTCCCCCAGGGCTTTGCCCAGGAACGCCTCGAAGACACGGTCAATGCGGTTATCCAGCCCTTGATGAAACAGCAGGACATCGCCGGCATGGCGGTGGCGATCACCCAGGATGGCAAACGTCATTTCTTCAATTACGGGGTCGCCTCGAAGGACACGAAAGCGACGGTCACCGACCAGACCCTCTTCGAAATCGGCTCGGTCAGCAAGACCTTCACCGCGACCCTTGGCGCCTATGCCCAGGCCCGGGGCAAGCTGTCCCTGGCGGACCCGGCCGGGCGCCATGCCCCGGAGCTGCAAGGCAGCGCCCTGGAACATGCCAGCCTGCTCAACCTCGCGACCTACACACCCGGTGGGTTGCCATTGCAGTTTCCCGACGATGCAGACCGCCCGGACCGGATGTTCGGGTATTTCAAGACCTGGAAACAACTCTACCCGGCCGGTACCCAGCGGCTCTATTCGAACCCGAGCATCGGCCTGTTCGGCTATCTGGCGGCCCGCAGCCTGGGTCAGCCGTTCGATGAGGCGATGGAGAAGGTGCTGATGCCGGCGCTGGGCCTCAAGCATGGTTATCTGCATGTACCCGCGCAACAGTCGGGCCGATACGCCCAGGGATATTCGAAGGATGGCAAGCCTGTCCGGGTCGGGCCCGGCGCGCTGGATTCCGAAGCGTATGGCGTGAAGATCAGTTCGTCGGACCTGATTCGTTTCGTCGAGGCCAACCTGCACCCGGAAAAACTCGGCGCCGATCTGCAGCAGGCCATCGGCACCACCCATACTGGTTTCTACCAGGTTGGTGGAATGACCCAGGGCCTGGGCTGGGAGTTCTACCCTTACCCGGTCAGCCTGGAGCAACTGCTGGCCGGCAATTCTCCCCAGATGGCCCTCACCCCGCAGAAGGCGACGTTGCTCCAACCGCCTCGCCCCGCACCGGACAATGCCTGGATCAACAAGACCGGTTCCACGGGAGGCTTTGGCGCCTACGTGGCGTTCGTACCGGGCAGGGACATGGGCATCGTGCTGCTGGCGAACAAGAATTATCCCATCGAGGAACGGGTGAAAGTCGCCCATAGGATCCTGACGGCACTGGACAGCCAATAACGAGGGCCACGAGTTACCTGTGTCGAGGGGATTTACCCCGCTGGGGCGCGCAGCGGCCCTGGAATTCTGGCAACCTGGTGTATCAAGCAGATCGGGGTGGCCGCTCGGCAGGGCTGCTGTGCAGCCCAGCGGGGATAAATCCCTTCGCCACAAGGGCGGTCGGCCTAGCGGAAAATCAGTCCTCCAGCGGCTTCGGCGCCTTCGTTGCCTTGGCCGGCTTGGTGGCTTTGGCATCCTTGGCCGGGGCGGCTTCGGTGACGGGAGGTGGAGCGGGAGGCGTGGCTTGCTTTTCGGTCGCGGGCAGCTTGTCGACGGTGTCGAAGATGTCTTTCAGCTCGATCGCCCCGGAATGTTCAAGCTTCTTTTCCCCATCCTTGCCCACCAGGATGACCTTGGTCTGGGCGCCGGCCCCCAACTTCAGAGAACGGATCAAGGCCATGGTGTTCTGCGGGTCCAGGTCCTTGCCGTCCCGCTGCCCTATTGTGTTGAGTACGGTGTAAAGCACCATGTTGCGCTCGGAAAAGCCTTGCTTGCCTGCCGGTTCCTCCAGGGCCTTTTTCAGGCTGACCCAGGTCGGGTCGACGGTGCTGGGAGCGATGACGATCAGCGGGCGGGTTTTGCCTGTCTCCGCCACCAGGGGCGAGTCGCCATCGGCGGCGAACAAGGGGCCGGCGAAGGCCAGCAAGGTAGCGAAGGTCAACGACCGAATGAGCATGCGCCTCTCCTTTTGATATTCACGCTGTACTGATTGCACAGGGCGGCGAATGTTCCGCGAGAGAGTCCCCCGATACTGCGCCTGTCTGACTTGAAGCTTAGGCCAGCGGGTCCATTGCGCAACCGGGATACCAGAGCGAGCTTGCCCACTGAAGTCGTGGGCCAGTCGGCGAAGATGCTGGATGTGCAGCAGCTTTCACGGTCGAGGCGCACCCACCGAAAAGGGTCGAGGGTGCGCCTGGGTCAGGTGGCGGATCAGAACGCCAGTTTGAACCCGATCATTGCCAGCATCACCGCCAGGCACGGGCGCAGCAGCTCGTCGGAAATGCGTCCCGACAGATGACTGCCAAGGTAGATGCCGGGCAACGAGCCAACCAGCAGGAAGCCCAGGATGTGCCAGTCCATGTTGCCCATGCTCGCATGGCCGAGGCCGGCGACGAGGGTCAGTGGCACGGCGTGGGCGATTTCGGTGCCCACCAGGCGCCTGGTCACCAGGAACGGGTAAAGCACGAACAAGGCAACGGTACCCAGGGCGCCGGCACCGATGGAGGTCAACGCGACCATCGTGCCCAGCACCACGCCGGTGACGACTGTCAGCAGGTTGAGTCGCGAGCCGGTGGGATTGTAATGGCCGCCCGCGCGGTCATGGGCGAATTGCAGCAGGCGCTTCTTGAACAGAATCGCCAGGGCCGTGGCGAACAGTACGAACCCAAGGGCCTGCTTGATGATCGCATTCATCGCATCGGGAGAACTGTGCAGGGTGCTGAGAAACCACAGGGTCAGGCCCACCGCTGGCACGCTGCCCAACGTCAGCCAGCCCGTGATGGCCCAATCGATGTTGCGGTTCCTGGCGTGAACCAGGACGCCGCCAGACTTGGTGATGGCCGCATAAAGCAGATCCGTCCCCACCGCAGTCGCAGGGTTGATACCAAACCACAGCAGGATGGGGGTCATCAGCGAACCGCCACCCACGCCGGTCATTCCGACGATGAAGCCGACCACCAGGCCCGCTACGACTAAACCGACATTACCGAAATCCATCAACCCGTCTCAGCGCAACCGCGTGAAAAATCTGGCCGCGAGCATAGCGATTTTTCTTATAACCCCCTATATCGATGTGATCTATCTTTATGCCTTTTCTACCTATTGAACCGGTAGGAAATTGAGGAACAGCAGGCTCTGGGCATAGTTGAGGCCGATACGCCGGTACCGCTCGTCCAGCATTTGGGTCAGCAAATCCAGGCGCGCGACGATTTTCCCGAACTCCACAGCGAAACTCAGGTTGCTGCCCTCCTCCGAGATCTCGTTGGAAAACAGCAACAATTTGCCATCTTTATCCTGCCGCTGGCTCAACAGCCAGGTGGCTTTTTCGATGTTGCGCGCCGCGTTGCTGACAAAGCGCGGGTCAATGGTGTCGGTCATGTAGAACTCGAGCCGATTGCCATGGGCCGTCACCAGCATGCTGCCGATGGCGTAGATGAAGGCGCCGACCCGGTCGCCGAGAAACTCGGGGCTCATGGCATATCTCAAGGCCGCCAGGTCCTTCTTTCCACCCAGGGTCGGTAATGGCTGCTGTTGCTCGATGGCCATGCGCACCTGCTTTTCCGCGCTGCGTGCGTCAAGGAAGCCGGACTTGCGCAATTCTTCAGGGTTGCGCAGGTACAGCTTGTTCATCAGCAGATAAAGACTTTGCAGGTTGTCATGCATCGCCAGCGTCGCCATGCGGTCGACGCTGGTCTGCAGAAACTCCTGGGGCTTGGTGTTGCTGAACTGCGTGACCATGTCCTGCCCCTGCTGATGACTGCAACCGACATTGGACAACGCCAGCGCACCGACCAGAAGCGCCGGGCAGCAACGTCGCAAGACCATCAGTGGGCAAAAAACACCGGCCATCGAATCTCGATCTGGGCATGGGGAGGCGGTGGGGCTCGCCGCTTCCTGGCCATGGATAGAGCGGCAAAAATCATAAAAGTGCGGTGCCCGGCGAAATGAGCTCAGTACGAGGAAAGCTGCGCGCACCTAATTAGTCTTACTTTTTAATTGAAAAATCCTGGTTAATGGCTATAAATCCTCTCGCAACACGCAAATAGAAAGACTACTGAACAGAAAAACCTTCAGCGCTGTCCGACCAGTAACGGACTCGACGCGTTCAAAACAACAACAAAACCACAGGAAGGTCTCACCATGCTTGAATCCAGACATTTGCTCACGGCCCTCGGAGTCGCTCTGATGATCGCCACCCCTGCTTCCCAGGCCGCAGGCCTGACCAATGAACACGGCCCGTTCGGCAAGACCGATGATGGCTCTCCGGTCGAGAAGTATGTGCTGCGCAACAGCCATGGCATGCAAGCCACCGTGATCACCTACGGCGCAATACTCCAGTCGCTGGTCGTGCCGGACAAAAACGGCAAGGCCGCCGACGTAGTACTCGGTTTCGACGACGTCCAGGGTTATCAGAAAAACGGCAGCGTGTATTTCGGCGCCACCATCGGCCGCTTCGGCAACCGCCTGGCCGATGGCGCCTTCGAGCTGGACGGCAAGCGTTATCAGGTACCGCAGAACGACCATGGCAATTCCCTGCACGGCGGGCCGCAAGGCTTCGACAAACGAGTGTGGAAGGCCGTGCCCCATGACGGCAAGGATTCGGTGGGGGTGACCCTCACGTACCTGTCGGCCGATGGCGAGATGGGCTTCCCCGGCGCGCTGAAGACCGACGTCACCTACAGCCTCAACGAACAGAACGAACTGCGTATCGACTACCAGGCCACCACCGACAAGCCCACGGTGCTGAACCTGACCAACCACAGCTACTTCAACCTCGCCGGGGCCGGAAACGGCGACATCCTCAAACAGGTGGCGACACTCCACGCCAGCCATTACACGCCCGTGACCGGCAAGCTCATCCCTACCGGTGAAATGGCCCCCGTGGCAGGCACCCCGATGGACTTCACCAAGCCCATCGCCATCGGCACCCATATCAAGGCTGACCATCCACAGCTCAAGTTCGCCGAACCGAAACAGGGTGGCTTCGACTTCAACTGGGTCCTGGACGCCAAGGGTGATGTGAGCAAACCGGCCGCCGATGTCTACGACCCGCAATCGGGACGGCGCCTGCAGCTCTATACCACCGAGCCTGGCGTACAGTTCTACACCAGCAACTTCCTCGACGGCACGGTCAAGGGCAAGCAAGGCAAGACCTACCCGCATTGGGGCGCGTTTACCCTGGAAACCCAGCACTTCCCCGACTCGCCCAACCAGCCGAATTTCCCTTCGACACGGCTCGATCCGGGCCAGACCTACACCCAGACCATGGTGCTGAAGTTCTCCGCCAAGTAAGCCGCCCCCCGATCGCTCCCACATCCGCCGCCTGGCGTGTGGGGGCGAGTCTCGCTGCGAAAGGGAATGGCGCAGGCCTCCCGTCGATCCACCAGAACACTTGGTCTATCCTGCTGCCACACGTCTGATGTTCAAGCACATAGGAGACAGGCATGAAGACTCTGGAGTTGGCTGGCGTGTCGGTACCCGTCATCGGCCAAGGCACCTGGCGCATGGGAGAGGAGCCGTCCCAGCACAAGAAGGAGGTCGCGGCCCTGCGCCTGGGCATCGAGCTGGGCATGACCCTGATCGACACGGCGGAAATGTATGCCGAGGGTGGCGCCGAGACGGTGGTGGGCGAAGCGATCATCGGCCTGCGGGACCAAGTGTTCCTGGTGAGCAAGGTCTACCCACACAACGCCAGCCGCAAGGGGATCCCCCTCGCCTGCGAACGCAGCCTGCGGCGGCTCGACACCGACTACATCGACCTCTACCTGCTGCACTGGCGCGGCCAGTATCCACTGGAAGAGACCGTCGAGGCCTTCGAACGCCTGCGCGAGGAAGGCAAGATCGGCCGCTGGGGCGTATCGAACTTCGACGTCGCGGACTTTGAGGAACTGGCCTCCCCTGCCTGCGCCACCAATCAAGTGCTGTACAACCTGCAAGAACGCGGCATCGAATACGACCTGCTGCCCTGGTGCCAGCGATCATCCATGCCGATCATGGCGTACTGCCCGGTCGGCCAGGGCGGACGTCTGCTCAAGGACCACACCCTGGCGCAGATCGCCGAGCGTCATGGGGCAACCCCGGCCCAGGTTGCCCTGGCCTGGTTACTGCGCCAGGACAACGTCATCGCCATCCCCAAGGCCGTGCAATCGGAACACGTGCGCCTGAACGCCGAAGCGGCGAACCTGAGGCTCGAACCCCAGGACTTCACCGCCCTCGACCTGATCTTTGCGCAACCCCGAGGCAAGCAACGGCTGGCGATGGTTTGAAGCCAGGCTCTGGACGCAATTTTCATTGATCCTCTTTCGAAGGAACATTACCGCACCTGTTCCTTTTCCTGACTGACCGGTGGATGCAAGATGACGTTAGCGTTGCTGCTCGCCCTGTTTCCCATCGCACTGTTGATCGCCCTGGGGGCCTGGCTCAGGCAATCGGGCTTCCTGGCCGACAGTTTCTGGCCGCAGGCCGAACGCCTGGGTTACTACGTCTTGTTGCCATCGCTGTTCGTCCATGGCCTCGCCACCGCTCAACTGAGCGAGGTGCCGGTACGCGAGATGTTCGTGGCGCTGGTGATGTCGACTGTCACGGTAGCGATGCTGCTGGCGGGTTCGCGGCGCCTGTTCCAAGGCACTGATGCGGCCTTTACCTCGGTGTTCCAGGGTGGCGTGCGCTTCAACAACTATGTCGGCGTCTCTGCGGCGGCAGGTTTGTTCGGCACCTCGGGCATTGCCTTGGCGGCGGTGGCGAATGCGGCGATCGTACCGACGGTGAATATCCTCTGCGTACTGATCTTCGCCCGTTTTGGCCCAGGCGGACGGCTACCGCTGAAGCGGGTGGCCAGGCAGTTGGCGACGAACCCGCTGATACTGGCGTGCGCGGCGGGCATCCTTCTGCAAGGCACCGGTACGGGGCTCCCGCCGGGAGCGGACGCCGTGCTCAAGGCGCTCGGCCAGGCCTCGCTGCCGCTGGGCCTGCTGTGTGTCGGGGCCGCCCTGGAACTGAAAACGGCCCGGGCCTGGCTCAAGCCCATCGGCATGTCCTCGTTCACCAAATTCATCATCATGCCGGCCGTGACCCTGATCGCCTGCCGCCTGGTTGGCCTGCAGGGCGACGCAGCGATTGCCGTGTTGCTGTTCCAGTCGCTGCCGACCGCCTCCTCGTCCTACATCATGGCCCGGCAAATGGGCGGTGATGCCCCATTGATGGCCGGCATCATCGCCGGCCAGACACTGATCGCCGCCCTTGCCCTGCCGGTCGCGGTGCTCACCCTTTCGCCCTGGGTGACAGGCAACGGCTGACTTCGCAACAGGTTTCATGACTCCCCTCCGAAATCCGGCGGCGCTGCTAGGCTGGACTTACCGGTACTCACAAAAACAATAGTCTGGGGAGAAATTCATGTTCACGACAGTCCGTCGATTCAGCCGTTGCATCTGCATTGCCGCAGCCCTTGGCGTCACCACGCTCGCCACACCGGCCCTTGCGCTGGACACCGTCAAGTTCATGGCCCCTGGCTCCGTGGGCGGGGGCTACGACCAGACCGCACGGATTCTCGGCAAGGCCCTGGTCGAGGCCAAAAGCGCCAAATCCGTCACCTTCGAAAACAAGGGGGGCGCCGGTGGCACCCTGGGCCTGGCGCAGTTCGCCAACGGCAGCAAGGGTGACCCCAACGCCCTGCTGGTGGTGGGCGCGATCATGGTCACGGCCGTGGAGCAGAACAAGCCCCAGATCACCCTCAAGGATGTGACCCCCATCGCCCGGCTGTTCACGGAGTACAACGTGCTTGCCGTCCGCCAGGACTCGCCCTACAAAAACCTCGCAGACCTGCTCAAGGACTTCAAGGCCAACCCTTCCAGCATCAAGTGGGGCGGCGGCTCCAAGGGCTCCATCGACCACATCGGCATCGCGGAACTGGCCGGCAAGATGGACGTCCCGGTCAACCAGGTGAACTACGTCGCCTACGCCGGTGGCGGCGAAGTGGTTGCCGCCACCTTGGGCGGACATATCACGGTGATCACCGGCGGGTACGCCGAGCTGGCCAAGTACGTGCAGTCCAAGCAGTTCCGCTTGCTGGCCATTGGCGCCCCCAACCGCGTAGAAGGCATCGATGCCCCCACCCTCAAGGAGAACGGCTATGACGTGGTCATCGGTAACTGGCGCGGTGTCTACGGCGCGGCAAACCTGACGCCGGCACAGCGCCAGGAAGTGACCGACGCGGTCATGGCCGCCACCCACAGCAATATCTGGCAGGAGAACATCAAGGCCAACGCCTGGACCCAGAGCATTCTGACCGGCGACGAATTCGGCAAATTCGTCGATGAGGAGCATGCCCGCCTGCGCGCCATGCTGGTCAAGGTCGGGCTGCTCTGACATGGCTCGTCCGAACGGGATTGTGCCGGCTCAACTGGCAATCGGCCTCGGCGTGATTGCCATTGGCTCGGTCCTGGCCATCGGCGCCTTGCGATTTCCCCCCGAAATGGGCTTCGTCATCCTCGGGGCCCACGTCTATCCCTGCGCCGTCGCCGCCTTCCTGGGCGGCGTGGGGGTGCTGCTGAGCTACCAGGCGATCACCGGGGGCTTTCGTGACCTGTCGACAGACAGCAAGGCCAGCGGTGCGCGGGTCGGCGCAAAGCCGGGAGCGGCCTGGGTGACCGCCGGCATCCTGGCCATCGCGCTGCTCATCGATGTCATCGGCTTCGTACTGGCCGCCGCCCTGCTGTTCGCCTGCGCCGCCCGTGGGTTCGGCAGCCGGCATCCCTTGCGCGACCTGGCCATCGGCATCGCCCTGACCTTGCCGATCTACTGGCTGTTCAACACCGGGCTGGGGGTCGCGCTGCCTCCCCTCGTCAACGCCTGGATCTGACCTGAGTCGAAGGAGATAACGCCGTGGATATTCTCTTGAGCCTGGCCTCGGGTTTCGCTTCGGCGCTGGACCCGGTCAACTTGGCATGGGGTTTCATCGGCTGCCTGCTGGGCACGGCCATCGGCGTGCTGCCAGGTATCGGACCGGCGCTGACGGTGGCCCTGCTGTTGCCGATTACCGCCAAGGTCGACCCTACCGGGGCCTTGATCATGTTCGCCGGGATCTACTACGGCGCCCAGTTCGGCGGCTCGACCACCTCCATCCTGCTCAATACCCCGGGGGAGTCGTCCTCCATGATCACCGCCCTGGAGGGCAACCTCATGGCCCGCAACGGGCGCGCGGGGCCCGCCCTGGCCACGGCCGCCATCGGCTCGTTCTTCGCCGGGACCGTCGCCACCGTGTTGCTGACCCTGTTCGCCCCCGTCGTGGCAACCCTGGCGCTGAGATTCGGGCCGGCGGAGTATTTCGCCATCCTGGTGCTGTCGTTCACCACGGTATCGGCGGTCCTGGGTGCGTCGATGCTGCGAGGTTTCGCGTCGCTGGGCATCGGCCTGACCATCGGCCTGATCGGCCTGGACTCGACCTCGGGCATCGCCCGCTACACCCTGGGTGTGCCCGAACTGGTCGATGGCATCGAAGTGGTCCTGGTGGCGGTTGGCCTGTTCGCCGTGGCCGAAGCCTTGTACAGCCTGCTCTATCAACAGGAAGAGTCCGCAGGGCGGCACCGCATGACATCGTTGTGGATGACCCGGGCCGACTGGAAACGCTCCGTCCCCGCCTGGATCAGGGGAACCCTGATCGGCTTTCCCTTTGGTTCCATCCCGGCCGGGGGCGCGGAAATCCCTACCTTCCTGTCCTATTCGGCGGAACGCAAGTTGAGCAAGCATCCGCAGGATTTCGCCGCCAGCAAGGGCCAGGGCGCCATCGAGGGCGTGGCCGGCCCCGAAGCGGCCAACAACGCCAGCGCCACGGGTTCGCTGGTTCCCCTGCTGACGCTGGGCATCCCCACCTCGGCCACCGCGGCGATATTGCTGGCAGCGTTCCAGAACTACAACCTGCAGCCGGGCCCGATGCTGTTCCAGACGTCCGGTGAGCTGGTCTGGACGCTGGTGGCGTCGCTGTACATCGGCAACCTGATCCTGCTGGTGCTCAACCTTCCCCTGGTGGGGCTGTGGGTCAAGCTGTTGCAGATTCCCCGGCCTTATCTCAACGCGGGCATCCTGGTATTCGCCTCCATCGGCGTGTACGGCATGCGTCATTCCTCGTTCGACCTGCTGCTGATGCTGGCGATCGGTTGGGGCGGGGTGCTGATGCGGCGTTTCGATTTTCCCGTGGCGCCGGTCATCGTCGGCATGCTGCTGGGGCCGATGGCCGAGAAACAACTGCGCAACGCGCTGTCCATCAGCCAGGGCGACTGGACGGTGTTCCTGACTCAACCCATTTCGGCCACCTTCCTTGCCCTGACCCTGTTGGTACTGGCGGTACCTCACCTGCTGCACATGCGCGGCATCCGCTTGCATGAGGACGACTGAGATGTCGTGTCGATTCGCGAATCCGCATCGTCCGGGCAGTCTGCTCAGAACAGCCCCATCTGCCCGCCCACCAGGGTCATGAAGTCATCCCCCACGAACGGCAGGATCGCATCCGCCACCGGTTGCAGTTGCTTGGTCACGTAGTGGTCGTAATCGATGGGCGCGCTACGGGTCTCCAGGGGCTCGGGACCGGCAACGGTGATGACATAGCTGATCCAGCCGCCACTCTGGTATTGCCGCGGACGGCCCTGGCGCTCGTTGTGCTCGTCGGCGATGCGGGCGGCCCGAACGTGGGGCGGGACATTGCGCTCGTAGTCGTCCAGGGGGCGGCGCAGGCGCTTGCGGTAGACCAGCCGGTCATCGAACGCCCCGGCCAGCGTGCGCTGGACATAATCGCGCACGTAGTCCTGATACGGCTTGCGGTGGAAAATCCGCTCGTACAACTCTTGCTGGAATTGCCGGGCCAGGGGCGACCAGTCGGTGCGCACGGCCTCCAATCCCTTGTAGACGATCTCGTCGCTGCCGTCGGCGCGGGTCACCAGACCGGCGTAGCGTTTCTTGCTGCCCTCCTCGGCCCCGCGGATCGTGGGCATGAGGAAACGCTTGAAATGGGTTTCGAACTGCAGCTCCAGCGCACTCTCCAGGCCGAACGTATCACGCACATGCGCTTGCCACCACTGGTTGACGTAGGCCACCAGTTCCCGGCCGATGCTGGTCGCCTCCTCCTGATCGTGGGCACGGCGCAGCCAGACGAAGGTGGAATCGGTATCACCGTAGATCACCACATGCCCTCGGGCTTCGATCAACTGCCGGGTCTGCTGCATGATCTGGTGGCCGCGCAAGGTAATGGACGAGGCCAGCCGCGGATCGAAGAAGCGACAGCCACTGGAACCGAGCACCCCGTAGAAAGCGTTCATGATGATCTTCAAGGCCTGGGACAACGGCGCGTTGTGTTCGCGCTTGGCGGTTTCCCGGCCTTCGGCGACCCGCGCCACGATGGACGGCAGGCAATGGCGGGTGCGCGAGAACCGGGCGCCGCGAAAGCCCGGGACCGACTCGCTATCGTCGGGGTGGCGCAGGCCTTCGATCAAGCCCACCGGGTCGATGAGGAAGGTGCGGATGATCGACGGATACAGGCTCTTGTAGTCCAGCACCAGGACCGATTCATAGAGTCCCGGCTGGGAATCCATCACGAAGCCGCCCGGACTGGCCTCGGGCGGACGCTGGCCAAGATTCGGCGCAACGAACCCCTGGCGGTGCATCAGCGGCATGTACAAGTGCGTGAAGGCCGCCACCGAACCGCCGCTGCGATCCGCCGGCAGGCCGGTGACGCTGGCGCGCTCCAGCAGGAACTTGAGCAGTTCGGTCCTGGCAAAAATCCGCGTCACCAGCTCGCAGTCCTTGAGGTTGTAGCGGGCCAGGGCCGGTTTGTCCTCGGCGAACATGCGATTGATCTCGTCCATGCGCTGATAGGGGTTATCGATGGACTTGCCCTCCCCCAACAGCGTCTGGGCGACATTTTCCAGGCTGAACGAGGGGAAACTCCAGGTCGCCGAACGCAGGGACTCGATGCCGTCGATGATCAGTCGTCCGGCCGCCGAGGCAAAGAAGTGATTGTTGCGCGCACCGTGTTCGCGCCATTGCATCTCTTCCCCGCCTCGCCCCAGGCGCAACGGCACGGCCAGCCGCCGGGCATGCTCATGCAACACACGAAGATCGAACTGCACCAGGTTCCAGCCGATGATCGCGTCGGGGTCGAAGCGAGCGAACCAGTCATTGAGCCTCTTGAGCAGCAGCGTGCGGGACTCGCAGTATTCAAGCTGGAAGTCCACGCCACTGTCATCGCCATTGGGCGGGCCGAGCATGTACACCTGTCGTTCGCCGCAGCCTTGCAGCGCGATGGAATAGAGCTCGCCCTGGGCGGTGGTTTCGATGTCCAGGGACACCAGGCGCAAGGTGGGACGGTATTGCGCGGCCGGCTTCATCTGCGCATCGAGCAGCAGGCCGTCGGCACTCGGCGTGCCGCCGAACCAGACCGGCGCGGTGATGAAGCGCTCCATCAGGTAGCGCTCCGGCGGCCGGATGTCGGCCTCGAACACCTCCACGCCGGCACGACGCAGGGTGGTATCGAGCCGCATCAACTGGGCGTGTTGCCGGCAATACAGGCCCAGCACCGGGCGATGCTCGAAATCCAGCAGATCGAGGGGGCGCAATTCGACGTCCTTCTCTCCCTGCAGCAGCGCTTGCGCCTGCCCCCCCTGGACCTGCGGCACGAACGCCACCGACGGCTGCATCGCCAGGCGCACGCGCCGGGGGCCGGCGTCGGTCGCCAGCCAGAACTCGACTTCGGTGCCGGCCGGGGTATCGCGCCAATGCCGGGTCAGGACGAAGCCCTGCTGTAAATCCACCGCTGCAACCTCGAATCATGCGTGTAGCCGGATTCTACCTGTGGCGAGGGGATTTATCCCCTCGCCACAATGGCGCAAGGACAGGCGAATTCACCGGCCATGACGCTTTTGGACGATTGGCCGCCGCTTTATCGCTTGCTCTGCGTCGTTGGGTCTACGATTCTTTAAGCACTGAACGAAAAGTGCCCGCGCAACTTTTCCGACCCCCACTACCCGCACAAGAACAACACCCGAGGCCCGCCATGAAAACCGTCGCACAGTTGCTCCGGATGAAAGACGAGAAGAACCAGCAAGTACACACCGTCTCCCCGGACGACATGGTGTTGCAGGCCCTGATGCGCATGGCCGAAAAGAATGTCGGCGCCTTGCTGGTGGTGAAGAACGACGAAGTGCTGGGCATCATCAGCGAGCGCGACTATGCGCGCAAAATGGTCCTGCATGGCCGCTCATCGGTGGGCACCCGGGTGAGCGAGATCATGGTGTCGCCCGTGATCACCATCGACCCGCACCAGAACGTCGAGACCTGCCTGAGCATCATGACCGAGAAGCACCTGCGGCACTTGCCGGTGGTGGAGGATGGCAAGCTCGTCGGCCTGCTCTCCATCGGCGACCTGGTCAAGGAAGCCATTGCCGAACAGGCCGATCTGATTCGCCAGCTGGAACAGTACATTCGCGGCGAATGACTTCGGCCTTGCGGGTTGCTCGTGCTCGATGACCATCTATAGTCTAGAGAATTTCTGCCGAGCATCCCGATGGCCGATACCCAGCGATTGATCATCTGCGAACATTGCGATGCGGTATACGAGCCGGTGGTGCTCGTCGCGCACCAGAAAGCCTCGTGCGTGCGATGTGGCGCGGTGATCCAGCGCTACAACAGCCTGACCGTCGAAAAACGCCTGGCCTTGAGCATCACGGCGGCGGTGCTGTGGGCGTTCGCCAACATCTATCCGGTGATGAGCATTCGTCTCCAGGGCCTGAGCAACAGCGCTACCCTGTGGGACTCCATCGTAGCCCTGAGCCAGGGACCGATTGCCTTCATCGCCCTGGTGACGGCGGTGGCGATCATCGTCGCCCCGGCCTTCCAGTTGGCGCTTTTGCTCTGGGTACTGGGCTACGCCCATGCCAATCGACGGGCGCCCGGTTTCAACCTGTGCATGCGCGGCCTGGAAACCTTGCGGCCATGGAGCATGCTCGAGGTCTGCCTGCTGGGTGCGCTGGTGGCGGTGATCAAGCTCGCCGGGATACTGGATGTGTTACCCGGCATCGGCCTGTTCGCCCTGGCGGCCCTGAGCCTGTTGATCATCCGGATCGCCGGTCGCGATGTCCGCGACCTGTGGGACAGCCTGTGAACGGCGCACCACGTCAGACACCGCCCATGGCGGCCGACCTGAACCTGTGCCTGTGCCACGGCTGCGGCCTGGCCTGCGACATGAGCGACGAGCCCGAGCGCTGCCCGCGTTGCGATGCCGTCCTGCATCGACGCAAACCCGACGCCCTCACCCGCACCTGGGCCTATATGCTGGCAGCGATGGTGTTCTATATTCCGGCCAACATGCTGCCGGTGATGAATACCCGGATGCTCGGGGACGGTGCCGACAGCACGATCATCAGCGGTGTCATCGAGTTCTGGCACAGCGGTGCCTGGGACATTGCCCTGATCATCTTCATTGCCAGCATCGCCGTGCCGGGTATCAAGTTCGTGGTGCTCACGCTGCTGCTGGTCACCGTGCAACGACGCAGCGACTGGGCCCAGGTGCAGCGGGCCAAGCTGTACCGCCTGGTGGAAGTCATCGGCTACTGGTCCATGCTCGATGTGCTGGTGGTGGCGTTGGTGGCCGCGCTGGTGAAGTTCCAGGCCTTGAGCGATATCGAACCGCGACCGGGGATCCTGTTCTTCGGCCTCGTGGTGCTGTTTACCATGCTGTCGGCCATGAGTTTCGACCCGCGGCTGATCTGGGATACCCCATCGAACGAGGAGGCCATGGATGAAGTCGCAAGTCACTGACGGACAGACGCCGGCACCGGGCCGCGGCCATGTCACCACCCGACGCTGGTCGGTGTCGCTGGTCTGGATCGTGCCGATCATCGCAGTGCTGGTAGGGGTATCGCTGGTGGTCCATAACTGGCTGCAGGAAGGCCCGACCATCACCATCACCTTCAAGACCGGCGAAGGCCTGACCGCCAACAAGACCCCGGTGAAATACCGCAACGTGGTCATCGGCCAGGTCACCGATGTGCAACTGAGCGAAGACCAGAAAAATGTCACCGCCACGGTCAAGCTCAACAAGACAGCCGAGACCTTCACCCACGAAGACTCGGTGTTCTGGGTCGTACGGCCGCGGATCGGTGCGGGCGGCATTTCCGGGATAGACACCTTGCTGTCCGGGGATTTCATCGGGGCCGACGCGGGTCATTCGAAAGTGCGCGCCAAGTCGTTCATCGGTCTGGAGGCACCGCCACCGATCACCTACGGCGAACCGGGCAAGCGTTTCACCCTGCACTCCCAGGACCTCGGTTCCCTGGACATCGGCTCGCCGGTGTACCTGCGCAAGATCCCGGTGGGCCAGGTGGTGTCCTACGCCCTGGACGCCGAAGGCAAGGGCGTCGACATCGAGGTGTTCATCAATGCGCCGAACGACGCCTACGTCACCGAAAACACCCGGTTCTGGAATGTCAGCGGCGTTGACCTGAACGTGGGCGCCAACGGCTTCGCCGTCAGGACCGAGTCGCTCTCGGCATTGCTGGTAGGAGGCATCGCCTTCAGGGCTCCCGAATACAGCCCCAACGATACGCCGGCCGCCGAAAACAAGAACTTCGAGCTGTTCGCCGACCAGCAAAGCGCCCTGGCGCCGCCCAGTGGCAAGCCACAATACCTGGCCCTGCGCTTCGACCAGGCGCTGCGCGGCCTGCGGGTCAACGCGCCGGTCGAATTCCTTGGCGTGGAGGTTGGCCGGGTGGTCGCCATCAACCTGGATTTTGACGAGAAGCAGCGCAGCTTTCCCATCAACGTCGGCGTGGTGATCTATCCCCAGCGCCTGGGCAAAGCCCACGAGAAGCTGCTCAAGGCACTCAATCACAACCCCGAGGACGAAGCCGCATCAGCCCGCCTGATGGGCAGCTTCGTCGAACGAGGGCTGCGCGCCCAGGCCCGCAGCGGCAATTTGCTGACCGGGCAGTTGTACATCTCGCTGGATTTCTACCCCAAGGCCGAAAAAGTCGCGTTCGACCCTTCCGCCCGTCCGATCCGCATCCCCACCATCCCCGGCAGCCTGCAGCAATTGCAGGAACAACTGCAGTCGGTGGTCGAACGGATCGACAAGTTGCCGCTGGAAAGCATCGCCAGCAACCTGGATGGCAACCTGGTGGAACTGCGCAAAGGCCTGGCCCAGTTCAACAGCAAGACCTTGCCAAGCGTGCAGAACACCTTGCAGGACGTGAGCAAGACCCTGCAATCGGCCAACTCCACCCTGGCCGAGGATTCGCCGCAACGCGAGCAACTGACCCAGACCCTGGACGACCTGGGGCGCATGTCACGCTCGCTGCGTGAACTGTCCGACTACCTGAGCCGCCACCCCGAATCGCTGCTGCGCGGCCGTCCCAAGGATGCCCCGGCGCAGAACCTCAGGTTGCCGGTGAACGAATGACTACAGGAGCCCGCCCCATGCCGTCGATGCTGAAACTCACCGTGGTTGCCGTGGCGCTGCTGCTCGGTGCCTGTCGCAGCGACCCGGTTCATTACCACACGCTGAGCCCGGCCCAGCCGATGAGCCAACGGCACGCCCAGGTGGATATCCGCCTCGAACAGGTCAGCGTTCCGCCCCAGGTGGATCGCACCCAGATGGTCATTCGCCAGGGCAACAGCGGGCTGGCGATCCTGGAAACCGAATGGTGGGGGGCCAGCCTGGCGGACGAGTTGCGCAGCAGCCTGGAGGAACAGTTGAGCAACCCTGGCGCGCCCAAGGGACTGCTGCGGGTGGACGTGCAACGCTTCGATTCGATTCCTGGCCAATACGCCCGAATGGATGTGCAATGGCGCTTGCGCAGCCCAGGCAACGAGAACCCTGCGCTCATCTGCCGCAGCTCCCTGCAGACCCCTGCGGGAAACACCATCGACGATCTGGTGATTGCCCACCAGAACAACATCCGCCAATTCGTCGACCTGGTCGTGCGGGCGGTGAACCTCCAAGCCTGCCCATGAGCGGATGAAGCGCCTGGTTCCCGGGCCGCAAGCCTGCTTTCTTACGGCCAGTGCAACGACAGTACCGGCGCAATGCGCGGATGCTGGTCGATGCGCTCAAGTACCCCATGGAACTCAGGTCGCATGTCGCGCATGGCCTCCCGCGTTCCGACCCACTTGGTGATGACTGCGGCAAGAATGTCCAGTGCCCCCGGCTCGGCACCGCTGAAGTACGGCTGCGCCGCAAACTGGTCGGCAAACAGCGCCCAGTTGCGATACAGGCGTTGGCGGGTGCCCGTCACCAATTGCTGCCGGGTCGCCTCGTCCGCTTCGGTGAGCCAACGCTGCGGGAAATCGATGATGCCAATGGGCGTGTAGCAATTGGCGGCGATATAGACCAGGCCCCGTATGGCTTGAGCACGCGCCATCGGCTCCTGGGGCAGCAGCTTCGAGTCCGCAAAGGTCAGCCCCAGGTGAATCAGAATCGCCGCAGCCTCGGTCAGCACCGAGCCATCCGGCAATTGCAGGGTGGGCACCTGTTTCTGTGGGTTCAACGCCTCGAGTCGCTTTGTCGCCTCGTTGTCTTCGGTCGAATAGGCATCGATCCGCCGATAAGGCACGCCACACAGGTTCAACGCGACTTCCACGGCCGAGGAACCGGATTGTCTGTGGCCGAATAACTGATACATGAGCCTGCCTCCTGGAAGGGTTCAGTCGATAGAGCATTCCGGGTCATGGGATGTTCCACCTCGCGGACGACCTGCCTATCCACCCGCCAGGTATCACCGCCATCGATGTTCACCATCATGTCAATGAAGTTCTCTTGATGATTGCCCGGCGCAACAATGGCCCCACACCAACCCACTGCACCCCCGGAGCACACCATCATGAAACGCCAAGTCATCCTCAGCCTCGCTTTTTCGGTCCTGGCAGCCAACGCATTCGCCGCCTCTTCCCACCCGGTCGTTGCCGAAGGCGGCTCTGATCGACTGATTGAAAACCGCGTCGCCGAAGGTGGCTCCGACCGCCTGATCGA